>JAFYUT010000031.1 GCA_017549485.1 Akkermansia sp.
CAGGTGGCGTAACTATCATGTGTAAACTATCATGAAAGGCGCGATAGCGCCGCACTATCGTGCAAGCCGCCTAGGCGGCGCGCAGCTTGCAAAAAAGGATAAATTGTATCCCGATGTCCCGCGCTCTGTCTTCGCATCTCGCTAACTCTCGCTTGCTGCGCCGAGGCCTCCGAGCTACTGCGTAGCTCTCCGGGAGTAGATAGCCTTCGTTAATGTTTGAAGTTTAATTTTGATGTTTAATGTGTGGAGTTCGGCACACTTCGTGTGTGGGTTACGCATCAACTGAAGGGCTGGGCACTTCAATATCACTACTGCGCAGGAGTAATATCACTTGCCCGCAGGGCAAATATCATTATAAAGTTGAAGGTTGAAAGTAGAAAATGGAAAGTATCACTCTGCGCATGTTTAGCGTGTACATGTGTTCCTGACGTTTGCGGGGGCCGACCTGATTACTTTCAACTTTAAAACTTCAACTTTTCATCCGCTTTGTATTCAATTATTGACTTGCAACGCACTGGATGTTTCTGCTATAATTTTTGCATAGAAACACAGCTATATTTATGAAAAAACTCATCTCTATGATATGTTTCGGTGCTTTTATCAGTACCATGGTATCATGTTCAACGAACACGTATCATAAGGATACTATTCTTCCTAACAGCCCGATGGTGTATTCTTCGGGTGTTAAATTGATGGATGTAAATTGGGTGAATCAAGAACTGTGTAGAATCCCGTTGCTGATAGAAGAGACGCGTCAGGGCAATCGCATTACTAAAGTACGGGTTGAACCCACAGGGGATATACGTTTTCCGGGGATGGGGGAATTCAATGATAAAGCGTGTCGCTGGACAGTAGAGGCTTGCGATGCTGAGCGAGTGGACGCGCCTTATACCTTGCGCTTACGATTGTCTCTGATTAAGTATCCGGGGCATTCTGAACAACAACTCATCAAAGGAGGAGTTAAGACGGTATTTGATTATGGTGTTTCATCGGGGAGCGAATGGGATGCCGTCATTGAGGTGCGGCGTTCCTCCGATTCTACTTTTACCATGCACGTAGAGCATGACAATATATCAAAGCTGAAAGACGTAGAGCCGCATCAGTACTTGAAGAATCCGGGGTGTTTTCAACAAACTTTGGATTTACAATTACAACTTTGTGATGATTGAAGATGAAGTTGACTAAAACCGAATCAGTTGGCGTTAATGTCGTCTCTGCGCAAAGAATGTTGCCTCCGTGTGTGTTCTTGAGGCGTCGTTTTATTCGAAAATTTTTCTGTATTGCGGCCGCATTGTCTTTTGTGGGGCTGATGTCACACGCCGGATATTATCCGACTTACGAAGAAACTACAATTTTTGAGGTTTTGTGTGATTATTTTTTTGCTTATCTTTGGTTAGTTTGCCCAGTCTTCGGAGTGCTGTATATACATGCGCGTACGAAGTGCGGTTCTCTGTTGCAGTTGGTGGGGTTGTTGCTGCCGTTGTTGACAACCGTGTATGTTTGTTGTGCCGGCTGGAATTCTACTCCGGATTCTATGGATGAATTTGCGTATGCCATGGGTATGTTTTTGCTTGGCTGGGGTGGAATTGTTTGTTTTTACTTACCCGGAGTTTTGTTGAATTACACGCTATTTTTCATAGAGAAACGAAGAGCGCTGAAGAAATATGCTTGCGGTGTGTGTGATTGTTTGTAAAATGGAGTCTGTGAACATCTCGAAAATGAAAAACTTATTTTTAATGCCCGCTGTGGTGGTATTGTCAGCAGCCGTGAATGCCGCTGACTGGGGGACGGATTACGAGGCTGCTTTGAACCAGGCTGCTTCTCAGGGTAAGGCTGTGCTCGCAGATTTTACCGGGTCTGATTGGTGTGGGTATTGCATGCGGTTGCGTGCCGAGGTGCTTGATAATCCCTCATTTGCAGAGTGGTCAGAAAAAAACTTTGTCTTGCTTGAGATAGATGTACCGCATAACCCGAAGTTTGACCGCAAACTCTTGGAAAAAAATCAGGCATTGTGTGCCAAATATGGCATAGATGGGTACCCCACCGTGTTGGTATTGGATGCCAAGGGGCGTGCTTTGGGGGGATTATTCGGCTATGAGAGCGACCCGTTGCACGTGCGTTCTATATTGGAACCGGGGTTACAGGCTGCTCAATTTGTAAAATCTGCCGAATCTTTGGAGGGTGTGGCTAAATTAGAAGCCTTGCTTACAGCGTGGCGCTTGTTGCCGGAGGAGCTGCATGCTCTGAATAAAGAGCTGCAAGCAGAAATAATGGCTATAGACACCCATGATAGGAGTGGCTTGAAAGCTCTTGCAGATGCTGAGCGGCGTTTTTTGGCGTGCAAGCACGCGTCAGAGGTAGCGCCGACGGATGCCGTAGCTTTGGAAATCATTGATGCCGCTTTGTTTGAGGCTGTGCCGCAAAACAAGCGCCAATTATTGGAGCTGAAATATAAGCTGATGCTGCATATGGCGCAAACTCAGGAAGATGTTTTGGCTGCGGCAGATGTGGGATATATGATGATTGATGCTGATTTGCGTATATCTCCCCAAGTAAAAGAGAATATGAAAGCTCAATTGAGGGGCGTGTTTGCTAATCCTCAAACCTCGCTGAATCGCAGTCGTATGATTCGCCGTAAACGTCCTATACGCTGAGCGTATGAAAAAAGGTAAAAAGAAAGCGCGCGCTGCAAAGAAAAAGGGTAAGTCTAAGCGTATCAAAAAAGCCGCTTCTCGTTTTTCTCACATGCCGGAGATTATCTTGACTCTCATGGCCTTGAGTATTGTGGCGTGCTTTTTTATTTCTTCGCCATTGTCCGGTGTCTTATTTATTTTTGGTATGGTAGTATGCCCTTGTATGTTATATGTCCATGTGCGTATGGGTAAAAAGTCAGGGCGAGCGAGTCGGTATCGGCATGCCGAATGTGATTCGGAGCATGGTGATGCCCCCGGGTGGGAAGCAGCTCAGCTGATGTATGGCCTTTCACGAAAAGACCATTATAAAGACCTTCCTCCGGAAGTGCGTGAGAAAAGTATTTTCGGAAAACGGGATTGACATAATAATAGTTATTGACTATGATGCTGTTGATGCGAGTATTACTGTTAATGCTTTTATGTTTACCCTCTGTCATTTTTTCTGCAGAGGTTATGGTTACCCTTCAAACAGATGTTGCCGCTTGTGTACAAGTTGCGGCTGCAGATGATGCCGTATTAGTGTTAAAAGTGGAAACTTATGAGGAGTATCGGTCTCCTCATTTTGAGCGTTTGCTGGCAGCTCTTGAAGAAGCCGGTGTGCATTCATTTGAAGTTCGTATCAGAGATGATAAGTTTATATCTTCATCTCCCGTTTATTCAGAGGTGATGAAGCGAGTGGGAAATCCCGCCGGGAAAGGGTGGGTGCAATATGAGCATCAATGTATGTTGTACGCGGCGGAAGACTCCCCATCTATTTCGGAGGCCGAGGAGACAGAGCTGGTCGTTTCACCTTTTGTAGAAGAGGTCAAAATCCGTACTCCCGGGGGCAAATTGCTCATGGCTCCCTATGAGTCCATGGAGGCTAATGACATGCCGTGGTCTCCGGATGGTCGCTATTTGGTCTTGGCAGGGAGCGGGAAGCATTATATTTTTGAGAGCGCTGCTTTGGATTCTGCTACCGAGCCTGATTGGCAAAATCAACATAGTGTAGAGGGTAGGGGAACCATCCGCTGGATAAATCCGCATACGTTTGAGTTTTCCACCTGGTGTTGCGGTTGCAGCCATTCTGAATATCGCTATGATATTGAAACAAAAACTCTCACCTTGCTAAAAAAAGTGCGTAACAAGTTAAAATGGAAGGGGTGATTTTGTTGCGGCAGCTCAGCTATGACCATTTTGAGCAGATGACACAGCTGGAGCTTCAATTTTACGGGGAAGAATTCATAACGCCTCCACAAGAGGCTTATAGGTGGTATCAGCGTTATCCGTACACCGTAGTTGCTGCTGCTCATAATGATAACATCGTGGGGTTTGTGAATCTGTTCCCCGTCAAGAAGCATATTGATGAGGCGTTGAGAGCAGGGGAATTCAATGACCACTTTTTAACCCTTGACGGCGTAGAGGATATTCACGTGGCTTCAGGTACCCCGCTGCACATGTTTTTATGCTGTGTGGTGGTAGATTCTGCATACCGCGCCCAAGGATTGACGCGTGTATTATTAAAGGCCGCAGCAGCGCAGTATGCAGATGTGGCGCACCGCTGTGCGGAGGTGATAACGGACAACGTGACTCCCGAGGGAGAGGCTTTTTCTCGGCGTTACGGGTTCCGCATGCTGCGGGGCAGTGACCACGGTTCTGCTATTTACACGCAGCCGTGGGGTGATTTTGTGCGGCAACTTTGAGCTTGTTGATTCCCTCGGCACATTTATTGATACACCAAGAAACGGGAATACTACATATAAATACGGAGATTGCTTGCCATGGCCCTATCTCCGGGAAGATTCTACCTAAGTGAATGAGAACCAGAATATGGAAAAAGTAGATATTGGCCGAGTGGTATTGTCCAATCTCATTCAGACCGGGAATGCGAGCATCTCGGTAGCGTATGCAGAGTGCCAATGTCAGCACGATAAAAGCGTACATTACCGCAAAATGTGGCCAGCCATACGTCACAATCGGGAGCAGTCTCATCACGTAGCTCCCGAAAAATAAAAATAACAGGCAGAGCCCCCACCATAACGTCAGAAGTCGGAGGTGCGTGAGTCTCTCTTGATGACGGGCGATCAGGTACCCTGTGCACAAAAAAGGCAAACCGGTAATGAGGCCGTTACAGCGTAACAAAAACAGCACATAATCCTCAGCCTGCGGGAATATATCAGCCCCCCATTTGAAACATACATGCGCCCAGCAATACAGTAGGGGGGCTACCCAAATGAGGAGACCCGCATAGCGCCGCAGCACATAAAAGAACAACAGCCCTGTCCACAGCGCACTCAGATACCACAAATGGGTACTGAACGCTATGCCGGTAAATAAGTTGGTCAACAAACCGCTTACACTGTATTGGCTGATGGGCACGCCGTCCCACAAGTGTTGCCCCATGTGCAGTAGGTTCAGAATAATACTGAGCCACAGTGCTTTTTTTGCCCATTTGATGGCCTTACCCAGCTCTTTTTCTTTGTTGTCGGAGTACAGCAGAAAACCGGTTATGCACAAGAAACAAGGCGTCGCCATGCCCAAAATAGGCTGTATAGCATCTTTGCCCCACATTTGAGCGTGAATAACCACCACTAAAAAAGCACACAGAGCTTTCAGAAGGTACAGGGAACTGATACCTTTTCTTGTTTTTCTGTTGTGCACGGGGCTGCTCATGAATCTGCAAGGCAGTATAGAGCAATCCCGGTATGCAGTCAAGCGTATTGTCCTCTCAGCTCAGCATCTGCGTATGGAGAATACTGCGTTAAGCAGTAGGTTACGGGGCGTATGAGGCCCGCTCCGGTTCTTGGTGAAAATGCTTCTTCATTTCCCTATATTCCTGCCCTTGCTCATCCGTCAGCGTAGTTGCACAGCCGTCATTAGACAAGGAGAAAATGCACTTGCCTGAGGCATCGCACAGCTCATTGTCTTTTACTTGTAATCCTTGGTAATGAGTCAAAACGGGTACGGATTCCGGTGATGTCTGCTCTATGAAAGTGAGGCTGATTAATGCGCCTGTATCCTGATACATGGTGTATTTGGCAATGCAAATGCCGTCAAATTCAGTGGCACCATTTGACTTGCGGCGGAAAATCCCGTGCGGGACCCGTATTTCTTGTTGGCGTTTTACCTCTTTCAGCTCGTAACGCGTGTAAGGAAATGCCTCATCATTGACTAATACCTGAGGCTGCTTTTTACCCATTTTCAAAACACCGTAACTGGCAAAGAACGGAGGATTATCCGACTCCTCGTCTTGTTCCAAAATACCGCGGTGATAATAGAAGGGGTATTTCACCTCGGTGTGTACCGTCCACAACAAATCTCCCTGAGAACTTGTTACGGTGCTGTATGTGATAATGGGCTTACCCTTATTGTCTTTAGCATGAACGGGGATAACTATCAAATCCTGAGATGCGTTGCCGGATTCTCCGGAATAAAAACCGGCCGGCGATTGATGCCCCCACTCCTCCGGGCCATAGCTGAGCGTGGCTTTTTCTGCATCAAACTCAGCTTTGACACAGGGCGTATCATAGTAGAGGTGAGTTGCTGGAGCCGGCTCTTGTGTGACGGTGTCAGGTGTTTTTACCGACTTGCATGCTATCGGTAAAAGATACAAGAGAGGTAACAGGTATTTTATGTTCATGGTTCCTACTATATATGTACTCGAGTTTTGAGGGGATTCTTTCAAATAAACACCATTTTTCATGCAAAAAGCCTCACGAAATCAAGTTTCGTGAGGCTGAAAATGGAATGATGGCAGATAATTACTCTGCCGAGGGTTGCCAGTCGATGCGGTTTTCTTCTTTCCAGAATTTCTCCAGACCATAGAAGTCACGCACTTCACCGGCCATGATGTGTACCATGACATCGATGTAGTCCAGCACAGACCACAGGGCGTTGGGGGTACGCTCTGCGTATACGGGGCTTATTTGGTACTTCTCCCACACCTCTTTGTCAATACCGCCGAGCACGGCGCGCAAGTGGGGTGTAGAAGTAGCGGTGCAGACAATAGCGAAGTCGGTGATGGAGGAGGTGCCACGCAGGTCATACACGGCAATATCAGCGGCTTTGGTTTCATCTGCGGCTGCGGCGCAGGCAAATGCTAATTCCTTGCTGTTCATAAGTTGTATAGAGGTAAGATATTATCAGAAACGGGGTTCTTCTTTTTCTTCTTCTTCTACCGCTCCAGGGGCCGGAGGATTATCATCCGGCGTTTGCAGGTCGGTAGGGGCATCCAAATCTTCCGGCATGGGGGGCGGAAGCTCACGGGTGGGCGGGTTGAGCATGGTGCCGGTCTCAACCAGCTCGGCAATGTGCTCACCACTGAGAGTCTCGTACTCAATGAGCTTGTCAGCTACGAGCAAGAGCTTGTCCTTGTTTTCGGTCAAGATGTTGATGGCGCGATTATAGTTCTCGGTCACAATACGCTGAATTTCCTCATCAATAATCTGAGCCGTACGCTCGGAATAATTGCGAGTGGTTTGTGAGATATCGCGGGCCAAGAAAACCTCGTTGTGGTTAGAGCCATACTCAATGGGGCCAAGCTTATCGCTCATGCCGTATACGCACACCATCTTGCGGGCAATGGCGGTAGCCTGCTGAATATCCCCACGGGCACCGCCGGAGACATCGCCGAACACTACTTGCTCTGCACAGCGACCACCCATGGCCATAACGATGTAGTCAAGCAGCTCACTCTTGTACTCACTGTGTTTGTCTTCATCGGGCAGCATCATGGTAACACCCAGTGCCGGGCCGCGGGGGATGATAGTCACCTTGTGAAGAGGCAGGGTTTTGGCCAGTGCTGTTTTGAGCAGACAGATGGCGTGGCCGGCCTCATGCACAGCTGTGTTGTATTTTTCTTTGTCGGTAATTTCAAGAGAGCGACGCTCGCGTCCCCAGCGTACTTTCTCTCGGGCTTCTTCAAGATCGGCCTGCAAGACTGTCTTTTGGTTCTTGCGGGCCGCGATAAGGGCAGCCTCGTTCACCAAGTTGGCCAGTTCTGCGCCGGAGAACCCCGTGGTAGCGCGTGCTATGGGGTTGAGGTCAACGGACGGATCAAGCTTAATCTTACGCACATGTACACGCAGAATCTGCTCACGCCCGGCGGCATCGGGCAGGTGTACCATCACTTGTCGGTCAAAGCGGCCGGGGCGCAACAAGGCGGGGTCCAGCACATCCACTCGGTTGGTGGCGGCAATGACGATGACATTTTCATTGGGCGTGAAGCCGTCCATCTCAACCAACATGGCATTGAGGGTTTGCTCACGCTCATCATGCCCACCGCCTACGCCGTGTCCACGGTGGCGCCCTACGGCGTCAATTTCATCAATGAAAATGAGGCAGGGTGAGTTCTTCTTGGCTTCGGCAAACATATCGCGCACGCGGCTGGCGCCCACACCCACGAACATCTCCACAAAGTCAGAGCCTGAGATAGTGTAGAACGGCACATCCGCCTCACCGGCAATAGCCTTGGCAAGCAGGGTCTTACCCGTACCGGGAGGCCCTACCATCAGCACACCCTTGGGAATGGTACCACCCAGATTGCGGAATTTCTTGGGATTGCGCAAGAACTCCACAATCTCCCAAAGCTCTTCTTTAGCCTCAGAGATACCGGCAACATCTTTAAAGGTAATATTGTTGCTGGCGGGGTCAAGCAAGCGGGCGCGGCTGCGGGCAAACTTCATAGCACCGCCGGGGCCACCGCCTTGCGCACGGAAGAGGAAGAGCAGGATAAAGATGATGATAACCGCCGGCAGGCAGTTGATGAGAATCACCTCCCACGTGTTGCTTTCAATCTTGTGGGTAAATTTATTGTTCAGCAATTCCTTTATTTTACCACCTTGGAATGACGGGCTGAAGTTTACGGCAACGGGCTCGGTATCCTTCGGGTCAATCTTGGCCGGAATTTGGTTCTTGCGGTATTGGCCGATGACAAAGCGACCGGAATCCAGCGGCTCTGTCATGATGAACGGGTTAATCACCTGCAAAGGCTTGCCGTTAATCTCGAACTTCTTACCATCGCCGGCATACAAAATACGCCCCTCTTTGCACAGGCGTGCAAAGTCTTTGGTATTGATGAGATCAGGGGCTTTTTTCAGAGAATAACGCTGTTGTACCACAACGGGAACGCGGCGGTGACG
Source organism: Akkermansia sp. (assembly GCA_017549485.1). Classification (GTDB taxonomy): domain Bacteria; phylum Verrucomicrobiota; class Verrucomicrobiia; order Verrucomicrobiales; family Akkermansiaceae; genus Akkermansia. The sequence continues at coordinate 8,813 of JAFYUT010000031.1, forward strand.
TACGTCTGCCTTCTCACTTTCATTCGTGGCGCTATCCGTTGCCGTCGGAGTATCTGTGGTATTGGTTGCGGAGGCTTGTTGAGGCAGCTGTGCTGTGGGGGCTGCTGTAGACTCTTGCACTTGGGCAACCATGGGCTTTTCCGTAACAGCCTCCAGAGAGGTGGGTGTACGGTGCAATTCCGTCAGCGCTTCAGTTTTGGTGATACCTGCATCATTAAGCAGGTTTTTCATCTCCTCGCTGTCTGTATAGGGCAATACAAAAGTGCCTACTTCTACAGGAGGCTGCTGCTTAAGGCGATATGCTGTAAGTGTGGCCTTGGCGTTGTTTGCGCTGGAGGTAATGACAACTGGGAAAGTCTTCTGGTCGTGGAGAATAATTTTGCCGTCTTTGCAGTCTGTTTCAAACTCCTCCAGTGTCAGCTTCTTGGTAGAGCCCCCGAAGCCGTCATCAGACATAAAGGCAAGAGCAAGAATGCCCGTGATAACGGCAATCAATATCCAAAGCCCCCAGTTGGTCTTGCCTGGGGCAGGGGGAGGTACGGGCGGTCGCCCATTCGGGTTGTGATTCTTGTCAGACATTGTGTTGAATCCGTGATTAGGTTTTACTAGATTATTCTACATGAAAAGCGCGTGAGAGTGAACGTAATTTCGCGCCATAAAGCGGAAAAGCATGTCATGATGCCCTCTGTACTGGTCAAAGTTGTAAAAGTGTGTTACCATAGGCGCATGCAGTACGCGGAAGTAGAGGAAAGTCTCGGGTACAAGTTTACCGATATCACTTGGCTGAAACAAGCCCTTACTCACCCCAGCGCCGACCAAAAGAAGAGCACGAATCTTAACTATGAGCGGCTGGAGTATCTAGGGGATGCCGTTTTGGAGCTGGTAGTGAGCCGAGAGCTTTTTACCCTATTCCCGAAGGCGGATGAAGGCGAGCTCACTAAGTTGCGCTCCGGTATTGTCAGCCGTAAACATCTGTCGGATTTATGCCGCAATCTGGAGTGGTGTAATTATTTGGAGATGAGCCCGCAACTGGTAAAGGTAGGTGGCAAGAACTCTGTTTCTACTTTGGCCAATACCTTTGAGAGCGTCATCGGTGCCGTGATGATGGATTCTAACTACAATGCGGCTCGCAAGGTGATATTGCACTTGATGCAGCATAGTTTGGAGCATGCTGCTGAGCTTAAAGATGTTAACTACAAGGGCTCATTGTTAGAGGTGTTGCAGGCTGTGGATGGTACAGGACCGGAGTATAAAGTAATACCGGTGGATGAAAATCAGCCTGCCGGGCCGTTCTTTGCCCGCGTGTTCTGGCATGATAAAGAAATCGGTTCTGCGGAGGGCCAAAGCAAGCACCGTGCACAGGTAGCGGCTGCTAAAAATGCATTAGAGCTTCGTTTGTGGGAGTCTCCCTCTGCCGAGTAATCTTTCAACAGCAAGATTCAAAACAGCCACGGCCGAATAATCTGACCGTGGCTGTTTTTGTGTTGAGAAAGGGGACGTTGTATATTATTATTCGCCGCTGAGTATGCCACCCACCATAACGATGGCGGCAATCAGGGTTTGAGAGCCGAAGAAGGCAGGGTCTTCATTTTTCAAACGCTCTACTTCTTGCACCATAGTCTCCATGGTATGCTCTCTTGCTGCAAACCAAGCGTTGAGTGCCTCCTGTACCTCGGGGGTAGGTGCAGCTAATTGGCTGAATGCTTGGGCTTGTGCATTGAGGGGTTGCAAAAGCTCTTGAATGGCTTCTCCGGCTGCCTCTGCAGATTCTTCATCTTGGGCAGATGCCAATTGGGTGTTAATTTGCTCAACAATGCCGAACATGGTTTCCAGCGGCGTTGTGTAGGCAGACAATGCAGACTGCTCTGCAACGGTGGCAGGTGTGGCAAGCTCTGTTGCCGGGCTGGTGGCCGCAGCGGTAAGCCACAGCAGCAGGGCGAGGGTTGTGCGTGTAGTCATGGGCGCATCCTAGCATGTTCACCCGGCGTCTGCAAGTGCTTTGTATGTCAGAATGGCGTAAAAAATGATGAGCTCGCGTTTTTTCTGCTTCACATGCAAAAAAATGGGGGTATAATAACCTCGTTCAAATTTTACATTATTCGTTATCATGAAAATCTGGTTTGATGGCAAGTTGGTTGATTCCGCGGAGGCTCAGGTTTCCGTTTTTGATCACGGTGTATTGTATGGTGATGGCGTATTTGAGGGCATTCGCTTTTATTCCGGCAAGGTGTTCCGTTTGCAGGAGCACATCGTGCGTTTGTTTGACTCCATGCGTTATTTGATGATTGATTCTCCCTGGACCTTTGAAGAGGTATGTGCTGCTACGGAGGAAACCGTGGCTGCCAATGGTATGGAGGATGGTTACATTCGCTTGGTTGTTACCCGCGGTACCGGTGATTTGGGCTTGAACCCTCGTAATTGCCCCAAGGCCAGCATGTTCATCATTGTGCAGAACATCGCCTTGTATCCTGCCGAAATGTATGAAAAGGGCCTGAGTATGATTACCTCATCTTTCCGTCGCCCCAACCCCGATATCCTTTGCCCGCAGGTGAAGAGCCTGAACTACCTCAACGGTATTTCTGCCAAAATTGAGGCCGTACAGCAAGGTGCCGGTGAGGCGCTCATGCTGAATCAGCACGGCAATGTTGCTGAGTGCACGGGTGATAACATCTTTATCGTGCGTAACGGTGTAGTGATGACTCCCCCGCTTACAGAGGGTGCGCTTGGTGGTATTACGCGCCATGCTGTTTTTGATATATGCACTGAGCTCGGCATCCCCTGTGTTGAGAAAGTTATGAACCGCTTTGACGTGTTGAGCGCCGACGAATGTTTCTTGACCGGCACGGCTGCGGAGGTGATAGCTGCTACATCTTTGGATGGTCGCACCATCGGTACCGGGCAAGCCGGTCCCATTACCAACCGCATTTTGGCTCGCTTCCGTACGTTGGTTCGCGAGTAATTATCAACAGTTTAAATCTGTGGCGGCAGTGCGGGCCTGTTGGCATTTGCACTGCCGTTGCTTTTATTCGGTAAGACAATGGAGACCCTATATCAAGGCAAGTTTCTCAACATGGTGCGTGAGGGTAGTTGGGAATACTGCGAGCGCGTAAACCAAACATCCGCAGTGATGGTGTTTGCCTGTACCCCGGAGGGTAAGGTGTTGTTGGTGGAAGAGTTTCGCCCCCCCATAGGCATGCAGAGCTTGTGTTTCCCCGCCGGGTTGAGTGGAGATGAAGGCCCGGAGTCTGATGCCGCCGCCGCTCAGCGTGAGTTGTTGGAGGAAACCGGATATGAGGCCTCTGAGATGCGTTACCTTTTCACCGGGCCATCCTCGCCCGGGCTTACCTCTGAAACGCTTTCTTTTTATTTGGCCGGCGGCTTGCGCAAAGTTGCCGACGGCGGAGGGGTGGATAATGAGAATATCATTGTGCATGAGGCTCCTTTAGATTCAATAGATTCTTGGTTGGCAGAGCAAGTGGCTGCCGGCAAATCCATAGACCCTCGCATTTATACCGGACTTTATTTCTTGCTGCGCAATCTCCAACAGAATGACTGAATGTCGATGGAATCAACCGAAACATACTATATAGCCAAAAAAGGATACCATGAACCCGTAGGCCCCTTTTCATTGCAGGCCTTGCAATCCATGGCTAAGTGCGGTATGCTTCATGCAGACCATCTTTATGCTGTGGATGGTATGCGTGCATGGGAACCGGTAAGTAAGTTGCCGGGAATCGGTGCTTTGCACGTTCCGTTCAAAGGCGTTCGCCCGGCATCTCACTTGGCCATTTCGATATTATTGACCTTGTGCTGTTTTCCGCCCACGGCTCTGGTTGCGGTATTTTACGCGTTCAAAGTAGATTCCCGGTACAACAGCGGTGATGTTGAGGGGGCGCGTAAATGTGCGGATGCGGCTGCCGCGTGGTGTATGGTGACACTGATGTTTGGGATTGTGATGTGGCTTTGCTTGTTGTAAAGCTCACAGCACAAGCCCCATAATGAACATACCCGTTACTACCCCGTAGATACTTAAGTGGTGGTGGCCCCAGCGCTCGGCCATGGGTAACAGTTCGTCAAAGGAGATAAACACCATAATACCCGCTACGATTGCAAACAATACTGCCAGTAGGGTAGAACTTAAGAAGGGTAAGAGTATCAACATACACACCAACGCTCCCAATGGCTCAGCCAACCCCGTAAGCGTGCCGATGAGAAAGGCCTTGCGCCTGCTACCCGTGCCATAGAGCAGGGGCACTGCCACCGTAATGCCCTCGGGTATATTGTGAATAGCCACCGCCAACGCCACTGAGGCGGCAATCCCGGTGTTATCAAATGCAGCCGCTACCGTTGCCATACCTTCAGGGAAGTTGTGCACCCCTATGGCTATGGCAAATAACATAGCAGAGCGACGTACCCGTTGCTTGACTCTTGTGCGGCATTCATCTGTCGTACATTGGTTGATGTCTCGCAGTTCATTCAAGCTGAGTACCTCATGTGGGTTTTCGTCTTCGGGAACCAAATGGTCAATCAGACTGGCTACTGCCATACCTCCGAAAAACGCTCCCAACACTATCCACTTGCTGCCACTTACGTCTCTAAGCATTTCTGAGGCCGCGGGCATCAGTTCCATGAAAGATATATAGACCATCACGCCCGCGCTGGATCCCAAAGCGTATGTTAAGGCTCGGGTGTCCGTCTTTTTCAGAAACAGAGCCAGTGCTGCACCCAATCCCGTGCATAAGCCGGCCATCAGTGATAAAACGCCGCCAGTGAGCAGCTGCTCTTTCATCTCCCAGAACATGCGCTTGTTTTTACTCTTATCTGCGTCCTCTGTCAAGTGTAAACACCATTTGGGGACTTTATCCGGCTTATATTACGTCAAATACTGAGTATAACGCAGAATGAGCGTGACAAATGAACAGATTAGGGGTACACTCTGCACATGCACTACACACCGTATACACTTTATCCTGTGGGCGCATTGAGCGCACGAGCTGCAGCGCAACCTCGCGAGGGCGTATTGCTGCGCGGTGACAACGGCGGCTATGCCTGCTTGCAGTCATGGACTGAGCTGGGCGACGCCCCTTTGGAGTACGAGCTTGATGCTCTGCGAGAAGGCTCTCCTCTTAAGTTGGGAGCCCGTGCTCTTAAGTGTATTGAATTGGATGGCGAGGCCCGTGCCAAGGGTGTTAATCTCTTTGATGGGCTGCGTGTTCCCCGCAGTCATGCTACGCTTACCGTCAGTGCTACGCCGTCTCAGGTATATAATCTGCACCAGCGTGGCTTCCGCGTAGGTAAAATCAAGGTGATACCCAAGCTTGCCACAACGGTAGAGCGCCTTACTAATTTGGCCTCAATGGTTCCCGATTGGAAATGGCGTGTAGACTTTAATTGCACCCTTACGTTAGAGGAAGCTCTCAAGTTCTGGGATATGCTGTCCGATGCCATGAAGTCCCGCATTGACTTTGTGGAGGATCCCTGCTATTACGATGTTAACGCATGGCAGACCCTGCAAGATGCCGGTATGCCTTTGGGCTATGACATGCCCGTGCAGGAGGCCAGCAGCAATATCCCCGCCCGCACCTCTAAGCCCATGATGCGCCTTGTTAAGCCGGCTCGCCACCACAGCAACAGTGGGTTGCCCGTGTTTACCACGTATCTTGACCATCCCCTCGGCCAGTGTTGGGCTGCATATAATGCCGCTAAGTTCTATACGGATAAGCCCGAGTCTGAGGTGCCCCTGTGTGGTTTGGTGACACATCACGTTTATCGCCCCAATGCTTTCTCTGAGCAGTTGGGTACTGATGTTACGCCCGACTTCAAGGTGCCGACCGGTACCGGTCTCGGTTTCGATGATTTGCTTGCCGCTCTTCCTTGGAAGAAGCTGTAAGAGAGACTCGCTCCAATCCCGTCAATGTTCAAGCCCGCTTTCTGCGGGCTTTTTTTATGAAAACTTCAGCGTTCCAGTAAAAAAAGGAATTCGTTGACGTGAGTGGAACGATTGCGGAGATTGCGACAACCGCGGAAGGTGGCGTAATCTTGCTGCATGGTGGTAACTTTGCCGTGGGGGGAGAGTAACTCTAGCATTTGTTGTGGAGAGATAAAGCCCTCCGAGTTATATGAGATAAGCACAAAGCGGGCTTTAATCGCTTGCAGTAGCTCATTGAGAGAGGCTGCTGCTTTGGCCTTGGCGTTGTATGGTGAACGGTTCCAATTTGTTGGGATGCCGGAGACTTTGGATGTATGTTCCGGACGCCGATATTCAGCCAGTAGATTCAGCATGAAATAGTTGGAGCCGTAGGGATGTTGGTTGTAAGGCGGGTCCAAATAAGCCAGGTCAAGTTCGGGTAGCGTTTGTGCGGCAGCCGTGGCGTCTTGTTGCAACACGCGGTGTTCACACTCGAACCGAGAAAAAATGGGCAGGGGAATCGAGATGGGCGCCATGATACGTTGCAGGGCATTTTTGCCACGTCCCCCGAATTGGCCGATGCCCTCATTGTTTTTGTGGAATCCCTTGAATACGCCAGAGGTGTTGGTATGCACGGAGGCTTGCGTAAGCAAAGGGGCCAAGAAGTAAGGCTGTAGGTGCTGCGGCAGCTGCTCTATATGTTGGCGGGCTGTGTCCAGATACACGGCATTACGGCGGGTGTAAAAGACTCGCTCCCCAGGGCGTATGTGTTCATCATCTGCCGGGGCGTATGAATCTGCCAGAATACCGGGCAGGGGGTGTTGCTCTATAGCCGCTAGTAGGCGGTGGTGGGTGTCCGCCATTTCGTTGGTATCAAGCTCGCTGTGATTACTGAGGTAACATGTGTTCAGAATACGGCTGTAGGTTTCTAAATCATTGCTGTACAGTACGCTGCTGTATTGCTTGAAATAACGTGAAACGACACCCGAACCGGCAAAAGCATCCCATATTCGCAATTTCTTTTTACCGGAGCGTTGCAATACGGCATGAACACCCCGCCCAATCAACGGCAACAGAGCGCGCTTGTTGCCGATGTAGGTGATGAGCTGTTCTGAAAGAAACCGAGGGTCTTCCTCCATGGGTGCATTACTGAGCTTGGCGTATCAGCTCGGTGAGTGATTCGTAGAGGAGCTTGGAGCCGAAATAGCTGTATGTTCCCAATCGCTCGCCCTCTCGGCGTATATCGGCCGAAATTTGCCGAATCTCAGGCAGGAAATTGACCTCATAATCCCCCATGATGATTTCATCTTCAATAGGGCGGGCATCGAGGGTCGCGCCCCATACCTTGAGGTCTGCTGCAATGCGGCGTATTTCGCGAGAGGCGGCATCTGCCGTTTTTCGGTCCGTGATGCTGCGCAGCGCACCGAGCATTTCTTTTTGCAGGGAAATACCCTTGAGAATCACGTTGATGGTTTCTTGATTCGGCTCGGGCAGGGCGGACTCTTCTTCCGTTCCGGTGGTGTCCTCCGGTATCCACTCTGCATCAAAGTCGGGCAAATCTCTCAGGGGTGGGATGTCTGAATCGGTCTCTGTCTCCTGCGCTTGCAGGGGTGAGACACAAAGGGCACACAGCAGAAGACTGAAAAAAGGCGTTTTCATTGCTGAAGCATCATGCATAAAGCGCGGAATTGTTTGAAGAAGGAAAGAGAATGATAGCAATTTGCTTTTTCGAGGCGGAATATCTGTTCATATACCTTACCCCACTCAACCTGCATGGTTTTACCGTATTTTTGTATCAGCTCGGCTTGTACATCGGCCGGCAGGGTCTCAATTTTGAGAAGAGCGGTGCGGGCCTCATAGGTCTTGGGCAGCAAATCGTAAAGAGCTTGCGTTGCATTATCTGCAGATTTTTGATCTACTGCGGCCGCAAGAACGGGCTCAATTTCTTTTGCCAGTTGTATGTATGATTTAAAGGCGTTGTCAATATCTGCCGGTATTGCCGCTTGTGCACACATGCAGGTGCAGAGAAAGGCCGGAATCAGATGCGTGGTTTTCATGGTAAAGGCGGGTATAGGCAACCTCCGGCGCGGGGATGCTCGCTACCGGAGGTCTGTTTAGGCGTTTAGTGTGATTATTCTTCGCTCTGCTCTTCTTCTGCAGTTTCTTCCGTTACCTCGGCTGCGTCTGCTTTGAGTTTATCAAGCTCCATATCTACAATTTCCTCAAGTTTATCAACTTGGCGATCTGTAGATTCGGTAAGTCGGTTAAGTGCGGCTCGCTTGGAGTCCAGAGCGCGTTGCAGGTTGCGGCGCTTGTTGACGCGATCCTTAATTTCATCGTACAAGTCTGAGCGCTGCTGTTGGATGGGCTTCTTGTACTCATCGGGCAGCAACGTCTTGTGCAGTTTGCTGATAATCTTGAAGTCCTCATTGTTATCCATTTCTTCCTTGGCCTCATCAAGGTTGCCTGCGAGCATCAAGTCTTTGGCTTTATCCGTGCTGGCCCAGAAATTATTGATGAGGTTCATCACCTTGCCGGTGTGCTCCAAGGGCTTGTTGTTTTTGCTGCGGCGCAGCACCTCCTCAACCTTGCGTTTGCAATTCTTGAGCATCAGCAAGTTGTTGGGGCGGGGGGTATACCATACCTGGGCAATGTGCTCGCCGTCTTCTTCCAGCTGCTCTTCCAGCTTTTCATATTCAGCTTGCTCCTTAGCCTCAGTTTCGGCTCGCTTGCTCTCATTGAGCTTTTTACGCTTTTTCTCGATGTTGGTGATAGATTTCTCCCACTTCTTGTCAAGTTCTTTGAGAGTCTTGAGGTACCAAGAATAGGCCTCGGGATACTCAGAAATGCCTTGGAATGACTCGCGCAGCTCTTCAAACTTGTCCAGACCTCCGATTTTGCGAGAGTTCTTTTTCTGATTCATGTCCATCACCATGGCATCGTAGGCAGCTTTGCCGTCTATTGCATATTTGGCGCGGTCTCTCTCGCTGAGAATCTCGTATTGGTACGGTTTGGCATTCAGCGCATCGTATTCAGCCTGGGCAGCGTCAATCTCAGCGCAATCTTTCTCAAGTTTTTGAACGTTTTTCTCAATTGTTTTCAGAGAGCTGCTGTAGCGAGAATTAAGGTTACGAGAAGGGGACTCAATGGTGCTCTTTTTCTTGTCAATAGCGGCAAGTCTGGTATTAATGGCATCAACAGACTTCTCGCGGGCGGACGGTCCGTTGAGGGAGGGAGCAGGGGCTTCCTCTGTTGTTTCTTCGGCTGTTTCGGGAGCCTCTTCAGCAGGGGTATCCTCGGCAGCGGGAGTCTCGGCGGGTGTTTCCTCTGCAGGCTTTTCTTCTGTGGTTGCCGGTGTTTCCTCAGGCGTGGCCTCAGTGGTAGTCGGTTCATCTGCCGGGGCTTCGGGAGCCGTTGTCTTCTGCACCTTGGCTTTTACTTCTTTTTTGAAGAGAACGGAAGATGTTTTGACCTCTTTGGTGACAACCTCACCCTTTTTATTGGTGCCGGTAAACTTGATGGTGCTATCGGTTTCAAATGCGATTTTGCACTGCGTGAATTTCTCAGCGTTAGAGAGTGTGATATCGTACAACTGAGGGGCAGCCTGCAACATGGCAGAGCCCAGGGCGAGAATAGCCAAGAATGAGAGGGGACGCTTCATAATATTGAATATGTCTGACGTTTTGTGTACTCTACCACATATTATGCAGCATTGCAAACATCAAATGCGTATCACCGTTAAGAAAATGCGTTTTATAGGCAGAACCCTGATTTTTTGCTTGTTTCATTGAGATAAACGGTGCATAATGGGATTATGCTCAAAAATGCTTTAACTTTAATGTTGGCTCCGGCTGTGGTCGCGCCGGTATATGCAGCCGTAGATTGGATGACGGATTTGGATGCCGCCAAGGCCAAGGCTGCGGCAGAGAATAAAGCCGTGCTGGTGAGTTTTACCGGCTCGGACTGGTGCAGCTGGTGTATCCAATTGAAGAAAGACGTGTTGACACAACCGGATTTTGAATCTTATTTGGCAGAAAACTTTATACTGGTGGTCATTGATGTGCCGGACGATGCCTCTTTGGTGGGTGGGCAAGAGCAGTTGCAAAAGAATCAACAGTTGAGTGCTCAGTACGGTGTAGAGGGGTACCCGACTGTCATGGTGCTGACTCCCGATGGGCAGATTGTGGGGGGATTGACCGGTTATGCCGATAAAGATTCCGCCCGGGAGTCGGTGAATGTGGCCTTGCTTAATGCCCGCACATTGCAAGAGGCCGCCACTTTGCCTCCTGCTGAAAAATCAGCACGCATGCTTGAGGTGTATGGGGGGCTCAAGCAGGATTTTCCGGAAGCTGCCGTTACATTGGGAGCTGAGATTTTTAAGTTGCAACCTGATAACGAGCAATTAAAAGCCGAGCTGGAGCTGGCTGCCATCAAGGCAAAGTTTGCAGACATTCCGGAGGATGACTATGAAACTATTTTAACCAAGCTGGATGAAGAAATTGCAACGGCAATGCCGGTCAATCAGGATTTGCTGAAACGCTCGAAGGCCGCTATTGTTGAATTACTGATTGTGAATGAATTATATGCGTCTGAAACCGTAGAGGATGTGCTGGCTGCCCGTAAGCGGTTGTTGGAGGAGGTTGTGCCATTGATGCCTCAAGAGCGCCAAGCTGAGATGAAATCTGAAATAGAGACCGAATTGGCAGACCCTCAAAAGGTGCTAGATGCGTTAAAGACTCAGCGTGAGGAGGAATCCGCTAATACGCTTTCCGAGACCGAAATGGAGCAATTGCAAGCCGTGATGGAGCGTGTAGAAGCTCATGAAAATGACCCCGAGGCTGCTCTGCGCATCTTGGATGAAGCCTTGGCAACAGCCGCCCCGGTGATGCAAACTCATCTGACGAGCTGGAAAGTGTCCATCTTACAGGAGCTGGGGCAACGCATGGCCGATACTGCTGAAACCGTAGAAGATGTGCAGCAAATCCGGGAGCTGGCCATTCAGTTGATTCAATTAACCGTGCCAGATGAAGAGGAACGTGCGGCAGCGCTGAAAGAAATTGAGGAACAGTTTGCCGACCCCGAGGCTGTGCTTGAGCAATTTAAACAACAGCGCCACTGATTTGTGTGGTATACCGTTATAATAAAAATCCCGCAACGCGAATCACGTTGCGGGATTTGCTTATGCGTATAAACTCTTATTTATCGCCACGCTGCTTGCGGATTTTCTCAAGTATGGTAGCAGGATCAGCAAAGTCTTTTTCAATCTTCTGGCGGAAGATTTCTTTGCGATCGGCGGGGGCGCAGTCTACCAATTCAAGCATCAACTGATGAGTGGCCTCAACATCTTCAATGCTGTTGGCGGAGTTCAGTTTGCTGTTGACCAAGGCCATGATGATTTGACCTTTAGTCATCAACATATCTTCAAGATTAACCGGATAGGCATTCTTGATAGCTTCGTTGATGATGGGTAGGGCTTTTTCAGCGTTGCCGCGGGTGGCGTTCAGCTTGGCCTCTAGCTCTTCCATTTGAGCAGCGGCCTTGGCCATATCTTTCATGCCGGTGACGTTGTCTGTGTCAGCCTCGGCAATATCATTTACCATGACGGAGTTGGCCGGTTTGAGATCGCGGGCGAGAGAGGCATGAACCTCTGCCAGCAATTTGGCTTTCTCACTGCCTTGCAAGGTCTTGGCCTTAGCTACTTTCTCTGCGTTGGCCTTAGCAGCACTGAGCGCATCTTTGGTGCGGGCCATGTTGGAGCCACCAACGAAACCGCCGATGATGTAGCCCTCGGGGGACATCACCATGATGGTGGGGAAACCTGCAATTTTGTACTGCTTGCACAGCTTCTCATTTTTGCTGTAGAGCTCTTGTCCGATACGATTGACATCGCGGGGAACATCAATCTCGACAAAGAGGAAGTCGTCTTTGGCAAGAGCTTCGAACTCGGGCGTGTCAAATACGGTCTTCTTGAGCTGTATGCAGTAGCCACACCAGTCAGACCCGGTGAAGTCTACCAACACAGACTTACTCTCTGCTGCGGCACGGGTTCTGGCTTCATCCAAATCCGTGGTCCACTCAAGAGCGGCGAATGCCGGTGCCACTGCGGCAGCCAGCCCGGTTGCGTACAATATGTTTTTGAACATGAGTTTATTTTGTGCTATTTTTTTTATGACTGCAAGTATATAGGGTGTCATGATTACATGACTTGAACAGATAAGGGGTGTGTTTATTGCGCTTTTTGTTTCATTTTCAATGATTCCAAAACTTCTTCGGGGTTTTCGAACATGGATTCAATTTCTTGTTTCATGGCAGCAGCGTCTGCCGGATTGGCGTAGTCTGCTATAATGAGCATAAGATTTTTAAGCTCCAAAACATCCTTCGTTGTTTCTACTCGCATGACCAGTTGGTTTTGCAGTCGTTCTAAATAATCGAGCCTCTTGCGGTGAATCTTAGCTTTGTTTTCATCCGTTGCTTGGGCGTAGGCCTTGTCAAATTTCTTTATCGCCTCTTGGTAATTACCATCTTGAGATTGCAATATTTTGTCCAATTCAGCCATTTGCTCGGATTCTGCAATGAGTGTATGGATGCCGGTGACATTCTTCGGGTCTAATCGTGCTATTTCGTCACGCATCCCGCGGAAATTACGTTTCAGTGTATCAGGCTGGGCGGTGTAGACCTCCATCAGCGCCATTGCTCGGGCTTCTCCTTTCAAGGCTCGGGCTGTGGTTGTTTTTTTGTAATTATCCAGAGCCTGATTCAACGGGGCGATGACTGCTTCCATGGTGTCTCTTCCACCGGCAAATCCACCTAAAACTTCGCCATCTGGGCTCAGTACCAACATAGACGGGAATGTTGTGACATCGTATTGTCTTGTGATTTCTCGATTGCGAGCGTGGAGCTTGGTTCCTATTTTGGCAACGTTTCTGGGTACGTCTACCTCCATCAAAACAAACTTGTCTGCCGCATACTGCTGAAACTTCGGTGTATCTAAAATGGTTTGGCGCAGTCTTATACACCACCCACACCAGTCAGACCCGGTAAAATCCACCAGCACCATTTTGCCCTCTTTACGGGCCTTGGCTTTGGCTTGATCCAAATCTACCATCCATTCAGCAGCTTGAGCCGGCACGGTTGCCAGCAGAACGCTTGCTGCCATTGTATAGAATAATCGGTGCAACATGTTAAGTGTTCTCGGTTGTTATGATACGAATAACTACCATATATACTCCTATAAATCAAGTATATTTTTGTGCTCGTCCAATGCAAAACAACGGGATGAACCCATGAATGGAGGTTCATCCCATCGTTATTTCATTTTACAGTGAAAATCAGATGTCCATGTCCTTAAATGCTTTGGAGAAAGCTTCGCCGTACTGAGAGGGCTCCCCGAGTTTTAATACGGCCTTGACGAGGCGACCCATGGCTTTTTTCATGCGCTCCTCAATTTCCGCGGAGGGTTTATATTCTTTGAATTCGGAATCTTCTTCCGCTCTCTTCTCGACTTCATCCCTAAGCTGCTTGAGTTCGGCAACAACAACCTTCAATTCTTCAGCCTTGTCATCGGCATTCTCAGGAGTTGTTTCTTCGAGAATGGTGGCCATTTCTTCCATGAACTCACACATTTCGGTTGCGCAATCTTCTGCGCTCTTGGTGCATGAGGTGAGAACGAAAGCCGGAACAGCTGCGAGTGCGAGATAGGTAAACTTGTTCATGATAATATACGATTGAGATTATAGAATGGGAATACTCCCATTGCTTTATCAGAGTAACATATTATTTGATACCGGTCGAGTTAAAAACGAGGACCGAAGTGAATTTATCGTGCTGCTCATGCCGGATAATTCGGCCGCAAGGTTGGGATACTCTCCAAAAAACGGGCAAGGTTTGTTCAACCTTGCCCGTGATGTACGAAAACGTCTGTATAGAGGTATTACTTGCCGAAGGCGGTCTTGTACACAGCCAGAACCTCCTCCCAAGTGCAGGGGCGGGGGTTACCACCGGTGCATACATCGGCCATGGCAGCGTCGGTCAGGGCCTCCAAGTCTTCCTCCTTCACGCCGATTTCAGCGAGTGTTTGCGGGATGTTGACATCGATGGAGAGCTGCTTAACGGCATCTACGGCAGCCTTGCGGTACTCCTCCTGGCTCATGGCATCTACGCCCTGAACACCCATGGCGCGTGCAATTTCGCGGTATTTTTCGCCGGTGTACTCGGCATTGTACTCCATCACATAGGGGAGCAATACAGCGTTAGCCACACCGTGCGGGGTGTTGTAGAAGGCACTCAGCGGGTGAGCCATACCGTGTACCACGCCCAAGCCTACGTTAGAGAAAGCCATGCCGGTCATGTACTGGCCCAAGGCCATGCCCTCGCGACCATCGGGGTCATTCTCCACAGCGGCGCGCAGGCTCTTGGCGATAAGCTCTACAGCTTTGATGTTGAGGGTGTCGGCAAGCTCCCATGCGGCAAGGGTGGTGTAGCCCTCGATAGCGTGGGTAAGAGCATCCATACCGGTGGCGGCGGTAAGACCACGGGGCATAGAGGACATCATGTCCGGGTCTACAACGGCAACTACGGGGATATCGTGCGGGTCAACGCACACAAACTTGCGGCGCTTGGCCTCATCCGTAATCACGTAGTTGATGGTGGTCTCGGCAGCGGTGCCGGCGGTCGTAGCCACGGCAATCACCGGTACGCACTTGTTCTTGGTGGGGGCAAGACCCTCCAGAGATACCACGTCGGAGAACTCCGGGTTGTTGATGATGATGCCGATGGCCTTCGCCGTGTCCTGCGGGGAGCCACCGCCGATAGCAATCATGTAGTCCGCACCGGCGGCCTTGAATGCCTCTACACCACCCTCTACTACGGCCACGCTCGGGTTGGCCTTCACCTTGTCGTAAATCTCATAGGCGCAACCTGCTGCATCCAGCAGATCCGTCACCTTGGCTACCACGCCGAAGCGTACCAAGTCTGCGTCAGTGACGATGAGAGCCTTCGCGAAACCGCGGGATTTCACCTCCGTCACAATCTCCTTCACGGCGCCGTGGCCGTGATAGCTTGTCTCGTTCAGAATAAAGCGTTTTGCTGACATGTCTGTAATCTAGCTGATTTTTTATCCCTTGGCAAGCGAATTCGTGCGTGCCCCCGCTTTTTATGGTAAATGATACTATTGCGCTGGGAAAAGTGGGATGTATTTCTCTGAAAATAACAGGGTTGAACTTCCCTTTTTGCTCTTGCAAAATGAAGATAATTCTGTATAATCTTCGTGTGCGCGGTGTGTGCGCGCCGAACGTTTTTTCTCTCTCTTTCTCTCTGTTTTGTTATGAAGCTTACAGCATTTTTGCGCAAGATTCTTCCGTTGATGATGGCCGTAGCTACGGTGACGGTGGGGACGTCAAATTCCTATGCCGGTGTGATGCACACGGGGGTCTCGCCTACGACGTACACGGATTTCGGTCAGAATACGGGGCGTTATACAACGAATCCGAATGCGCTGCTGGAGTACTTGCGAATGAGAGATGGTGGAATAGTTATCAATTACACCAATGGTCAACCCTGCTATACCATTGCAAACGAGCAGGG
>JAFYUT010000003.1 GCA_017549485.1 Akkermansia sp.
ATACATTGAGGCAGGGAACACTGCCGAACATGGGAATGCGGATGAGGAAGTCGCAGTTTTCTTCCGTCAGTCGGCGCATGCCATCACCCTCCGCACCCATAACCAAGGCAATACCGCCTTTGAGGTCCATGGCGTACAAGTCTCGGTCTCCGTGGTCAGAAGTTCCTACAAACCAAATCCCCGCCTCTTTCATCATCTTCATGGTACGGGCAAGATTTGTCACCTGCACGAAGGGAACTTTTTCTGCAGCACCTACCGAGACGCGCAGAACAGTCTCAGTGATACCTACCGATTTATCTTTGGGGGTAATGACGGCGGCTACACCCGCGCCATCAGCCGTGCGCAAAATGGCACCCAGATTGTGAGGGTCTTGTACACAATCCAGTACCAGGTAGAGCCCTTGCGGCTGAGCCTCAAGAATATCTTGCAGCGCGCCTTCATCCAAGGCTTTTACCACGGTTTTAGTGGGGGCTTTTTCAAAATGAGGTGCCCCCTTGCCACGGGTGTTGCGGTCATCCGGGCGGGCGGTGTGCTTGTTGGGGCGTGCAGTGCGTTCGTTGAATTTCATGATATGGTGAGGGGCTGAATCAGAACTGTTGTAAATCTGTGTTGTTGCAATGCTTCAGCACATAGGGTTGCCCATTGTGCATGGGTGCATGCTTATTATCAAATTTGACCTTGTTGTTGCGGAAGATAATGTTATCTGCGGATATGGCGTAAATCAGCGGTACACGGTGGGTGAGGAACGTATTACCTTCAATGAGGATATTTTGGTGATAGCGCACCTGCTGGTCGGCAGGTTGCTTAACCTCCGGATAAATGGAGATGATGCCCTCTGTGAATTGGTAACGCTGGATGAGGTTGTGGTCAAACAGATTGTTGATAATCTTAACATCCAAGCAGCGGCCACTCTCGTACCAGCCTTGGGCATCGCCCGCTAACAAAATTGCAGAACCACTGGAACCGATAAACTTGCAATCTTTTACCAGCACGGGCTTGGGGGTGGTAAACAACGTGCCGCGTGCGCGGTTGTGTTGCACGGTGCAACCGATAAAGTTGACTGCCGGATACCAGTCTGCGTTTTCAATGGCGTCGCCAACCCCGATTCCATCGGGCAGGGGAGATTCCAGCGTAATGCTCAGGTGGTTCTCATCCAGCTTTTTCACTTTAGCGGCTCGGCCGAGGGTGGGGTGATTTTCAAGCGTTTTGCCCTTGATGAACTGAATGTGTTCTCCGTCCTCAAATACCTCAAATCCCACTGCCTGCGGGTGCATATAGCGGGCAATGATTTCAGTGGGGCTTACCACCTGTTCAATTCCCAAACAGGTGGAGTGTACGTTGATGGCATCATCCATCATGCCTTCGTATACGGCGTTTGTCACATTGATGGTGCCGGCACAGTTGGAGAAATGTGTGGCATCTGCCGATACGGTATAGACGCGATTCTTGCCACATTTGCAGCCACCCCCGTTGATGGTGATATTGCGGCTGCGCTGTGCAATGAGCGCCATGCCTTGGCTGTCTCGGAAAATAACGTTGTTGAGAACCGTGTTGTCGGCGCGGTACAATACCATGGCCGGGTGCGGGCGCCCATAGTGGCGATAGACCAAAATTTGCCCCTGTTTGAGCCCCAATTTAGAGGCATCATTGAAAAAGCGCACGCGTGTTTTGCTGACTTGCTCACACTTGTTGCTCCAGCCCATGTCACCGGCTTTTCCGGTGGCAACCATGCGCCCATCTGCTTCGAAAGCCAGCACGGCACCGGGCTTGCGGGCAGTGCCGTCTCCCGTGAGATAATAGTGGCCGTCTTTCACTTGCCAACGGAACTGAGAACCGAACTCCAGAGTGGTTGTGCCATCTTTGATTTGTACGATTTTACCTTCATTGTAGTAGGGAGCATCGTGCTTAATGGTAATGTCATGGAGCTGTACATTATCACTGTCCATAATGAGTACCGGCTGCATGGCACCGTGGAACACAAATGTGGAGCCATTGCCTTTGACGGTAACGTTCTTCAATCCCACCAGCGGGATACCCACAGGCTGCATGTCCTGTTGGTCGTGGTTAGAAATGTAATAGCTCAGCTTGGTAGCAGTCTCGGGGTAAAAATGGTAAACACCCTTGGTCAGCTCAATGGTGGTTCTTTCCTTTTTTGCCCCCACGTTACCGGCGCTGCTGATGAGCTTGCGCAGGGCCGGGCCTGCGTCTTCCATAGCCGGGCCACAGGGAACGCTGTCGCCTTGCAGCACCACATGGCCTGTCATGGCTCGGTTGTTCTGCTCGGGCTTCCACTCAATATCCCATGCCTTGTTGTCGCTGTCAACGCTCACTAAATATACCTTGCGACAGTGCGGCACCAAGTGAAAGCTCTCCCCGCCTTTGCCCTCCCACAGTACCTCAATCCCATTGAGAATACGGAAGCTTTTTCCTTCCTCTTGCGGGGCTGTGCCGGTCAACGCGTAATCTTGATTTTCAACATTCAACACCACCATTCGCCTTCCTTCATAAAGGTGCTCGTATTTTGGTTCTATGGAGGCAGTGGCATGCATGGCAACAAGTGCAGTAACGGGAATGAATAAGTGTTTCATCATTTTCGTGTAGAGGCTTATTACGATTATAGTCTACCCTTTATTGCGCACCTCTGCAAGCTTTTTATATAGCATGATTTGAGCAGGTTCATGCTTTTTTGAAGCTGCGATAACGTATGATAGAATAGGTACACGCTCATTACTCCAATCTACCGAATGTTATTATTTGGCGGTGGGGCGGGGCAATTCCCTTTCGGAGAGAATATTTTTTTGTTATATCAGAGGCGCGATTAAAGTTTATTCTTGCCTGATACTCTTGAAAATGGTAGAGTCATGACACCTAAATTATATTCATCATGAAAATCGGTATATTCTCTCTCGCCGTAGCAGCCTTTCTTATGGGCGGGGTATTGACGGCAGATGCCCAGCAGAAGGCACCTTCTGCAGTAGCAACACCGGGGGCGTCAGATTGGCAATCCCCTGATAATCTTCGACAAAAACTGGCTGCGGAAATTTCCAAGCGACTTACGGGAATTGAATCCTCGCAGATACAGGCCTTTATCAAAAACAAAGAGAACCTGCAGCTTTTGTTCATGTATCACTTTGCTTGTGTAGATGCAGGCAGACAGGAAGAGTATCGCAATCATAATGCATCTTTGCCCCGAAACGTCCAGAATAAAAAGGACCAAATTGCACGTTTGGAGACTGAGGTAAAGAACAAGAAAGGTGCGGAGAAAAAGAACGCAGAATATCGTTTGGAGTGTGCCGAGCGTGATTTGAAAAAGCTGACCGCAGAGGCCAAGTACCCCATTGATTTGGAAAAACACGCCAAGGTGCTCAAAGCAATACTTGCGGATGTTGAATGGATGGAGCAGATTGCTTTCTCCGGCGAGATGCCGAGATTTGCTCGTGTGGTGCAGATTATCGATGCCATTGCAGCGGCAGATAAAGGCGCTCTGAAGAAAGGCGTGGCTCGCGACATTACCACCGCTGTGGCGTTGGAATATGCCCGCAATAATTGTAAGACGGTGGATGCCGTTGACCGTGCCAAGTATTTCTTAAAATACCAGCGCCAGGGAAGATTGAATACCTCTTTTGATAAGTTGCCCATGCACCAGCGCCGTGTGGCCTGCGGTTGGAAACCCGAGCACCGCGCCGGTACTGTTAAGGCATTTGAATGGGCCCTCAATAACGTACACGTGCCGGATTGGCAGTACCCCGCCAGCTGCTGGCGCTGTGGTTATATCCTTGATAATGTGTATGGCGACAGTGTACACGGTTCATACTATTTTGCACCGTGGGAAGGCGTGGCAACGGATAACCACATGTGGCTTACCAAATATGTAGGCGGCGTGTGCGGTGGATTGTCTCACTTCGGTGCTGCCTCCGCCTGCGCTAATGGTGTGCCCGCCCTCACCATGGGTGAGCCCGGCCACTGTGCTTATGTTGTGCTGGTGGACGGCCGGTGGACGCCTGCTTACTCCCTGACTTGGGAGCGTGGTTTGCACTGGATACCGTGGGATAATAACTGGACATACAGTATCCTGCACCTGACGGATGAATTGTTTGACCAGAAGAATGCAGACAAAACGCGCCTCTCCAATGCCTGCCGCATTTTGGCTCGTCTCTGGCAGGATAAGTCAGAGACAAAGAACGCTCTCGCTTGCTACGAGCTTTCCGCAAAATCTGCCCCGCTCAATTATCCCATGTGGAAAGAATACTCAGCTTTCCTTGGGCAACACATGCCCAAAGACGCGGAGGCTTGGCAGAAACTCAATACCGTTCTTTGCCGCGGTATGGCCAAAGGCTACCCGGAACAAGCCGCAGAACTTCTCAAGCAGGGAATCCTCAATAGCTTGGCTGATTCCGGCATGGGGGTGGATGCCTTGACCAAGGCTTGCGCTCAGTTCTGGAAATATGCCGAAGTTATGGGCCCCGACAGATGGTATGTGGAGAAATTTGCTGATGCTCAGTTGGCTGCGTGCCGTAAAGTAGGAGGCGATGCAGAGTCTGTACGCATTAACCTCTTTATCAGCATTCTTAAAGCCTCTGCTCCGCATGATGCCTATTCCGGCATGATGATGGCATGGGGTAACAGAATATCCGATGGTTTGAGCGAAAGCGGGCGCAAGCAGCTTTCTGATTCTATGGTGAAAGTCTTGGGCGCAGATAAAGATATCAGCTCTGCCCAAAAAGCTAAATTGTTGGGTGGGCTTATTCTTGCCGCTGAAAAAACGCATGATACAACCACGTTCTACGCCATCAGCAAGATGATTGACCCGAAAGAGATTAAAGGTTCTGCTGCCATTCCGGACTTTAGAACCTTCCCCGGTAAGCTTGTGTCGGAGGGAGGTTTGCCCTTTGCCAGTTCTACCAGCGAGTGGGATGCCCCCCATACTCACTCCGGGCTTCTCACTAAGCAGGGTGGCAGACTGCATACAGGTAAAGATAATAATGCCTGGATTGCCGTGAAATTGCCCAAGCATGCCTATATCACAGGTGTTGTATTTGCCGGCACGAATGCGTGGGAACTCATCCACCGCTTCCGCCCGCTGCGTGTCCAGGTATCAGACACCGGCCGCGCTGACGATTGGCACGATGTCGGTCCGGTTATCGAACGAACCGGTAACTATATCAACAGCTTCGACCTGCAGAAGGAACGCCCCAAGGCTCTGTATGTGCGCGTTCTGCGCTCCGGCGGCCCGGAGTTCTTCCACGCCAACGGTATCTATATTTACGGTGAGCCCGCAGCATAATAACCTTTTACCACATTGACAAAAATGAAGAAAACACTTTCCGTATTGTTGGCCGGTACCATGCTGGCTACCATGAGCTTGCCGACTCAGGCTGCTCAACAATATCCCACATTTGAGGCGGCTAAAGCCCAAGTGACGGATGACGGCTATATCCTGTTTATCTACCCCGAGGGGTGGGATAAGTATGGCGAAAAACTTTGCAAGAAGCTGGTTGCCGATAATGGCGTGAAAGCCGCTGCCGGCAGTGCTGCACTCATTCTTGCACCCATCTATCAAAAACGCACCGAAGCCACCAATGCAGAGGCCAGAAAAATCATGGGCAATCTGGGATACCCCGGCGATATGTCCGATATTTCTTATCCTGCGCTACTGTTCTACGATAAAAACGTGAGACAGTATGCAACCCTGTATGGCGAGGAGCTCATGACGGCCTCTGTACCGGAGGTTGCTGCTCTTATTGCTGCTCGTATGGAGGCTAAGAAGAAGCAGCAAGCTCTCTTGGACCAATCCGGAAAAACGGATGATACAGGCAAGAAAGTAAAGCTGATTCTGCAAGCCGCAAGGGTAGAGGGCGTCAGCTGGCCGAACAACGTCAAGGATACCATCAAATCTTTGGACCCTGAGGATAAATTCGGTTGTCGCGCTGCCTTGGATTTCGGGTTCGGTATGCAGAACGGCGAGTCTATGGATGATTTCCTCAAACGTCTGGATGGTGTAGTGAAGAATGAACTCCTCAGCCCGTGGCAAAGGCAGGTGGCCTGTGCAAAGGCTATCGGTCATATTCGCCGCACTCTCGGCATGATGGCCGGTGGCCCGCTTATTACCAAGTATGCCAAAATTATGCGTAAGCTTGATCCCAAATCCGCTCTGGGCGTTTCTGCTCCCGTTGTGATGCGAGACTGGGTGAAAGAATACCGCTATGGTCAGGGCTGGAGCGATCAAATTATTCCCTCTGCACCTGTTCCTATGTTGATGCACGATGTGCCCATTACCAAGCCCGGCACCTATGTGGTGAACTTCAAGCTCACTACCGGGCGAGATGGTATTATTATTAACCGTCTCCGCCTGATGGATGGCGACAAGTGCGTGGCCTCTCACGATGAAAAATGTGAGGTCTCCTGGTCTGCCGGTACCAATAAGAATATCACGTTCACCGTTAAAAAAGCTCTCAAAAATCCTGCGCTGGAATTCACCTTCGGTAATTCCCCGGATAAACGCAGTACTTGGGGCGAAATTAAGGTGACACCACAGTAAAATTCCCTCCCATAAACAAAAATACACTCACATCGGTTACGGCGTGAGTGTATTTTTTTATATGTTAGAAAAAGAAAAGAGGGTTCTATGCGTTCCTCAGCAGGCAATCAATGGCAGCGCCTGCCATCATGAATCCGAATGTTCCGGTGACATGTGTGGCCGAGCCGAACCCGGATGCACAGCCTATGCCGCCTTTCTGCCCGGCCTCTCGCTCGCAACTGACGCTGCCATCGCAGCGCGGGAACCGCGGTTTTTCCGGAGAGTAAACACAGGGTATGCCCAGTTCGGGGCATTTATCATGCAGGGGAAGCCCGTAGTCTTTACGCAGGTTTTTGCGTAATTGAGAGAGCATGTTATCACCACAGGTGCGGGCCAAGTCTGCCAAAGAGATACGCGCCGCATCTATGCGCCCGCCGGCGCCGCCGCAAGTAACAATGGGTATGCCCCGTTTGTAACATTCAGCAATCAGATGGGTTTTGGGGCGCATGGAATCTATGGCGTCTATCACAACATCGGGGTGCGTATCAAACAACCGCTCGGGGTGAGATACAGTGTAGAAGGAGAGCAGGGGCTCAACCGTTACTGCCGGGTTGATGAGGCTCAGCCGCTCGCTCATTACCTCAACCTTGGCTTGCCCGTAGGTGCCTTGCAGCGCATGTATCTGCCTATTGGTGTTGGTGATACACAGGTCATCCATATCTTGCAGAATAATGGTGCCCACTCCGCTGCGTGCCAAAGCTTCTGCTGCCCATGAGCCAACCCCACCTATGCCGACCACGGCTACACGTGCTTCGGATAATCGTTGGGCTTGTGCTACACCGTACAGGCGGGCAATGCCGCCGAATCTTTCCTCATCTATCATAATCTCTGTTGATGGCTTGTATGCTCAGGGCTTTCCCCGTGGTTTCATCTGCCGTAACCACAATTCCGCTTACGCGTACGGGCCAGCCCCCTATATCCAACTTGCAGGGCATGGCTGTAATTTGGGCATGTAATACCTGTGCTGCATCACGGCCTATAATACCGTCTCTGCTGCCACACATGCCGGCATCGGTAATGGCGGCGGTACCTGCCGGCAGTATTCGGGCATCGGCCGTTTGCACGTGGGTGTGAGTACCGACTACGGCTGTTACCTTGCCATCCAAATGCACGGCCATGGAGATTTTCTCACTCGTGGCCTCAGCATGCATGTCTACCAATATGGCGGCAGCGCCTGCTTGTTTGAGCCGGTCAATAGCCCCCAGAGCTGATATAAACGGATTCTCGGCCGCATTGCGCATGAATGTACGGCCTATGAGATTAAGTACACCCACCTTACCTTTGGGGGTATCTATGGTAGCAATACCGCAGCCGGGGTTATTGCTTTGCAGGTTGTATGGGCGCAGCACGCGGGGCAGTGTGTTGATATGCTCTGCCAAAGCCTGCTGATCCCACACGTGGTCTCCCAAGGTGATGATATCTACCCCGTTTTCAAAAAATTCTTTGGCCAGCGGTGGGGTAATGCCACGGCCTCCTGCCGCATTTTCACCGTTGACAATAATGGCGTCCGCCCCGTATTCAGCCCGTAATTCGGGCACAGCGCGGTAAAGAGCGCGGCGACCGGGCTCTCCTACAACGTCTCCCAGAAAGATAAGTGTTATCATTTAGCTTTAGGCCCGCACGGTACTACCGTTACGGGAATCTTAGCGGCACGCACCAGTTTCTCTGCCGTGTTGCCCAATAAAATGGATGTGAGCAGGGAGTGATGGCGGTTGCCGATGACGAGAATATCAATATTGTGGCGCTTGCAGAAATCATGCACGCACTCTACGATATCGTCTGCTTCTTCCGCTTTACCATAGATTGGTATGTCGTATTGCTTGCTGATAGCCTCTGCCAAGTTTTTAGCGCGGCGATCGGCCATGGTCAAAATAGTGTTGTCCGGCAAATCCTCTACCTTAGGCACGGTTGCAAAGCCCCCCAGCATATCTTCTGCTGCCATACTGCCGGCAGCGTCAATCATGCAGGGCTCTACCGCATGAAGCAAGTACATCTTACCCCCGGTCTGTCTCACTAAGTTGGCAGTGAAGTCGAGAACAGAGCGGCTGTCTTCTGAAAAATCCGTTGCTGCAAGTATTCTTACCATAGTGTTATTCTAGCATGTGTGCCCTCAATATCCAAGAATAAAATGCAGAATCCCGGCTCGGAATCAGAATTTTCGATCTGTTTGATAGGTATAGATGCCCTTTGCTCGGCGCGTTGTGCCGTCAAACCGCCACACCTCGGCAAATTGCTTATCGGGCGCACCTTGGTAATGTGGGGTGTGGTGGCTGCGGAACACGTAGACAATGTCACCGGTTTTTGTGTCGGTAAAATTCAGGTCTGCAGGTATATCCAGTTTTTTGAGGTCGCTTTCCGTGAATCCGCCGGGGGCCTGTTGCACATAGTGCCACGGGGTATAATTGGCCTCAAAGTAGTCAGAGGGGGCAAAGATGCGGCAGGCGCAGAGCACCCCGGTGACTAAAAGCATGGTAAGGGTCAGGGCTCGTTTCATGGCTGTGCAGGCAGGTTGAAGATGGGCTCAGGCAGTCCTTCTGCGGCATCCGTGCCTACCATGTCACCTATATCTTTGAAGGTGACGAATACAAAGAAGAAGAGCAGCAGGAAAATGAAACCGCTCATAATCCAATCCAAGAACTTGCCGCTCACGGGTTTGCCGCGCAGCATTTCG
>JAFYUT010000032.1 GCA_017549485.1 Akkermansia sp.
GCGCTTTGAATTAAGGCATTATATGTATTTACCCCCCATATTTAAACCACGCATTATGTCACCCCTCAACCGGGGTTCCTGTTTGTTCCGGTTCCCCGGGGTTCCGACGCTACCGCGGCTCCACCACCGGGCTACCATATATCGCCCCTCACCGGGGCTCAAAAAGTCGGCTCGCTTACGCTCGCAAAATGCAAAAGAAATGGATTAAACCGAGTTTTTCGAGGTTCCCAAATTGGTATTTGTGGGATAAACTGCAAGCGTTAGGGGGCTTCGTCACCTGCGGTGTCTACGCCCACCCGGGGGCGGGCCGAATCATTGAGCCCCGCCCACCGGCGGGGCGGTAGTCCAATAGCGCGGGGTAAGCCGCTTTGCGGCGACCCGTCACGGCGTAGGCTTGCCGAAGACGGAAACCCCGGGTGTTGTCAACAAAACGAAACGGAGCCCGACGAACATCGTGAGAAGGCCGCCAGCCTGCCACGACGTAGAGAGTAGCACGAAGACGGGCAGCGAGGTTTTACCCTATTGCGTGGCCTGTTTTGGCAATCAAGCGCACCCGCTGCCACCTCCTGCCGGAGCGCATAAACAAGCTCACCCCTGTCATTATGGGCGGGATTTTTTATGGTGAATCTGTACGTTATTTGGAATTATCAAATAAAGGATATATCGGCAATTGCGGCTTTTGCTTGAGGGAGGATTGCAGTTTCTCCAGAGCCTGTTTTGCCTTAGTGCCTCGGCTGGCTTTCATCACCTCCTCACGCGTTTCGTTCCAATGCGCCAAGGCTTCAGTAATCTCGCCATTCCACTTAACCCATTCAACCTTTTCGGTCATAACGAGTTCGTAGATGGAAGTTACATAGTAAGTGTTATGCATCGGCATGGCGTTTCCCTGACCCAGCAAGGTTTGATTTTTCGGCGAGGTCATGGTGTCGAACCTCTCGCAAAAGGTACGGTGAGCTCGCTGCAAAATCGGCACAGTCGTATTTTCATAATCTTTCTTGTAAATCTCCTCTCTCTTGAGTGTTCCAATGGCCGTAAAAGCAAGAGTGGTTTCTGTCAATCTGGCATTCTTACATTCTACAGGCGGATCGGGCTGACTTCCATAGTCATCATCGACAGATTTGAACGTTTGTAATAAGTGCCATTTTACATAAACACCCGATTCTCTTGTCAATTTCCACTGTTCCCACACATAATGTTCATTTTTGTATTCAAATTTGTAGCCGTCATGGCCATACTTCAAATCGAATCCACGGCGTTCCCCGATAAGCGAGCCCCCCACCTTCTTGCCATTTAAACAAAAGGGTAAAACCGCGTAGCAATATGTTCCGGTATGGTCATATATGTAACACTCCAATGCTTCATCTTGAAGCCGACCATCTTGCGGAGGTATTATCTGCCACACTTTCTCCTTACGAGCATCGCCAAAGATATCCATTTCGAACATGACCACATAGCCACCATGCGGATAATAGGGGAAATTCAAACGGTATTCATAATATGTATCTACAAATGTGACAAGATGTACACTTTCATGCTCGTAATAGCTTTGCCGGCAATGGTCGGAATCCCAGTACCCCCCACTACCATGTATCCTATCCCTCAGCGCACAAGTAACTTCTGCCGGTAACCCGGTAGCTGCGGTTGGAAGTTTCGGTGCTCTTGCTTCGGCATATGAAAGAGACAATAGAAGAGAAGTTAATAACAGGAAAGCTTTCATGACATGAGTCGTGTTATCATAAAACGACATTTATATAAAGAAAAAAGATTAGCACTGACGTATACAATTTTCGTCAGTGCTAATTATTAAATATTGTTTACGAGTGAGTACAATTGGTAATATAGGGCATCTCTAAAAACTCAACAAAAACTATTTATCTTGCATCCTACGGATTTCCGGCGCCCCAACAAATTGGTAGTTGAGGGGGAGAACCCGCGAGCGTTAGGGGGCTTCGTCACCTGCGGTGTCTACGCCCACCCGGGGGGCGAGCCGAATTTTTGAGCCCCGGTGAGGGGCGCCATAGAATAGCCCGGGCGTGGAGCCGCGCCAGCGGCGGAACCCCGGGAAATATGCAAAAATATATGCGAACCCCGTGAGGGGTGGCATAATGTTGCGCTTTGAATTAAGGCATTATATGTATTTACCCCCCATATTTAAACCACGCATTATGTCACCCCTCAACCGGGGTTCCGGTTTGTTTGTTCCGGTTCCCCGGGGTTCCGACGCTACCGCGGCTCCACCACCGGGCTACCATATATCGCCCCTGCCGGGGCTCAAAAAAAAATGGGGGAGAGGCGCTTTTTTCAGGATTTTCGGGCAGGAGTGAGCTCAAGCTCGTATAGGTTAAACTCCGTGCAAACGGAGTCATAATCCAGAATACAGGTAGCGCGGTGGATGAACCCGAAATCCCTGTAAAAGCGCTCTGCGGGGCGGGCAGTGTTGATGACATCCAAGCGCAGGCTTTTGCAACCCTGTGCACGGGCAAGAGCCGCTACATGGTTGAGGAGTGCGGATGCCACGCCACAAC
This sequence comes from Akkermansia sp., assembly GCA_017549485.1. Taxonomy (GTDB): domain Bacteria; phylum Verrucomicrobiota; class Verrucomicrobiia; order Verrucomicrobiales; family Akkermansiaceae; genus Akkermansia. Next base: position 2,526 of record JAFYUT010000032.1, read on the forward strand.
GGCGCCTGGTAACAGAAACGCCCAGCGTATGAATATAGCGTACTTGGTGCGGGCTGCAAGCAACACCCCACTTCACGGCATCGTACCCACGGTTGTATGTGCCGTTGAGCACCACGGCGGCAGCAAGCTCGCCATCTGCAAAGGCTAAATGCAGCTCTCCCTTGCGGGCAAACGCTATAAAGTCCGCATTCGAGGGGTAGCCGTTTTTGCTCCATTGCGTATGCCAGGTGGAGATATCCATGGCATCTATGATGGCATCGTACATGCGGCGCAGCGCGGGGGCATCAGATTCCACTGCGGGACGAAAAGTGATTTCAGGGGAGGCATTCATCATCAATCCACAATAAAAACGGCCGTGCCCACATCACACTGTTCAAACAGGTAGGCGGCATCTGCCTGCGGCAATCGCACACACCCGTGAGAAGATGGATTTTTACGGATGGGGCCTTGGTGCAAGCCTATGCCATCCAGCGTAAGACGCATAAAAAACGGCATATTGGCATTGTTGTAGAGGTTAGAGCGGTGTTCTTTGCGTTTCTCCTGTACATGGAAATGCCCCGTGGGTGTGGGAGTAGATTTTTTACCGCTGCATATTTTAAATTGGCGCAACTCTGTATCGCCATCCATGTAATATCCCTTTTGTTCGCCAAGCTTAATGACAATATGGCGGCCGGATTTTTCCATGGCAGCCAAGGTCGCCGAGTTGGCTCGGTTATACACCTCGGCCTCCACACTGACTCGCCACACAGCCTCTCGCATGGCCAAGCGGCGGGCACGGCGCATTTTATCACGCTGAACAGAGCTGAGCGCAGCCCCCGCAGCTACCTGCTCAGGCGTGGGCTCCATATCCTCCGGGTACATAAAGCGCACTCGGCGAGGATCCGGCACCAAGGTGGGCGGTTGAGAGGCGGTCCGGATTTGCGGCTCCGTCAACTTCCAAGCCGGCAACAAGCGTATATTAACAGGCTGAGCATAACGCTCTGACATGGCTTGCAGCGGATTGCGATATCGCACGGAAGGGTCATACGAGGTAGCTTGAGCCCACAGCACCGCCACCTGCAACAACATACAAACTATAATACCGATACCCCGAACCATGAATGTACGGTTATATAACACATACGCCCCTTGCTGACAAGCTTATTCAATGCCATAGCCATGCAAAAAAACGCTGCTACGCCGTGAAAGCGCAGCAGCGGGTATGGGGGAGCAATAAACTCTTAATTACTTCTTGCGACAGCAGCGCTTCTTAGCAGCGGGTTTAGCCTCGCAAGCCTCTGCCTTGGGAGCAAGGGTGCGCACCTTGCGCTCCCATGTCCAATCCCAACGGGAGAGAGAAGTAAAGCAAGCAGCAAGCAGGTCTACACTGGCCTGTACGTCGGTCTTGTGAGCCATCTCAATGCTCTGGTGAACATTACGCACCGGTATGGAAACCGCACCGGCAATAGAGCCACCGGCAGAGAACTTCTGCATGGCACCGGCATCTGTACCACCGGCGGCAAGCAGCTCCAGCTGGTAGGGGATGGAGTTTTCCTCACAAAGAGCCTGCTGGAACTTCACCATGCGGCTATCGGTAATCAGGGTGCCATCGTACACTTTGATAGCAGTGCCCTTGCCCAGCACGGTGCACTTGTCATGAGCACCACTGCCGGGAGTATCAAAGGCAATGGTAACATCAAGAGCAAAGGAGAAATCGGGCTGAATGGCAATGGTAGCAACCTGAGCACCGCGCAGGCCTACCTCCTCCTGCACGGAGAACACGGCATACAGGTCATAATCGGGTTTCTGGCCTGCCTCAACAATGGCGCGAATGGCTTCAATAAGCAAGAAGCAACCACCACGGTTGTCAATGCTCTTGACATTGAGGCAATCGCCCATCTCTACCAAATCACCGATACGGGTGATGGAGTCACCGATGGAAACATACTTCTCCACCTCTTCCTTGGGCATGCCCAAATCCACCACGAAATCGGTCACGGCAGGCATTTTGGTGCGCTCTTCAGGAGCCATCACATGAATGGGTTTTACACCCATGCAGCCGGGCAGGTCTTTGGTACCATGCACGGTTACACGCTGAGCGGTGAGCGTCTTGGGGTCAAAACCACCGAGGGGCAAAATACGGATAAAACCGTTATCATCAATATGGCGTACAATAAAACCGATTTCGTCCATGTGGGCAGCGCACATGATTTTTTTGTCGCTGCTCTTGCCCTTAATCACGGCAATCACATTGCCGATGTTATCAACCGTAACAGAATCGGCCAGCGGAGTCACCGTCTTGATGATGAGATCGCGAATGCCGTACTCAAACCCGGGTGCACCGGTAGCCTCACAAAGTTCCTTGAAGAGTTGGATATTCATGACGAGCAATAGCATACGCCCGACATCCCGAATTAGCAAGCCTAAAAGCAAAACAAACCCCGCCATGACTGAAAAAACATGGCGGGGAAAAAGGCTTATTCTCTATTCACTCCTTTTAGATATAAATGCGAATGACAGCTTTATCGCGCAGGCGTTTCACCCATTCGCGGTAGCGCTGCTCGCTCTTTTTGCGGCGCACGGAGTCATCCACACGAGCCTTGATACCGGGAGAGTTAAGAGAGGGAGGTGTAGCACGCTTGGTCTCTTGCACGCACACGATGGTAAACCCGTAGGGAGAAGCCAACGGGCCGGACACCTGATTCTTGGGCAGAGCAAACACGATGTTGGCAAACTGCACATCCAAATCGCAACGGTTGCGGAACGGCCACTGCCCGCCCTGCTGAGCATATTCATCACGAGACCACTGCATAGCGGCATCTTCAAAGCTGATTTCACCGCGTTTGATACCCTCGGTCAGCTCTACGGCAAACTGATATTGCTCCTCCATCGTGGCATTGGGGTCACCGGTACCGCCCACGGGAATAAATATCTTCTGATAACGCACGGAGTCTTTGGTCATATCGCGGTAATCGTACTTCGTGGCCTGATACTCGGCTTGGATTTCATCTGGAGTAGGGGGAATATCGCGGTCGTAACGCATGCTGCGCATAGCACCCACCGTCACCTCCTTACGCACGGAATCACGATACTCGCTGAACGTCATGCCGGAGGCACGCAAGTTCTCCAGCAAGGCTTCTCTCTTACCATTGAAGTGCATGAGAATACGACGGTTAATTTCTTCTTCAATGGCATTGGCGGGCATCTGCAATCCCTTACCCTCAAAATCACTCAGCACAAGCTCACGCTCAATCAGCTCTTCCAACACGGCTTTTTTAGCCTTTACCAACTCGCCATTGAAACGCCCCCCCTGTTGCGGATAAAGCATCAGCAGCTCATTCACATACGGGCGCAAGCGCGCACGAACCTCGGACGAGGTGATGGGGCGTCCATTCACTACGGCAGCCACTCGGTTCACAATACGTGTGGGCTTGGGTTTGGTGCGGGCAGACTCATCCTCTGCTGCCTGCACGGGCACTGCAACACCCACAGCCAGCATCATCACGAAAAATCGACTCAAAAACTTCATACGTCGGGCATTCTACACCAAATTATGTTCTCTTGCAATCATCTTCTTTGTCACGACTGAACTTTATTCTCGCCAAATGCATTTTCGGATGATAATATAGGGGGCAATTCCAAACTTTTTTCTACTATGGCAATCAAACTGTTCATACCGGGTCCCACCATCGTATCAGAGGATATCCTCTCTGAGATGAGCCTGCCCATGATTGGGCACCGCTCCAAAAAAGCATCCGAAATCCAAAAGCGCATTTCTGACAACATGCAGAAAGTGCTCTTTACCAACAACCGTATTCTTCTCTCTACTTCTTCCGGCTCCGGTCTGATGGAGGGTGCCATACGCTCCTGCACTGCCAAGCGCGCCGCCGTATTCTCTGTGGGTGCATTCGGCGACAAATGGTACAAGATGGCCCAGACCAACGGTATCCCCGCCGACAAATTCTCCAGCGAGATGGGCGAGCCCACCACCCCTGAGATGGTAGACGCCGCGCTTTCCACCGGTAAATATGATGTCATTACCGTTACCCACAATGAGACCTCCTCCGGTATTCAGAATCCGGTAGAGGAGATTGCTGAGGTTATGAAGAAATACCCGGATGTGGTGTGGCTGGTAGATGCCGTTTCATCCGCCGCCGGTTCTAAGATTGAAACCGACAAATTGGGCATTGACGTACTCATCACCTCCACGCAAAAAGCCCTCGCCCTGCCCCCCGGCTTGGCCATTTGCGCCATGAGCCAAAAGGCCTACGACCGTACGGCCGAGGTACAAAACCGCGGTCTCTATTTTGACCTGCGCACCTTGTGGGACTTCATTGATAAGAAGAATTACCAGTACACCTCCACCCCCTGCCTCTCTCTCATGTATGCACTGGATAAACAGCTGCAACACATCGTGAATGAGGAAGGCATTGAAGCCCGCTTTGCCCGCCACGAGCAATGCGCCGAATTCACCCGCGCTTGGGCAGATGAGTACTTCCGCGTTTACCCCAACCGCAAGTATCTCTCCAAGACTCTCACGGTGATTGATGCCCACCCCAAGGGATGCAGCGAGCTTATCTCCATCCCCGAGCTCAACAAGGCCCTTGCAGAGCGTAATATGCAGCTGGGTAACGGCTACGGCGGGCTCAAGGATAAAACCTTCCGCATTGCCCACATGGGCGAGCTTTGCATGGACGACATGAAGGAGATTACCTCTGCCGTTGTCGATGTGCTCAAGCTCAAGTAAAGGCCCCTTTTACCGCACACCTCTTTCGCCCTCTGTTGCTCACCGGCACAGAGGGCATTTTTATACCGTAATCTTACCGCCACCGTGTTCTTCATCACCATCAAAAAAACACCGTATCATTCACCATGGAATGATACGGTGTGAAGATGTTCTCTCAATAATGATGCGTTTTACTCGTCGGAGTCCTTTTGCTCTAACTCACCGAACTTACCGCTGCGTATTTGGCTCATATAGCCGTTAACATGGCGAATCCAAGTGCTCGTGCTTTTGCAGTACACACGGGCAATCTGCGGTACGGTGGTGCGCCCCTTGGCACGGTATTTGGCCAACAACTGTGCAAGGTCTTGTACACACTCTTCTTTGGACTGATACTTGCGCTGCCCTTTCTTGCCCATGATACCGGCAAGATTGTTTTTACGGCGGGCGGCGGAAGATGTCGCGTTGGCGGATTCATGGCGTATAATCGCCTCCATTAACACGGGGTCCACTCCATGTTGTGCGGCCGCATCATTGATGGCAGGACGCAATGCCGTCACATTCTCGGCGACTGCGCTGCACACCAGCATAATGCCGGTCAGTATTGTCAGGATAGATCTCATGCGCGGCGCAGAATACACAAACTATACCTACTTGTCAATACTAAAATGTTACACATAAAGAGATTTTTAAGAAAAATTAAGTAAAAACGTGTCAAGTTTTCTGCTTTTCAGGGCAAGTGTGCTGTGCTAGAATAGGAGCATGCAGGAACAATTGGACATGATGATGTGGGAGATAGCCACCGAAAACGCATGGGTGTTGCCGCTGTGTTTTGCGTTATTCGGGGCGTGCATCGGCTCCTTTTTAAATGTCGGCATATACCGTATGCCCCGTGGGCTGAGTGTTAATGAGCCGCGGCGCTCATTCTGCCCCACCTGCAATAAAGAAATACCGTGGTATTTGAATTTACCCCTACTCAGCTGGTTGATGCTGAGAGGCAAGAGTGCATGCTGCGGACAAAAAATATCAGCACGATATTGGCTGGTAGAGTTAGCATGCACAGTCTTTTTTGCGGCCACAGCCTATTGGTTGGGGCAAGAGCAAAGCCTGAGTTTCTTTGCGCTGGTGTTCATTTGTATATGGGGAGCAGCCATGCTGGCCACGCTGTGCATAGATTGGGAGCAAATGGTTGTATTACCCGCCATTACCCTGACAGCCACGGCTGCGGGTGTGGCGGCAGCTTTAGCTGACTCTTGGAACTTGTATGGCTCATTTGAGTGGAGCGATGCCATGGTGCTGAGCCTCGGCAGTGGAGTAGGCGCCTTTATTATGCTGAAGCTGATAGGGGTGGTGGGGCGCTTGCTGTTCGGTAGCAGCAAAAAGGAGTACGATGCCGTACAGAAGTGGAGTCTTCAGCAAGCGGGGGAGGACATAGAACTGCGCATCGGTGAAGATGTGTTCAAATGGAGCGAGCTTTTCATGGAGGCCGCCAACCGTGTGCAGCTCAACGATGCAACGCTCGACCTGCCCGAGCACCAAGAAACGGGTACGCTTATCTTCTATGCTGAGAATATGCGTACATCCTCTGGGCACATCATAGCGTTGGAAGACTACGAGCAACTGCACGGCACCTGCCACGGCATGGAGACCCGCAAGGAAGCCATGGGCAGCGGAGATGCGTGGATAGCCATGGCCATAGGCACTTTATGCGGATGGGCCGGCTGCTGTTTTGCACTGGTAGCAGGCAGCATACTGGGACTGCTGTGGGCATTGGTAGCAAGAATCGGTCGCGGGCAACCCATGCCGTTCGGCCCGGTATTCATCATGGGCGCATGGGTCTATTTGTTCTACGGGCGTAATCTACTGGAGGAGTTTTTGTACGGTATCTGAGCCATGAAACGCGTGTATCTGTTGAGTTTGGCGGCATTTGCTGCCGATGCTGAAGAAATGGGCTTTGATATACCCTTAGCCCAGGTAGAAACCGCCTACACCACCACCGCCTACATACTCAACGACCGCAACAACGAGGCCATTTACAACGCCACCGCAACATTGGAATACTGCGTTGACAACGGGCACCCACTGGCTGCCCTGCTGCTGATGGATGTCTACGAAGGTAAGCGACGTGGCTTACCCGCCCAACCGACAAAAGCAGAATCTCTGGCACGCCGCCTTGCCTCCGGAGAGCAACGCCTCAACAGTGAGCACCCGCAAGCTATCTCAGCCCGGCTTGAGAGCATGTATCGCTACGCCCTTTATTGCGAAAAAGGCATAGGGCGCGTCAAGTCTGAGCATGATGCTTATGAGTGGATGCTCAAAGCCTCCAACAGTGGTTATGGCAAGGCCAGAGTAGAGCTGGCACGCTACCTCATCACCGGCAAAGGAGGCCACAAAAACCCAAAAACCGCGCTTAAGTTGCTCAAAGCCCAGGCCGGTATTGATGCCACTGTACCCAAGCTCTTTTTCTACATGGGGCACATATACCTGAGCGGGGCCGGGTTAAGAAAACCCAATTACGAGCGAGCCTTCCGCTATTTCAGCTACGGCATGCAATTCAATGACGCCGATGCTATCAACAACTTGGCCACCATGTACGAGCGTGGTATCGGCACCGAGAAAGACGAGCTCACAGCCCTGCGACTCTACAAAAAAGCAGCCAATCTGGGCTGCAAAGAAGCATCCGCCAACATGCAGAGACTCGGCTATCAAAAATCCGGCCACGAGCTGCCCACCCCGGACAGTGTGCGTATCGATAACGCAGCCATGCAAGTTATAGAGGCCCTACCCTTACCGCAAAAAATGCGCCGCGCCATGACAGAGCCGCTCCGCCGCCACTCAAGAGAGATACTCAAGCCCTTATGATTTACTCGCCACAAGCTGCTCGCCAAGCTGCAGAATATGCAGCACGGGCTCTGGGTTTCTCGGCACTGGGTGTTGCCCCGGCCGATGCTGCCCAAGGCACCCACTTGGCCGATTGGCTTGCAGCCGGCATGCATGCCGACATGGCATGGATGGAACGCCACTTACCGGCACGGCAAAATCCTCAGTTAGTATTGCCCGGGGTACGCAGTGTTATCATGCTTACCTACGAATACGCACGCACGGATGCTCGCGAGGTGCAGGGCCGCATTGCTCGCTACGCCCAAGGGGAAGACTACCATAAACTATTGTCTGCAAAACTGGCAGATATAGATGAAACCTTGCAATTATACGGTGGGCAACAACGGTATTTTACCGACTCGGGGCCGGTAAGCGAGCGTTTTTTTGCCGCGCGCGCCGGCTTGGGATGGATTGGTAGAAACGGCCTGCTGGTTCGCCCCAAAATGGGTTCGTACTGCTTTTTGGCATGTGTATTAACAACGTTAGACTTGCCATACGACACCCCCATGTCCAACCACTGTGGCAAATGTCACCGCTGTGAGCAAGCATGCCCCACGGCAGCCCTGCAAAACGGTTGTTGCGATGCCCGCAAGTGTATTTCCTTTCACACCATTGAATCGAAGAGTCCCACGGGGGTAGTCCTAGGAGACCGCATGTACGGGTGCGATATCTGCCAAGAGGTGTGCCCCTGGAATACCCCACAGCAAGAAACAGAAATTGACCCCCACCTGCTTATGACCGCCCCATTAAGCAGGCTGAGTGCGCAGTATTTACGCACCCTGAGCGATGATGAGTTTGAACGTTTGTTTGCCGGCTCTCCCATACGCCGTATAGGTCTCCGACACCTGTGCAACAATATTCAACAGATGAGTTAGAGCCCATGGCCCCACCAAAAAATTGAGTTTCGTTCACCTGCTGACAAAATTAACACATGCAGACATGAACAAATATAGCCACAGCCGTGTCTCACATGGTAGAATGTAAGCATCTGATTATGGAACAAACCTTTTTATGCATCCTCGAACATCTTCCGCTGGCGGAAACGCTGGCCAATTATTACGGCAACGGCGGTTACGGCAGTGCCGGTTATGGGAGCCCCGGTGGCTATAATGCCTTAACCATGCTCGGGCTGGGGCTTATGCTGCTGGCCGGTCTGGTGGGCGGCATTGTACAAAACCGCATGATGGCAGCCATGAAACAATTCTCTGCCACCCCTGCCCCATACAACGGTGCAGATGTAGCCCGAGCCATGCTGAGAGATAACGGCATCAGCGGGGTTCAAGTCACCCACACCCCGGGCCAACTTACCGACCATTACAACCCCGCTAACCGCACGGTCAACCTCAGTGATATGGTTCACTCTACCTACAGTGTGGCAGCCATGGCCGTGGCTGCCCACGAATGCGGCCATGCTGTTCAACATGCCAAAGCATACCCTTGGCTGAGCTTGCGCAGTGAGCTGGTGCCCATAGTAAGCATCGGCTCCAAACTGGGACAAATCGTGCTGGTGGTGGGGCTTATTCTACTGGCTATGGGCAGCAGCACCACGGTGGCATGGATCGGGCTTGCCATGTTTGCCACAACCACGCTTTTCGCGCTGGTCACCCTGCCGGTAGAGTTTGATGCCTCTCGCCGAGCCCTGCAATGGCTGGAGCAATCCGGGGTGGCCGACCGCGCCATGCACGGCCAAGCTCAAACGGCCCTGCGCTGGGCAGCCATGACGTATGTGGCAGCGGCCCTCTCCTCCATTGCCATGCTGGTATATTACCTTTTCATCATTCTGAGTCACACCCAAAACCGTAACAACTGATTTACCATATCGCACCACGTATGAAACGTATCTTTCTTCTCATGGCATGTGCTGCCATTTGCGGCACGGCACCGGCCCACGACCAACAGCCCGGCGATACATCGCTGCATGAAATGTTCAGTCCGCGTGAACATGCCGAGCTCTACATCAACTTGGTCTTTCACCTGTATTACACCCTCATTCCCCGCATGGACAGTGTGACAGATGAAGCCTCTGCCGCCAAAGTGCAACGCGAAATCATTGCCTTGCACCGCCGCCTGAACATGGCCATTGATCACATGGAGCACAACCCCGACATGCGCCGCGAGGTTGTTGCCATCCTTAAAAATGACCCCGCCCGTTGCCAGTACTTAAAAGAACACCAAGCCCGCTACAACGCCAGTGCTCAGCGCTGCCGCGATACCGGGCTTATACCGGATATGCCCACCATTCGCCGTGTAACGATTCCCGTAGGTGAATAAGAGGCTTTCTCTCGTGCCCTCCCCCTATTCCACGCAGCAAACCCCATGAACCATCAGGAGCTACTGGAGGCCATTCGCCACGCGCTGGGGGGCACGGCTACCCATAGCGCGGCTGAGCTTGCGCTGCACGCCGTGATTCGCGCTATCAGAGATGGCCTTGCCGAGGACGGCGAGGTCAAGCTGGCCGGGTTCGGCTCATTTCGCTACAAAACCGTGGCCGCCCGTAAATTGCAATTACCGCATAACGGCGAGAGCCTGCAACTACCGCCACGCCGTGTTCTGAGATTCATACCAAGTGGGAAAAAGGATATTTTCTTGCAATAGAACGCACAATCTGCTTTACATGGCAGGCTTTTAGAGGGAGAATACAGCAGCATGAAACGAGTCTCTCTTTTATTATCCCTGTTAAGCCTGCCCTGCCTGATGGTTGGGTGCGGGGGGGATGATGAAGATGCACGTGCCATTCGCGCCGCCAGTTTCACAACGACCACGCGCCCGGCTCCCAATCCTACCAAGCTTTCATTGCAAAATGAAATTCGCCAAAATGTCAGCATGGGTTCAGGTGTGTCATCTGCCCCCCGCTATGAGCTGTACAGCGACTACAAGGGTGAGGATATTCGCCAAGTTACCGGCGTATCAGGGCGTAAACTCATTCTGGCCTTTACTGCCGATTGGTGTGAGCACAGCCTCCGCATGAGAGAGGCCCTCAAAAAGTTGGCAGAAGAGGAAAAAGGCAATGTACAAGTGGTAGATGTGAATGCCGACAAATACCCCAAGGTGGCAGAGGAGTTTTCCCTCACCAAAGTGCCGACCATTTTCATCTACACCGAGGGTATCAGACTGCGCTCATTTGAAGGAGCACATGATACGACAACCCTTAAAGCCATGCTGGATCAACTGCTCAGCAGCGGCAACTGATTTTTCATATTATAAAACATACAGACACAAAAACCATGCGATTCCTGACAGGATTACAACCCAGCGGAAAACTCCACATCGGCAACTACTTCGGTGCCATTCAAGCCGCTATTGAGTTGCAGAATAAGGGTGAAGCATTCTACTTCATCGCCAATTATCACGCCATGACCACCATGCCGGGAGCAGAGGCTCTGCGCGCCAACACGTACGAAATGGCCGTAGATTTGCTGGCCTGCGGGTTAGACCCGCAAAAGGCCGTCTTCTTTGCGCAATCTGCCGTGCCGGAGGTCAATGAGCTGGCTTGGATTCTCTCTACCGTGTGTCCCATGGGCTTGCTGGAGCGCTGCCACTCTTACAAAGACAAAATTGCCAAGGGTTTCAGCCCCAACCACGCCCTCTTTGCCTACCCCGCCCTCATGGCGGCAGATATTTTGCTGTACGACAGTGATGCCGTACCCGTGGGCAAAGACCAGAAACAGCACCTTGAGGTAACGCGTGACCTGGCCGGTAAGATTAACGACGCTTTCGGTGCCGACCTACTGCGCATGCCCGAGGCCCTTATCAACGAAACAACCGCCATTGTTCCCGGTTTGGACGGTCAGAAAATGAGCAAGAGCTACGGCAACACCCTGCCCGTGTTCGGTGAGGAAAAAGCCCTGCGCAAGCTCATCAACAAAAAGGTTGTGACAGATGCCACCCCGCTGGAGGAGCCCAAACCCACGGAAAACTCCATCATCCTTGCCCTCTACAAACTCTTTGCCACCCCTGCTCAGTATGAGGAGATGGTGGCAGCCCACCACCGTGGCGGCGTAGGCTACGGCCAGTTCAAAAAAGACCTGTTTGAAGCCTACTGGGAGTTCTTCCGCCCCGCCCGTGAAAAGCGTGAATGGATTATGGCCAACCCCGGCTATGTGGATGAAGTGCTGGCAGACGGTGCAACCAAAGCACGTGAAGCTGCCGCCAAAGTGCTCTCCCGCGTGCGCAAAGCCGTGGGGCTTATCTGATGCCAACCACTCAGATTTTTTTACCGAGGGAGTCGCCGCGTGCGGCTCCCTTTTTGTGTATCATTACAAGCTCAGCTCCATATTCTGACGGATAACCTGTAACCAATACTTACGCAGAACCGCCGGCATGTATTGCAACTCAAAACCGATATGGCGATATCGGGAACTGTCCGCTTCATGATTGTTGACACAGAACAAGCGATTATAAAGAACATTCAGCACTTTCTCGCCACTTTCCTGCTCCATTTTCTCCAAGAGCGCCGCTGCCTCGGCATCACCTTTGTAGCTCATCAAATACAGAAAATGAAGAGGGCATTTATCTACCGGCATCAAATATTTCTGCCTGAAAAAAGCCATATCCTCGCAATGAATCAGGATGATTTCCAGACTGATATCTATCAGGATGAGGCTCTGCCCACCACTCACAATGGAGTTCCCCGGATATGCCAAATGCTCAAGAAGCTCGTATGATTCATCATACTGCTTTTCACTGGGAGATGTTGCAGAGGCCACAAACGAGGTAATATCTTCCACCACCCCTGACTCATTCAAATAATATACCTGATAAAATCGGTGCATTTTCGGGGGTATGACTACCCGCACCTCACAATGCTCACGCTTTGCAGGTACAGGCAAAGAGGCTACAATCTCAGCATCTTCACACGGGGAATACCCTGCGGCCAGTAACTCAGGCTCCACTTCACGCCAAGGCTTATTCAGCGGCTTCGCATCATCGCGGAGTAGCAAGTGAATTTGAATAAATGACGGTGACTGATTCGGAGCCGAACCGTCCGCATATGCAACCGGGCCCAGCGCAGTCAGCCACAAAAAGCACAAAAAATAAAGCAAACGCACACTCATCATACACATAGGCGTCACAAGAACGAATTTTATGAAGCAACCGAACATTTTGAAAATTTTTCTGCAAGATTTTTCACTTTTTCAGCATCATAGCACGCATACAACACAATACGTTGCTTAGTGGAACGTACCACGGCAATCAGGTGATATTCCGTAGAAGTAGTTATACCTCGCCCCATCTGATTGGCAGAGGATGCAGCGGGGCATTGATGTGTACAAGCGGCAACGGTAAAGTATACAGAGCCGTCATTGGGGAACTCATATTTTTTGCGGCACCACGAAAAGAGATACTTGGAGATACACACGCAGGTGGGAGTCACCACGATATGAGTCTTACCGAAAAGCGGATGCAGCGCCCCCAACAACATGGCAACTATCCACCCCACAGGCCACAGCACAGCCATGCAGGCACTCACAATTACCTGCACTGTATCATGCGTTTCAGCAACGTGATACATGACCAGCCAAACAAAACCGGCTGACACAAGCGGAGAGCTCAACCCGAGCAGCAACGTAGCCACAATGATAATCATGGGAGTAGTATCCCTGTGATACAATGTTATTTCCGTGCTCATAACTATCTCTCCCCATTACCTAAAACCGAGATACATAATGGGAGCCGCAACGGCTCCACACACCACACTGCTTACCAAGGTAATCGGGGCATCCACCCCGTAAGAGAGCAGCAACACCAGCGGGGTACGGGCATAGTTACTCAAGGTGCGTTTAACCGGCACGCCCTGATAAGGGGATTTTTTACAATAAGTGAAGGTCAGCAGATTGAGCCCGTATTCATCCTTATCTTTCATTCCCTTAACATACAGCATCCGGCTGTCGGCAACTTGCGGAAGATGCTTGGCCGCCGCCAAATCGAATTTCCCTTCCGGAATAAACAAACTCGCAGAGACAGGAGGCACTTCAACATGGCGCGCCAAATGTGTTGCCACATCCGCAGGGCTCATCAACAAATATCCATCCGAATAATCGCCGGTTTCCTCAGAGGTCGTGCTTTCGTCGTAAGAAGTGAACAACCACCTCCATACCTGAGGTGTTACGGAGGCGTATTTCAACCGCACATGAGCATAATAACGGCCATCCATTTCATAAAAAGGCTGACACGCGGCATACTCTAAACGGCTCGCGTCTTGACGGCCTACGGCATCCAAACATGCACCGAAATTAGACGAGACAAGGCTGCGACAACTGCTTAAGAAACATAACAGCATCAATACAACATACGGTAAACAATTTTTCATGGGCTTCATTAATCATCCAGGTTCATTTTCCAAGCTAGCAGAAGATGCATACGCTTCCCGCTCGGCACGAATACGCATGGATTCTTTAAGGTTATGAGCCGCGCCGGAGTGGCCTTGATTGGCAGCATGAGTCCACCAGCGCATGGCTTCATCCTCATTGGGAGCTACCCCATTGAGACCATGGTACAGAATATTGGCGTAGCGATATTGGGCAGAGGCCTCGCCATTGCAAGCACGGGTGTAGAGAGATTCTACCATTGCTTTCTCTCGCTGCTCTCGTTTGGCAGCAGTTTCTGTATCATCCCGCTGCCCGTAGCGCACAGCCCACGGCAGCATCACGGCAAATGCAAACAGGTAAAACACCAACAAATGCCAACGAGAGAATGTAAACGTGGGGCGCATGAGCATGCGGCGCACGCGCAAAGGGTGCTCTGCATCGCGCTCATAACGGCGGCGGCGAGAGGCTCGGCGCTCGTACGCATGGCGTACCGACATTCGCACACGGCGAGGCATATCTGCCAGCTCGGGGGCCATGCTCAGGCGGCGGTGCCGCTCCAGCCAACCATCATAGTGAGCACGTTGCTCGGCATCTGCCAACACACGATATGCTTCCGACACCAGCTTGAAACGTTCTTCTGCCGCATCATTCCCCTCATTATGGTCGGGGTGGTAACGCATGGCCTGCTTGCGGTATGCAGCTTTGATATCGCGGGCGGATGCGTTTTCCGGCACATCGAGCAGCTGGTAATAATCCGGGCGCATTATTCAAAAAACGGTCGAGGCGCCCAACCGAGAGTAAGGAGTTTTTCTGCTGAGACGCGGGCATTCACCCCACCTCGGCAAGAGGCGGGAGATATCTCGGCAGCGGCGGGAATACCGGTTTCACGAGCCAGCGCAGCATACGCCTGAGCCTTGGTAAAACAGGCACCGCACACATTGTAAATACCGGAGGGGTGACAAGACACCAGCAAAAGGGCAGCTGCTGCATCTTGTACGTGTACATAATGCAACACACGCTCCGGCGCCCCGGGTAATTGAGGTTCCCCGGCAGAATGGCGGCGGCGCAGCTCACACCGCTGCTCACCATACAAAGGTGCCAAGCGAGCCACACATCCACCGTGAGCCAGCACCGCTTGCTCTGTCGCCAGCAGCACGGCAGCACGCGAGCTTACAGCCAGAGGCGGGGATTGCTCCGTAACAAGTTCTCCATGGTAATCCCCATATACGGAGATAGAAGAACAAAAAATGATTTTGGCAGCAGGGCATGCTTGCAGCAAAGCCTGTGCGCTTTCAAGGTAACATGCGCGGTACGCCTCTGCTGTACCGCCATGGGTAGCCATACAGCAAAAAATGAGTGTAGGCTCTATCAGAATACGGGCGTGGGCAAGTGCGGAGGCATCATTCGCAGCCCCGCATACATCTGCAGGTACAGCGGGATCTATTGTAAGCACGGTTGCCCCCAAGGCACGACACGCCTCTGCAAGCTCGCGGCCTAAAAAACCGTGGCCAACCACCCACACGCGTTGTGCCGCTAGGTGACTCATGAGCGGTGTTGCCAAATAAGCTCGGCCAACTCCAAATCACCCGGCAGAGTAATTTTGAGATTGGGGCCCACCTGTACCAGACGAGTGGCAATACCCAGTGACTCCACGGCCGACACCTCATCCGTAACCACCAACTGTTGCTCTGCCACGCAGGCATAGGCGCGGCGCAGCATGGCAAGGTCAAAAATCTGCGGAGTTTCCATACCCCACAAGTTATCTCGGCTCACCTTTTCGGGCAAGGAGCAAGCATCTGCATCAGCCCGTTTCAGGGTATCAACAATGGGGTGGGCACAAGCGGCAGCACCCGTTTGCTGAGCCGCGGCCAAGCAATCACAAATACCCTGCGGGGTAATAAGCGGGCGGGCACCATCATGCACGGCGACATAGCGCGTACCCTCAGGCAACGCATTGAGCCCGGCTTCCACAGAGTTCTGGCGCTCAGCCCCGCCATCTACACGTAATACCGGAACGGGGAATACGGTATCTGCCAACCCCACCTCTTGCCAGCGGGACTCCGGGCACACTACCACCACGGCAGAGCACCCGGCAGCCACAAAGGCATCCACACTGCGCCGCAGCACCGGCACACCGGCCAGCGGGGCAGCCAATTTGTCAAACCCGGCACGGCGAGAACTACCGGCAGCTACGATAACAGCGCAAAACATGGCGATATTAAGCTAAACGTGAACCTACGAGCTGAGACAGCAACTTGCCGGGGGCACGCCCTTCGGTACGGGCCTGCATTTCCTTCATCACACGGCCCATATCCTTTTTGGATGTTGCGCCCAACTCTGCAATCACCTCCTCCAGCACGGGCAAAATCTCAGCCTCGCTCATCTCGGCGGGCAACAGAGCGGTAAGCACTTTCATCTCTGCCTGCTCTTTCTCCACCAGCTCAGGGCGTGCGGCTTTCTCATACATGGCAATGGCATCCTCACGTTGTTTAATCTGCTTGCGCACTACGTTTTGAGCCTCGTTTTCGGAGAGCGGCTCGCGGGCATTTCCCTTAGCCACCTGCGCATTCTGAAGAGCAGCTTTAACACTACGCAGGGCACCCAACGTAAGCTGGTCCTTCCCCAACATGGCGGCTTTCATGCCGGCCGTTATCTGATCATATATCGTACTCATATCGCCTTTCATTTTACAGCATCGGCGATGCATTGCAAGCACTTACTTTGACAAATCATGCGCGCGTATTACATAGCTTAGCCGCTTACCTTTGATTTTTACGGTATTTTTTTCAAAAAGCGAGATTTCAGCTTGCAATCACAGGCAAATCGTGGTATAGGTGGAACGTCAACGAAACTTCAATTCTTATGAAAATCCATAAAAAAATCAGAAAGGGATTTACCCTTGTTGAGCTTCTCGTCGTAATTGCCATTATGGCATCCCTCGGCGCCGTGGGTTATGTAGGCGTGCTGGCATTCATGAACGCCGGTGATAAGCAGGCAGCCGGCACCAATATGAAGCAGGTAGGCACGGCCCTCACCAACTTCAAGCGCAGCAATGGCAGCTTCCCCTGCGACCAGACCGTGTCTCGCACAGAGAAAAGTGCCGGCAGCTATGGCGACCTGCAAGGTGATACCGCCAACGATTACTTCCGCCAGCTCTTCGCCAAGCGCGATGCCATTTCTGAGGCTAACTTCTATGCTGCTTTGCCCGGCATAATTGAAGGCGATAACAAGATTGCCAACGGCGAATGCCTCAAGCCCGGTGAAAACGCTTTCGCTTACGTGATGCGCAAGCCCGATGAAGTAGCAGATGCCAAGCCCGCCAAGAAGACCAACAAGAAGAAGGCTGCCGAGGTAGAGGTTGCCCAGAAGCGTGCTATCTCCGATGGCCCCATCTTGTTCTGCTGCATCAAGCACAACAACGAGCCCATCAGCGCAGACGAACTTACGTTCGATATGGTGCCGTTCAAGGGTTATGCCGTGATGTACACGGTAGATGGCCAGCTGCTTCCTTTGGAAGATGGTGAAAAGCTCACCACCGACGAGGCAGATGATACCATCGGTCGCTATGTCGATGACTCTCTGTTCCCCGAGAACAAGAAGACCGGCGAAAGCACGGCTAACCAGCGCATTGTTCTGCCCCCGGCCATGTAATCGGGTCTGAGACCAATCTGACCATTTTTTCCATAAGCGCTCCTGCTGCCACGGCAGGAGCGCTTTTTTACGTTTCTTTTTTACTTACCGTGAAAATCAAACTCTATACTTAATGATAACAGGCAAAAATCCTGCGTACCATCTACATACAAGCAAAAGCCCTGTCCTACTCCGGGTATAGGCATCTGAGAAACGCGGATGGAACCGGTATATGGATATTGCAAATACTCTCGGTTCGGGTCGTATTGCTCCCATTGCTCAGCCCCTGATGCTCGGTAGAAGAAGGCCGGAGAGCTATCCAACAAACGCAACCGCACACGCCCTTCCTGGCGTATAGAATTGAATGTGCGCTCACTTTCATACGGCATAGTACACAGCTCAGAACGATAGGGCAAGCCTACATAAAATCGCCCCTTGGCAGTATAGCGAAATGAGCCATCGGGGCCTACAATCACCGGGCGCAGGTCGTACGGGGAATCCTCTTCAACCGCGTATACCATTAACGACCTCAAATGCGGCACCGAGTATACACCTCCATGGGAAGGTTCAAAATGGATAACGCTATCCATGTACACAGGGGTATCAGCCAAGCGCTCTATACCTACGGCACCGGTGCTATCATAACGCACCACCAACCAAAGCTCATCTTCATTGGTACGACCGGAGGGCAATGCGGTTACATGCAACACTGTTCGGCCGGGGAACTCCATACGTTGCCAAGCGGTCACCTGTTGCTCGGCATTTATCGTAAGCCTGGCTACGCTGTAATCTGCCATGAGCACCCACACATTGGCACCACTGCCACGGCATACCACCCATTCTTTTATCCCACTGCGAAACAAATGCTCTGACAGCAAGCTGGTATCTGTAGAGGTAAAACCATCCGCCTCCAGCTTATAGGAAATCTCGCGCAAGCGTTTACCGCCGCGCTGAACATACAACACCGTATTCTCTACACCGGCAGCAGCATGATTCTCACTACCTACCGATGACTGACGCTGAAAAGTGGCATTGGATGCCGACAGAGGGCTGCCATCCGGCGCGCTGAGCGTCCACTCGCTCTCCGTAGTGCCTACCAACATACTCCGTGCCGGGTATATCCAACAAATGGAGTTCTGATTATCCGTAGCCAAGGTAAGGTGCAAGGCATCGTCCGCAGCAGAACCAACGTGAAAATTGCCATAATCCCCCACTGTACTCCCCAACAATGTGGTAGGCAAGCCCCTTATGCCACCCAGCCACAATCGTCCCTGGTACACACCCGAAAACCGTGGAAACCCATTACGCCACCCAAACGCCCCGAAACTCCATCGGCGTGTGCTGAAAGTTCTGCACGGCTCAGTATAAAAAGAACGCAGCGCAGCACGTACCTTGTGTTCATTGATATATTGCACAATCTCCCATTTATATTCACGCGCACCACTCTCTGCCCTGAAAAAAATGTGTGCCGACATCTTGTCTGAGGCAGCAGCTCGGCATACCAACACCATACGGCAAGGTTCATTTTCTGAACCTGATACTGCCCAGTTTTGGCGCTCTGAATAGTCCGTTTGGTCAAATGTGCGTATACAGCTCCACTGCCACCGTACCGGCTCTGCACCGGCGGATGGTGAATCATAACTGCGCCACAGCTCCCAAATGGCGTTCCATTCGCCATCCGTGCGAACCTCCCAATCAGCACTCACCTCATACGGCTGACCGGCACTTGTCAAGCGCATGACACCCGGTAAAAAGAAATCCGGATAATCTGCGGCAGACTTACTGCCATTAAAATACTGCGGGGAATACTCTTTGTGGGCCGTGTAATAATAATAGAGCTTGCTTGCGCTATCGTACTCCTTACAAATCGTGCCGGCGGCAATCATCGCGGCCGATAAATCCGGAGTTTCTACCGCAATTACCGTGAACGCTTCATTCATAAAATAGGTACGCGTAGGAATCTCTACCTCTGACAGCACATATTCATTATTTACCATCTCGGGAGAAAAAGCGGGAGCAGACGGCGCCGTCTCCAGCATTGCGTAGGGGCTATTAAGCTCGGGCAATACACGCAGCTCGGTATCTTGCAACAGGTAGGTCTCTCTCGGGAATGGTGAAAGCTCCATGGGTACACAGCGCCAATCTGTATCCCCGCGACGTTCCAATCGCTGAGGAGCACGATACGGGCTTGTCACATACACCATATCATTAATTTGAGTAAACCGCAAAGCCTCTATCTCAGCCGCAGATTCCCACGGCGTCACTATGCTATACGCCAGCCCACCTTCCCCACCTAATAACATACCGTCGCGATACACACGCATTCCCCCGGGATAAAGCTCCAGCATCAACGCATCACTCTCCGAAAAGCGAAACGGCACCAACCTCATGGCTCCGCTCTGCTCTGCCGCCAAGCCCACCCATTGTGTTCCGCAGCGTCGCCTGATACCGCCATACGCCAACACCTCGAAATTGCTCAGCAACGCCGCTCCGCGTCGGTATGCCTGCAAATCAAATCTGGTAGAAAGCCAAGGGCTCAACTCTCCTGCCGTAAATCCGGTAATATATTGTACGTCTTGCATGCCCTACTCATAGCACACAACTACGCCTTTTTCAGCACCGGCATAGTATCCGCAGGCACTTTTCATCACAAACGCTGCCCCCGATGGGAACAAACCGCCCAACGGCAGGAGGCCCGACTAACGTTTGGGGCGATTTCTCTTTACCATGCGATAGCGTTTCAGCGTAGATTGAGGATTGGCGAAAACAGCGCGGAACTGGGCTTTTCTGTCCTGCTTTTCTGCTTCGGTTAAACGCAAATCGGCATCAATGGCGGCGTAGGCGACTTCTGCCGCGGCCAAAACATCCTCTTCCGTTTCTGCCAAAAACAGAAACAAACGAAACTTATGTTCCAGCAACTGGCGCTGCACCATCGGGCCGGCTTCCGCTATGGCGGCATTCACGATATCTAAGGCAGCGGCATCCGTAGGTGCGGCATTGGCGGCTTCTACACAGTTTTTCAAACGCAGCACAGCCGTTTCTTCGGCGCGCAAGCCACTGTAATCCTCCGCATCGTTGTCCATTATCTCTTTTCTCAACGGTGCATTAAGCTTCTGCAGTTCCTCCGGCAACAGGCGCCAAGCCTCCACCATAAATCGCAATTTTTCTTCACCCGATGCCTGCCGAGCTTTCTTCAAAAAGCCTTGCACCATCAAACCGCGGGTTAAAATCTCACGCACAATATCCGGATTCCCCTCATACCCATACAAGGCACCCAAGGCATTTCCCCGGGCATCCAGCACCATCAGAGTGGGAAAACTATCTACCCCATACTTCTTACACAGCATTTGATTCTGCGCCCGCAGGTCTTCATCAAAGTGAGGGTTCTTCGGCATATCCACTTCCAACAGCACAAAGTGTTCCCCTGCCCAAGCGCTGAAACGAGGCTCCTCCAACACCTCATCCCGCAAGCGTATGCAGTAGCCACACCAATCTGACCCGGTGAAATCAACTAACACCGCCTTACCCTCTCGCTCAGCCTGGGCCAACGCCACCGCATAATCCGTACCCCACTCAGCTGCGTGTACGGCAGCTGACATTACCACCACGGCAGGCATCAAAAATAAGTTTTTCATTATCGCGCTATTTACAACCATCATTGTACACGGCACCGGCTACATTGCAAGATTATTTCTTAGCATTATCCTGCACAAGCGCAATATAAACAGCCCCTGCCTATGCAAAGCACCGGCAAGGGCGTCGTTTTTTAAACGGACATGAAAATTCAGCGTCTGTGTTGTTTAGAATCTCTGTCGTCGCCGCGGTTATCGTGATGCTTATCTTTGTCATGATTCCGTTGATAACGACGTTCCTCCCGAGCCTCGCGTCGCTCTTCTCGTTGTTCTCTGCGTTTTTCGCGTGCACGGTGTTCGCCATAATCACGCCCGGCCTCCAGAATAGTCTGTAAAGGTGAGCTATTGGTAGACTCGGCCGCAGAAACAGCACAGGCACACCATATCATCGTAGGTATCAATAATTTTTTCATAGTATTAAGACGAGGGTATCTCCTCCTCTTACCACATACGACACAGCGCGCCCGCCCATGATTCAAAAACAACTAAGCGCACAATACCCCGTATTCGGCAGGGAGACTCGCAGGCACTTTGCATCTATTTATGCAGCCATTCTTCTCATACAGCGCAGCTGTTCTTCACCGATGGCGACAGCTATTCTTCATGTACAGCAAAGCTGTTCTTCATGTATCATCTTCGCGCGCACGCGTAGCGTGCCGAATTCAAAACCCGCGGTAGCGGGTGACAGAAAGCAACGCACCAAATGAAAGCCAACGTCTCTGTCACCCGTTTCACGGGTTTTAGAATTCCGCTCGGGTTCGCTCGCCGAAACAATTTATCCTTTTTTGCAAGCTGCGCGCCGCCTAGGCGGCTTGCATGATAGTGCGGCGCTGGCGCGCCTTTCATGATAGTTTGGCAACATGATAGCTTAGCGCATGATAGTTACGGCTCCTGCGGAGCCGTAACATGAAGAACCCCGCAAACCTTTCGGTTTGCGGGGTTCATGAGCCCTGGCGGCTATCTACTCTCGCGGGACCTATCGTCCAACTACCATCGACGTGCTGATGTTTCACTTCC
>JAFYUT010000004.1 GCA_017549485.1 Akkermansia sp.
AATGCTCGTCCGGGCAACAATGCGGTGCAGCAGCGTCCCAACAATGCTCGTCCGGGCAACAATGCGGTGCAGCAGCGTCCCAACAATGCCCGCCCGGGCAACAATGCGGTGCAGCAGCGTCCCAATAATGCCCGCCCGGGCAACAATGTGGTGCAGCAGCGTCCCAATAATGCCCGCCCGAGTAACAATGCCGTGCAGCAGAGACCCGGTGTTACTCGTCCGAGCGTGAGCCGCCCGAGTAGCGTAAGTCGTCCTGCCAATGTGAGCCGCCCGAGTAGCGTAAGTCGTCCTGCCAATGTGAGCCGCCCGAGCAGCGTAAGTCGCCCTGCTAATGCGAGTCGCCCGAGCAGTGTGAGTCGTCCCGCCAATGTGAGCCGTCCGAGTGCGGGCGGGGCAGGGCGCTCCGGTGGTGGGCGCCGCCGTTGATGCACTGAGTCAGTCTGTTCTCGGAACCCTGCCGATGTTTCTGTGCGTTGCATGGGGGCATCGGCAGCCCCGAGTTCGGAGGAATACCCTACATGGAAAAAAACAGGATTAAAGCTTGCAAACAGCAAGGAAATTTGATACCCTTTTTGCGTATGAAGAAAACAATAGTAGCACTTGGTTTAGGTGCCTCTTTGCTGGTGGCATTCAGTTCTTGCCGCAGCACGGATGGCTATGAGCCTACAAGTAATTACATCGTAGGTGACGGCGAAATCCCGCCGTGGCTGCTCGAAGGTAGTGAGGATGAGCAGATTCCCGCCGGCCCCATTTCTCAGAATCGTAATGATATCTACATCCCCAGTGAGGTAGAGACTATGGCCAGCACGAATGAGAGCAGCTCCTCTCAGGTGCAGCCTGAGCATATTGCTCAAAATCCGCCTCCTCCCACGGAAGATGCTCCTTTCATTGAGACGCCTCCCGTCACCGGTCCGGTTCACACGGCAACCCCCATTGTAACACCTGAGCAGTCTGCCATTGCGGCCAATACCGGCACGGCCAAGCCCAAACCGCAAACCGCTAAGCCTGTCAAAAAGCCCGCAAAACCGCAGGGTAAAAAGCCCTCCAAGACATTTACGGAGCCTACTCTTATCACCTACACCGTGCGTAAGGGTGACAACCTGCATGACATCGCCAAGCGCAGCCGCACCACCATCGCTCAGATTAAGAAAGACTCTAAGCTGAAGGGTGATACCATTTACCCCGGTCAGGTTATCAAGGTGCGCTACATACCCAAGGATTACAAGCCCGGCAAGAAGGATTCTGCCACGAACTCCGGCAAGGCTCGTACTCACGTAGTGGCCAAGGGTGAAACCATCTCCGGTATTGCCAAGAAGTATGGTGTGCCCTATACGCAGATTCTTAAGGCTAACAATATGAGCCTTTCCGATGCTTCGAGAATTCGCCCCGGCAAGCGCCTGACGATTCCGGCCGCATCTAAAAAGAAATAAGATTCGTACCTGTTTTTCTGCATTTGACGTCATGAAACACTCTCCTATACATCTGATTATCTGCGCAAGCGCTACGCTGTTGACAGTGGCCTGCTCAACCGGCGGCCCTAAAGTGGATGTCGGTTGGATAGGAGAGTCCGTTTCATCTCCGCAGAATGATACGGTCATTAATGAGAGTGGCCAGAGTTTGCCGATGCTGAGTGTGCAGCAGGCCGCCCCGCAAGAGCCTGCACCTACGGCTGTTGGTCAACCGTCTCGCTGGGGTAGCTTTATGAGCCAAATCCAGCAGCAACCTACCGCTCAGAGCGGGGCTCCCACGGCTTCCGTTCAGCCGGTAACGCAGACTCCGCAGGTTGCAGCCACGCGCACCTACACCGTGCAGCAGGGCGATACGCTCAGCTCCATAGCGGCTCGCCATGGTGTCAGCACGTCAGCACTCATCTCTCTCAACGGGTTGGCAGCCAATCCCAATGCCTTGCGTATAGGGCAGGTGCTGCAAGTGCCCGGCGCAGCTACGGCTGCTTCCATGCCCATGCAAAGCGTACCCACGTCGCCCACGGTGGCTTCTACAGCCTCTTCATACAGGACCTATACGGTGGTGGCGGGTGATACGTTGTCGGGCATAGCGGCGCGCAACGGTACAACTGTTTCCGCCATCATGGCCATTAATGGCTTTACCCCCGCCCATGCGAACCGGATTCGCGTAGGCCAGACAATCAAATTGCCCAGCAACAGATAATGAAGAAGTTTCTCCCTTTCTCAGCTGCCGCACTTGTTACCGCATTGGTATCTTGCAGCCCCAATGCCGGTACTTATGGAGGTGTTAACGTCCATAATGCGCAAAACCCCATGCTTACGCCTTCTCTGTACTCTGAGACAGGCGGTGTGAATCCCCTGTTGATTCAGGGTAAGGATCAGCCCGGTTATGTTAACCCGTTCCCCACGGGTACTTATGAGCACTTTGCGGCTGCGCCGGAGTACCCCAAAACTATCAAGCATTTCTCCAATCCTGCTTTGCTTTCTCAGGCAACGCCGTATAACGCCAAAATCATCATCTGCCTGCCGCAGCAGCGCGCACGTATGTATGTAGATGGCTCAGTGGCGTATGATTGGCCCGTCTCTACCGGTACGGATGGTCATGAAACCCCCACCGGCACATTCCGTATCCTTGAAAAAGGCAAGGACCACAAATCTAACCGTTATGGTAAGTTTGTCAAAAACGGTAAAACCATTGACTCCAACGCAGATACCGCCAAGGGTATCCCCGAGGGCGCTACGTTCCGCCCTGCCGGCATGCCTAATTGGAACCGCCTGACATGGGATGGTGTAGGTATTCATGGCGGCAAGGTTGTGCCCGGGCGCAGACTTTCTCATGGTTGCATCCGCACGCCGTATGAGGTGGCTGCTGATTTGTATAAATATACAGAGGTTGGCATGCCCGTGTACATCAGTGCCGGTGTAGAAGATTATAACCGCGGTGGCGCTGTGCGCCGTGAAGATGTGAAGTACCGTCCCGGTGGTGATAATACGGATATGCCCACCACCCCCGTTATTCAATAATCCGTTTTTCAACATTTATCGGCAGAGGCGCAGAGCTCCCCATGATTCTCGCCTCTGCCTTTTTCTTTATCTATGTTAACGCCCCGAACCCTCAGAGCCGCCAACGCCGGCTTTTATATCGCCTGCACATTCTTCATCATAATTGCGTGTGTGTATGTGATGTTTACCAAAGAGATGACCCTCTCTACCATAGCGGCGATTGTGCTTGCAAGTGCCGGTGCCACTTTATGGGGGGCTTATTATGCCTCCTTTTGCTACCGCGTGAATACCGTGCGTATTTCCCGCATATCCCTGTTCGGAACCCGCCATATCAATTGGGAAGCCATTACCCGTATTACGTATGATGAGAAAGATGCCGGCGGGGTGGCCTCTTACAAAATTACTGTAACCTCTGCTGACCGTACATTTGAAATCAGCAGCGATATATTGTCTCCCGATGCCGTACAGGAATTGGCGACCGAACTGAGAGAAAAAGGGTTGTTGCAGACCCCTGAATCAACTAAAAATAGCTAATTATTATCATTTTTTTTGAAAAAAAGTCTTTTCAAATGAAAACTTTTTGATATAATCCGCGCGCTGACCCGCGGAGGGACTCCGAAAAATGGCCCCGAAGCGGAACCCAGTAGCACAAATTATATGACTGATTACACTACACGAGTGCTGGAGCAGGTGCGTGCCAAAAATGCGGCTGAGCCCGAGTTCCTGCAAGCAGTGCAAGAGGTGATCTCTACTATCACCCCTGTGCTTTCCGCTAATAAGAAGTACGAAGACAATTGCATTCTTGAGCGTATCACGGAGCCTGAGCGTACTATCATTTTCCGTGTGCCGTGGATGGATGATAATGGAAAGATTCACGTTAACCGTGGTTATCGTGTACAGTTTAACAGCGCCATCGGGCCGTATAAGGGTGGTATCCGCTTCCATCCGTCCGTTAACTTGGGTATCCTTAAGTTCCTCGGTTTCGAGCAGGTGTTTAAAAACTCCCTGACCACGCTCGCTATGGGTGGTGGTAAAGGTGGTGCAGATTTTGACCCCAAAGGTAAGAGCCGTGCAGAGGTAATGCGTTTCTGCCAGAGCTTTATGACCGAGCTTTCCCGCCACATCGGTGCAGATACCGACGTGCCCGCCGGTGATATCGGTGTGGGTGGCCGTGAAATCGGCTTTATGTTCGGCCAGTATAAGCGCTTGCGCAACGAGTTTACCGGCGTGCTTACCGGTAAGGCTCTCAACTGGGGTGGTTCTCTTATTCGCCCCGAGGCTACCGGCTACGGCTGCGTATACTTCGCCCAAAACATGCTGGCCACTAAGAATGATGACCTGCAAGGCAAGGTTTGCGTGGTGTCCGGTTCCGGTAATGTGGCTCAGTTCTTGGTACAAAAGCTCAACCAGCTCGGTGCTAAGGTGGTTACTATGTCCGACTCCAACGGCTACGTCTTCGACCCCGAGGGTATCAACGAGGAAAAACTCGCTTGGATTATGGAGCTCAAGAACGAGCGCCGTGGCCGTATCAAAGAGTATGCCGATGCTTTCCCCGGCGTGCAGTACTTTGCCGGTCAGCGCCCCTGGAGCGTTCCCTGTGATTGCGCGTTCCCCTGCGCTACGCAGAACGAAATCAACGGTGCTGAGGCCGCTACCCTTATCAAGAACGGCTGTATGCTCGTTGCTGAGGGCGCCAACATGCCCACCGATTTGGATGGTATCAACGCCTACCTCGACGCCAAGATTCTCTATGGTCCCGCCAAGGCTGCTAACGCCGGCGGCGTGGCTACCTCCGGCCTTGAGATGTCTCAGAACAGCATGCGCCTTAAGTGGACCTCTGAAGAGGTGGACGCCAAGCTCCACACCATCATGAGCGACATCCACGAGAACGCTTTCCATCATGCTCGTGAGTACTCCCCCGACTCTAAGGGTGATTACATCAACTACGTGGCCGGTGCCAATATCGCCGGTTTCGTCAAGGTGGCAGATGCCATGATTGACCAAGGCGTGGTATAACTCCTCGTTCTCGTTTGAATCTCTTATTCAGCGCACCTGCGGTTGTTTTGTGCCGCAGGTGCGCTTTTATGTACCCCACGCAAGTCTCACTCCGTCATAATCTTTAGGAGTACTTAAAGATTATGACGTTGTTTTGATAACAGGGTAAAAAGTGGGGGCAGTGTGCTGAAAATAGCGCCATTCTTTACTTTCATAAGAAAAATTGATAAAAAAATCAAATAAATTTCGGATTCGGCTTGCCTAATAGTTATATGTGTGGTAAAGTCCCGCCCGCACCTCTCTCACCCACTCCATACATTACTCTCACAGATGATTCGGTTCTTAACAGCACTCATGCTCACTGTTATGCTGATAGCCCTGCCCGGGTGCCAGCAGCAGCACCAGTTGCAGCAGAATGCCTCCACGCCCACCTACGTGTATGTGGAAGGCTACACCGCGTATATGCGCGGGAATAAGGCTGTGGCGCCTTCCAAAGCGCCTAAGCGTATCAAAAAGCTCATTGCCGCCGGTAACAAGATTGTGCATTGCCCGTACCGCAGTGGTGGTGGGCATGGCAGACACGTGGATACCGGGTACGATTGCTCCGGTTCCGTAGGTTTCGTGTTGCGAGAGGCCGGTATGATGGGGCGTGTTCAATACCGCACCAGCCGTCAATTTCTCAGCTGGGGCAAGCCCGGCTATGGTAAGTGGCTTACCGTGTACACCAAGCGTGGTCATGTGTTCTTGGTGGTAGCCGGTTTGCGCTTTGATACCTCCGGCACCCGCATGGGTATCGGCCCGCGTTGGTACACGAAGTCCCGCAAGTGCGCCGGCTTCTATGTGCGCCACGTCCCGGGATTCTGATTTTTTCTCTATAACCATATCCTTAAAGATGAACGAACAAAACGAACGTAACCACGGCCCTCAGCGTATAGACGACATCATGCTTGCATGGGGGCTGGATAATCATGACTTGGTAGATGTCTCTTTGGAGCAGCTTACTCATAAGCAGGTGCAGAAGGCACGTGCCGGTCGCCAGCTTACCCTCAAGATGATGCAGAAAGTGGCTCGTGCTCTCAACGTGGCTATATGGGAGCGCTTGGCGGAAGAGCAGCGCGAGGTGTACTATGAGTACATACACCGAGACCTCTTCTCTTATGCTAAAGGCTATTCTGCCGACTGGGCAGACCCCAACGCTCCCTTGGTGCCCCGCGATTGATAACGCAGCATGCCGCTGAGTGTCACAGAGATTGTCTCTCGCCTTAAATCTGCCGTAGAATACGGTGTGGGGGAGCAATGTGTGGTGGGCGAGGTTGGCTCTTGCAAAATGGCCGGCAGCGGTCACACCTATTTTACGTTGAAAGACGCATCTGCACAATTGCAGTGCGTCTTTTATCGTTACCAGGCCATGTATTGCCGTGTACGCCTCAGGGAGGGTATGCAGGTAGAGATTACCGGTAAACCCACCGTGTGGGAGGGCCGCGGCAGCCTTCAATTTGTTGTCAGCAGTGTTAAAGAGGCCGGTGTAGGCTCCCTGCAACAACAGTTCGAGGCCCTCAAACGCAAGCTTGAGGCAGAGGGCCTTTTCTCCCCCTCCCGCAAGAAAAAGTTACCGCTTTTCCCAAAAAGCGTGGGGCTTATTACCTCTGCCACCGGCGCAGTGATTCAAGATATGCGTCACCGTTTGGAGGAGCGAGCCCCTTGGATACAGGCTTACCTTTATCCCGTGCAAGTGCAGGGTAGGGGGGCCGAGCTGGGCGTTGCCCGTGCCATTGAGCAGTTTAATCAAGCCGCATTGTTCGGCCTGCCACAGGTGGACTACCTTATCATTGCCCGTGGCGGTGGCTCTTTGGAAGACCTGTGGTGTTTTAATGAAGAGGTGCTCGCCCGTGCCATTGCCGCCAGTGATATTCCCGTGGTATCTGCCGTGGGGCATGAAACGGATTTTACCATTGCTGATTTTGTGGCAGACCTGCGTGCCCCCACCCCCACTGCAGCCATTGAGCTCACCACGCCCGATGCCACAGAGCTGTATGCCCGCTTGCAGCAGTATGAATCCTATTTGCGCCGTTCTTGTGCTCGCGCTTTAGAGCATGCCCGCTTGCGGCTCAGGGTAGCAGAGCAAGGCCCCTTGCAACACCCCCTTAACACGCTGGCGCCCTTTGCTCAGCGCTTGGATGTTTTTGAAGAAGAGCTGCGCCGCGCCTGCCGCGACCACTACTCCACCGCATCGGCGCGTTTACAGGTGCTTGCCGCCCGCGTGTCGCCGCATGCTCTGTATACACGCCTGCAAGCCGCTCACCGTGCATTAGATGCCGCATTGCCGCGCATCCACTCCGCCGCAGCTCATAAAATAGAATCTGCGCGGGCAAGCTTACGTCTCAAAGAGGCAGAGCTTCGCGCCGCCAGCCCTCAAAACGCCCTTGACCGTGGCTTTGCTCTCGTCCGCAAGCCTGACGGTATGCTAGCCCGCAATGCGGCCGAGCTGCCCCCCGGCACCCCGCTGCACATCACACTTTCCTCCGGTGAGTTGGATGCAGAGGTGATGTAAAACGACTTATGCTCCGTCTCATGGGGTATCTGCCTTGGGGCAGGTAAAAGACCCGCCTTGTTTTGCAGAGCCATAGAAGATAAGCGTACCCTGTTCCCAGGTATGAATGGACATATCCGGCACATTGTCGCCGTTTTCATCCCTTCCTAATGTGAAGTAGAGTGCTATACCGGGGCGTACGATATAGCGGTTTCCGTTTGCGGCGGGAAGACTCAAGGTGGTGTGCCCTTCTGCGTCCTTTCCCCATTCCATCGTAAACCGATACTCCCCACACTGCCACGCTTTGCAGAGAGGCGTCTCCGGCGCATGCATAAAGAAGGTGAGGGGGCTGTCTGCCTGCACTGTTTCTTTTTCCCAAAGCTCCGGCATTGCAAAACTTACAGTACAGCGGAACTCGCTTTCCTTTTGCTCGCTATACTCCACCCTTCCATCGCGAATACGGCAATATCCACCGTATACTGCAACAGGCACATCATACGTTTTTTTCTGTACTGTGTATCCGCGCACCGTCTGTTGGGTAACCCTGCCGCATATCTGCCAAGAATATTCCCCACGTACCCACAATGTCAGGCGGGTAGAACTGCTGTCAAGGCCGGAGGTGTAACCGGGATGCCGTTCCACTATAATTGCCGCATTCCTTCCCACGGGGTATACGTATTCCGTTGCGATGGAAAAACAGGTATCCGGCAAGCGGGCTGTGCCTATGTGCAAAGGCGTCCATTCCTCAGCCGTCTCTGCGCGTGTTCCTTTGTCTTTTGCATGAAACTGAACGTACAGTTGCTCTGCCGGGGTATTGTAGTCAATACCTTTTTGTTTATGTTGCAGCGGTAGCTGTAATACCCGTGTTTCGTGAGCTTGCAGTACCATAGTCTGCTTGCTATACGCATCGGCTATGCCATACCACAGCTCACTCTCTGCGGGCAGGGCTGAAACCGTAAACGTACCGGGCAGAATACGTACGGGGGCATCCAGCTTGTTGTGCAGTTCTACTCGCAACTGTTTACCATCGGGGCTTATTGTGGCACGCAAGTCCACATGTTGCGGTGCGTCCATGCGGTCATGATTCCAGTTTAAGGGCAACTCGGCAAACAACACATTATCGTTCATCAAACACTGTACGCTATGCTGCGTCAGTCGGTATGTCAGAGGAACATCTACGGAGCGCGGCCGACTCAATGCATCCTCTTGCTGCCACACACCATTTCGCAACCGCAACAGGCTGTAATGCACGGTGTCGCCATGATAGCAGTTATCCTTTTGCACCACGCGCACCATGAGGGTATCTGCATTCAGTTCTTCAACGGTGGCAACCTCGAAGGGACAGTCATTGCTTAATCTCCGGCCCACTTCTGCCTGTACGGCATGGCGCAGCACCGCTGCCGCATCCTCTTCATGCAAGGGTATCGGCTTCACCTCCGCCAAGGGGCTTCCCTCTCTGTAAGCAACCAGCATGTTACCGCTTTTGCGCCATTCTACCGGTGTGGCTTTATTCACCCTCACGGTTTCGGCTTTTACCCAGCCCCCTTTCACATATCGCAAAAATTGAGTTTCCCACCGCTCCGAATAAATAGACTTACCATTCAATATGGCCAGAGTATCCGTTATGCGTTCTGTTGTTGCGTCTTCCGGGGAGAAACTACCTTGATACAACATATCCACCGGTGGGGGCGGCACGGTATTTGTATTCTCTGCGTATGCTGCGCATACAAGCAAAACGGGCAACAATAGCTTTTTCATAGTGTGGTTAATATAACAGACAAACGGGCCGGAGTCAATGAGGAATAACAGAGAGCCGCTTCGGAGCGTGGGGCTTTAGCCCCACCTTAAATTAATGCTTTGGTGGTATATAGCAGGACTGAAGTCCTGCGCTCCGAAAGGTGTCTGGCAAGGCGTTCGTGGAGGTCTTGGGTAACGCCGGTGTAGTGGTGTTGACCTGTGGCAACATCCCGCAGGATGTAGACGTAGTAGAAGTTGATCATGTTCGTTTGCCGTATGTGGTATGCGTGGCGGGTGTGGCCCGCCGTCGCTGCTGCGCAGCTATGGCGTGGCAGCCTCCCTTTTTTTATTTCGCTGCGCTCCATAAAAAAGTTGGCTTGGCAAACCATGCTGGCTTGCCAAGCCGAAGTTTTTTTCTCCGAAAAAAACGGAGGCTGGAGGCGAGGGGAGTTGAACCCCTGTCC
>JAFYUT010000033.1 GCA_017549485.1 Akkermansia sp.
CCCTCTCCCGCCGTGGATCCCGGGTTGAGCATGTTTGAGAACATGGCGCAAGGGGATATCCTTATTCATAATCCGTTTGAAAGCTATGAGCCGGTGGTGCGTTTTGTGGAAGAGGCGGCAAATGACCCGGATGTACTGGCGATTAAGCAGGTGCTGTACCGCACGGCCCGCAACTCGCGCTTTGTGGCAGCCCTGTGCCGCGCCGCAGAGGCCGGCAAGCAAGTCACGGTGTTGGTGGAGCTCAAAGCCCGTTTTGACGAGAGCCGCAACCTGATGCAGGCAGAGCAGTTGCAAAAGGCCGGTGTGCAGGTGGTGTACGGGGTAAAAGGCTTCAAGACCCACGCTAAAATTACGCTGGTGATTCGCCGCGAGAACGGCATTTTGCGCCGCTACTGCCATTTCGGTACCGGCAATTACAACGAGACGACCGCCGCGCTGTACAGCGACCTGAACTTGCTGACTTGTCAGGAAAACTTGGGGGCTGATGCCTCTCAATTCTTTAACTCCATTACCGGGTTGACCAAGCTGATGCGTTTCCGCAGTTTGTTCCCCAGCCCGGGTATGATGAAGAAGCGGCTGCTGGAGCTGATAGAGGCCGAGACAGAGCGCGCCCGCCGCGGGGAGCCTGCCGGTATACAGGCCAAAATGAATTCTCTGAATGATAAGGAGGTGATAGCGGCGCTGGAGGCGGCATCCCAAGCCGGGGTACGCATTAACCTGAATGTGCGCGGTATTTGTTGCTGGACGCCCGGTACCCCGCAGGGACAGGTGCGCACCCGTATTGTCAGTATCA
Organism: Akkermansia sp.; assembly: GCA_017549485.1. Lineage (GTDB taxonomy): Bacteria > Verrucomicrobiota > Verrucomicrobiia > Verrucomicrobiales > Akkermansiaceae > Akkermansia. The sequence goes on from JAFYUT010000033.1 coordinate 794, forward strand.
TTGACCGCTATTTGGAGCACGCCCGCATTTTCAGCTTTGCCAACGGGGGAAGCCCGCTGGTTTACATTGCCAGTGCAGACTGGATGAGCCGCAATCTGGACCGACGTGTGGAGCTGATGATTCCCATAGAAAACCCCGGCCTTGCCAAGCGCATACAGGATATTCTGGAGGCCTGTTTCAACGATACCGCGCAGGCATACGTGATTCGGCCGGATGGGACCTCCGTTCCGGTGGTGCCCCCGCCCCGCACAAAACCTTTTGCCATGCAGCAACACCTGCAAGAGCTGGCCCAGCAATCTGCCCGCACCCGCGAGCAGGAGGCCAAGCAAACCCTGGAACCACACCGGCCGAAAGGGGATTTGCATTGACAAGGTACGAAGTACGATTGACAAAGTTTTAAGATAGGCGAGCTGCGCTCGCAAGGAGTGGGCCACAGCCTTTGCAGACTGTGGCTTTTTGTGTATGGGGGCAGCCATGATTTAGCGGCGTCTAAAAATTGAAATTTGACACGCTCTAAACTTTGAGGTATAAAGGGCTCAGATGAATATTGCACAGCTGAACACAGGAGGGGAGATTTTTTACTCATTGCAGGGGGAAGGCGCGCGGGCGGGGAGTCCGGCGGTGTTTCTGCGTTTGGCCGGGTGTAATCTGCACTGCAGTTGGTGTGATACCAAGCATAGTTGGGGCCGAGGTGTGGCGATGGAGGAGAAGAAGCTGGCGGCGCAAATCCTCGGTTATGAGAGCCCCGGGCTGGTCATTACCGGGGGAGAACCGCTGATGCAGGCCGCGGCTCTGGAGAAACTGCTGGCCCTGCTGCCGGAGACTCTTTATGTGGAGGTAGAAACCAATGGAACCCTTGCTCCTACGGACTATTTAAAAGAGAGGGTTAACCAGTGGAATGTATCCCCCAAGCTGGCGCATGCCGGTAATGGTGCAGCGGCCATTGTTCCGCACGCCTTGGCAGCGTTTGTTGAAACGGGGAATGCGTGGTTCAAATTTGTGGTAACGGGAGAGGCTGATTGGGATGCCATTGCCACCTTGGGGCTCCCCCGCGAGCGTATTATTCTGATGCCGTGCGCTACCACCCGAGAACAACTGGAAACGGCCCGCCCTGCTGTGGTGGAGATGTGCTTGCAACACCGCGTGCGATTCGGCGACCGCCTGCATGTAGCCCTGTGGGGTGATAAGAAAGGGGTGTAAAAACCAGTTAAATTAAAATTACACGAAAACAACAAAAATTCGAGCATACAATAAAACAAGAGCAAAAAACGCTCTATAAAGAGCTAAACAAATTACTGTTAAATATAGAGTTCATAACACATAAATAAACAACAAATGAAAAACACATTCAAAAATAAAGTTACTAATTTTTTAGATACAATAAAAACTAGCAAAGCGAGAATAATATTATTTATTATTTTGTGTTTAATCGTAACAAAAGCGTGTACAACAGTTACGTACTTATCTGTCAACTATTTGCTTGCCAGCCCCATAAGCACGGTAACTATGTTGACGCCATATAGCATACTGATGTTTTGTGTACACTTGGGTTTTTGGACATGCTTTTTACTGTTATGCGCCCGTTCTCGAATAATAGCATATACATTACTGCCTCTCATTATCATTTCTCAGGCTGCCATCAACTTCGCAGTCTTTACTTATGGAGTTGAAAATAAAGAAATGGTCATTGCCGTACTTAATGCAACTACAGCGGAAGCGGGACTCTATAGCTCCGATGTGTTAATGTCCCGTCTTCCTTTCGTTCTGATAGCAGCATTCGGCATAGCATATCTAGTACGCAAATTACTCAGCTTTCCCATCAGTAAAAAGGTTCATTACCTTCTAATAAGCATGGGATTCATCGGGAGCATTACCTTTTTAACCTTGCCCCAGTTAATAAAAAAACAGTGGATAGAAGGAGCAATGGCATGCATAGAATACTACGATACAATGCATCCAGAATATCGCACATGGCCAATTCATAGATCAAAAGAGAGTGTCTTAAAAGAAGCTGTTCTTATCGGAGATGAATATGACAGGTGTTACCAACCCCTTAACGTAGTCATAGACGCATGTGTTTCTTTGTACGATTTTTACAATCCCCCCGCTTTAAAAAAAGCAGAGGAGGAACCATCAGAAATAGTGTGGGAAAATTTACCGCAAACTGTAGTACTATACATAGGTGAGTCTACCCGAGCAGACCATTGTGCCCTGAATGGGTATAACAGAAGCACCATGCCGGGTATTGAAAAAGAAAATAATATCATTAACTTTCCAAACGTACACTGCCTGAAAACCCATACTATTGCTTCTATATATCAGTTTTTAGTTTTAAATAATCCAAAATATAAAGAGCCTACTCATAATTCATTTTTGGGAATTCTAAAAAAACATGGATACAATCTCGATTTACTAGTTGGAGCAAATACAGAAGGCATGTGGTATAACACACCTACCATTGCCCCTTTATTATCTGGCAATGTAACTTTACATTCTCGACCTAAGAGCGCTGAAGAATACGCTTGCGCAATGCATCAAATACAGCAGAAGCACAGCAATAATTTTATAATGATAGAAGATGGGGCAGGACATGCTCCTTTTATATCGGAAAGTATAATTAAGCCTTTCGGAGAGGATACGAAAATAGACTGTTATGATAACGCCATTATTGACATAGATCGACGGTTGTGCGCAATCATTGAAACCATGAGAGATAAAGACGCATTACTCTTCTTTACGGCAGATCACGGAGAATCTCTGGGGGAAAATAATCGATGGGGACATGGTGGACCGACCACCATACAAGAACAAACACACGTATGTTCTTTCATCTGGTACTCTGACAGCTATGCTAGCAACCATCCGGAAATCATTGAAAAACTGAAAAAAAATGCACAGGGTTTTACCTCTCATGCGCAATTATACCATACAATTATTTCTATATGTGGCATAAAATCTTCAGTTCAAATTGATGATTTAGACCTTACAAAGGACACAGATAATAAAAATTGACAAGCCTTTCTTTCATTATCTTTATCTACACGTTGATTTTTCGTAATACAAATAACAACAAAATTAATAATTGATAAGTAAAAAAATCCGCAGCCATGGAAAACCGGCTGCGGATTTTATTGTGGCTGTGAGGATTATTACATGCACATACCACCGTCACACACCAACACTTGGCCGGTGATGTAGCGAGCCTCATCGGAGGCCAGGAAAAGAGCACAGTTGGCAATATCCTCGGGCTTGCCCATATCGCGCAGGGGAATGCGGGAGAGCAGAGCCTCACGGGCGGCCTCGGGGATAGCATCGGTCATCTCCGTAGCGATGAAACCGGGGGCAATGGCATTGCAAGTTACCTTGCGGCTGGCCAGCTCTTGAGCCATGGATTTGGTGAAACCGATAACACCGGCCTTAGAGGCGGAGTAGTTGGCTTGCCCCAGATTACCGGAAAGGCCTACGATGGAGCTCATGTTGATGATACGCCCTGCACCGCTCTTCATCAGAGTGCGCTGCAATGCTTTGACAAAAAGGAATACGCTCTTGAGGTTGGTATCCATCACGGCATCCCAATCGGCCTCTTTCATGCGCATCAGCAGAGTGTCTTTGGTGATGCCGGCGTTGTTCACCAGAATGTCTACCGTGGGGTACTCCGCCAAAATCTCCTTCACACAGGCCTCTACCGCGGCAGAGTCTGCCACATCGCACGGGTAAGCCTTGCAGCTCCCGGGGAAATCAGCGTTGATTGCATCCGCAGCACCCCCGCAGGAGGCCGGATTGCGAGATATGAGTATTACCTTGGCTCCCTCCTCTGCAAATCGGCGGGCTACCGCATTGCCGATACCGCGACCGGCGCCTGTCACTATAGCAGTTTTTCCTGCGAGTCTGTTCATAACGTTTGTATTCTACCCTAGAGTTCGCTCTAACGCAAGCAAAAAACCATCATTAACCAACAAATAGTGATAGAGCTTGCCGCAAGATAAGAGCAAGCTCGGCGCCGCCGTTGCATACGGGGACGCCGAGCGAAAACTCAGTCTATGACAGTTCATCAGAAGGTGACACCTACACCCACCATAATGGTGTGGCCACCGTAGATATCATCAATATCCCCACCCAAATAGGTGCGGCCGAACTCATAACCGGCACGTACGTATACGTCTTCGGAGCACTGAATCTTAAGGCCTGCGCCCACAGACCAGATGAAGCCGCCCTCATCAACATCTCCCCAAGGGGAATCAGCCTGCCACCAAGAATAACCGGCCTGAGCCCCCATGTAGAAGAGCACGTTGTCGGTCAGCTCAATGTTCAGGTCATAACCGGCTGTTACCGGCAGAGCGGAAAAATCAACCTGGTCCTTATCGCCCCACTGCGGAGAAATATTGAGGTTGAACTGATGACGGAAGGTGGCCTCACCGCTGTTGTAGAGGTTGAAACTGCCGCGCACGCCCCACATATCCAAATCAATATCACCGGCACCCAAGGTGTACAGGGCGTCGATGGAATAGACGGGCTGCACATCATACGGAGTCAATTCACCACCGGCGGGAACTGCGGTATAATAAGGCAATGCAGAGGCCGCGCCACTAAGGACGCCCAACAAAGTCATGGTAGAAAGAAGCTTTTTCATAACACTCTCCCTATTACCATATTTTGAAACAAAAAGCAAGTAAAATCGGCAGATTACAATCCAATAATTCGGCAATAATCCACATGTGTGCTTGCTACGCCCTCGCAGGGTGAAACGTCGCGGCATTCGCCGCTCCAGGATAATGACTCATGGGCACCAAAGGGGCGCGATGATATAAAACGGGCGGAGCCTGATTAACAAGCCCCGCCCGTTCGGTAGAATGTGTCTAATACTTAGCTGCGGATGTTGAGAGCTTCCTCAGCAAGAAGCTTGCAACCACGGAGGTCAAGCTTACCGGTGGCCAGCACGGGGATGGCTTCTACCGGCACCAGATACTTGGGAGCCCAAAGGGTGGGCATGGACATATCGGCCAGCATGGTGCGGATGGAGGTGAGAATCTCCTTTTCCTCAGAGGAGCGCTGGTGCTGCGGCAGTGCAGAAAGCAGCACGAGAGCCTCGCCCTTCTGCGGGTCGCTCACACCGGTAATGGCAATTTGCACACCATCCTCAGCGCTCAGCTCAAAGCCCTTGCACAGGGCAAGCTCTACACCTTCGTGCGGCACCATTTCACCACCGATCTTGCAGAAGCGGGAGAGACGGCCACCGAGGGTAATAAAGCCATTGAGGTCTACGCTACCGATATCACCGGTCTTGAACCAGCCATCGCGGAAGATTTCGCTGTTAAGGTCCTCTCGGCCGATGTAGCCACTGAAGACGTTGGCACCCTTGAACCAAATCATACCACGCTCGGTAAGGGGCAGTTCCTTGGTGTCATCATCCACATCAGTGATACGGATGGCAATACCGGGCAGCATGGCACCCACGCCGGGACGCACCGTACCGGGAACGAAGAACTTAGAGCCCTTCACCGGCTCGGCATTGGGCATGTTAGCAGCAATAACGGGAGAGGTTTCGGTAAGGCCGTAACCCTCCAGCGGGTGAATACCGCACTTATCAATGAACTCTTGCTCCAGGTCGGGCTGCAACTTCTCAGCACCCAGCACGAAGTAGCGCACACTCTTGAAAGTATCGGCATCTGCGCGGCGCAACATAGCGCGGCCGAAGGTGGGCGTAGCGCACACAAGGTTGAGGCGGTGCTTGACAATAAGCTCGTTGAGTGTACGGGCATCCGTCGGGTTGGGGTAAGAGCACACCATACAGCCGGTAAGCAAGGGCAGCATCATCGTTACCGTCATACCGAAGCTGTGGAAGATGGGCAAGCTGGCCAAGAAACGGCAGTCTGTCAAATCCAGACGGCAGGCGCACTGGGCAGCATTGGCCAACACCATGCGGTGAGTCAGCACCACACCCTTGGGCTCACCACTGGAGCCGGAGGTGAAGAGCATCACCGCCTCATCGTTACCCTTGCGGGCATCTGTCTTGAACATGTTGCAGATAAGAGAGGCCGGAGCCATCTTAGCCGTCAGCACGTTAGAGATGAGGGTGAGCTTGGAGGTCTTACCCAGCAAGTCCTCTACCAAAATAAGCTGCTCTTTGGGCGGCCAGGGGAACTGGGGCAGCTTTTGCATGAACTTGCGAGCCGTAATAAAGGTCTTGAGGCCGGCTTGGCGCACGGTACTCTCAAAGGCGGCAGCAGAGGATGCATAGTTAATCATCACCGGGGTGATACCGGCCAACAAGCAGCTGAGGGTGGCAATCACACCACCGGCACCGGGCGGCAAGATAACGCCGATACGCTTGTCATCACGCTTACGCAGCATCTTGGCCACTGCCATACTTACGCCCAAGGCCTTGAAGTTGGGCAGTGCGCTGCCGGTCATGCCGTCTACCACCTCAACCTTGGGATTGGCTTTCATGGACTTGACCAAATTGGTGGTCAGAGACGTATCCAAGAACGGCTGGGCGGCAAAAAGCTCTGCGCCCTTCTCCAACCAAGCGGCCATCAGGCGCTCGCCGGTTTGCGGGCCGGCTGCCAATTTGGGCAGAATGCAGAACTCCTCATGGCAAGCGGGATCTTCACGCTCACGGTAAAGGGTATCAATGGTATCGCCGTAGTGACCCAAGAACAGAGGAATGGGGGAAATGTGCAGGCTACCCACGTGACGCAGGAACGGAGAGGGTACATCGCTGTAGGTACCGCGGAACTTGGCCACCTGCCCCGGAAGGAACACGACGCTAATTCCGGCATTCATGTGGCCGAGAATCTGCTCGCGCACGGCACGGGAAGTGGTGCGGCGGAAATCAAAGTACTCAATCTCGACAGACTTGGATTTGAGGAAATCCATAATCTCGTCCGAGGGCGGGAACGTGGGGTCTACCAAGTAGCACACCTTGCCGTCAAGCAGTTTGTGCAAAGCCTTACCCGCCTCAATGCTGATGCGGTTGGGCATGTAAAAACCCGGCGTTACGATATTTTCTTTTCCGTGTACAATAAGACCGGCCATAATGAGATAATGTGTAAGTAAGTTGTTCTGTATGCATAAGAGCCGCCCTTCCGGTTGCCCCGGCGGGCGGCTCCTGCCTTCGCATTCAGGAGCTGTATGTTATTATATCAGCTCTTTCGCGTTTTACCAGATAAAAATCCGGTTTTTTTATCAGAATGTGTATGTAGCGCTGATACCGAATACCACGCCGAAGTTACGGAAGGGCACCATGGTGGGATTACCCGTCAATTGCTTCACATGAGAACGACGGTTGGCATCCATACCACCCTTGCCCAGCCAGTTGAAGCTTACGGAGGGAGTTACAATGAAGTTCTCCTTCACGAACCAAGGGGTGGAAAGCTTAATCCAGAATGCCTGAGAGCCGTTACCACAAGCATTGTAGGGGTCTGCAAAGTAGTCAGCAGTGGCGCTCATGGCAAGCGTTACTACACCCAGCACAGAACCCTCTGTGGCGGGATCACCATAAATGGGGAACTTGCCGGTGATGTAGGGCTCGAACCACCAACCCTGAATACCCTGGAAGGAAAGGCTGGTCTTAACACCCATGCTCAGCCAACGCCAGTCACCCTGCGGGGTCCACTCGGGAGCGATGAATACTTCGTTCACGACGGAAGCACCCTGATTGCGATAGTGCTTGGCCATTACACCAAGAAGACCACCGTGTACAAAGTCGTGACCGAAAGAGATGTTCCACTCGGGACGGGTGTACTTAGCCTCGGTCATGAGGGTAAACTGATTCTCGATATTCTTCTTCGGGAAACCGGGAACCACCATACCAGCAGGAGCCCCCATGGGATTATTAGCACCAAACTTGGGATGACCATACAAGTTATGGCCGGAGGTGGGAGCATGGTAAGCAATGGTGCTGTGAAGAGACCACAGCTTGCTGCGCTTGCCGAGATCATAGTTGAACTTGGCGGCGGCGTATAACACGCTGTCACCGCCGGCAACGGAGTGAGATACCACATAACCGCGGCCGGTATAGTTAGTCTCATAACCCACGGTCAAGCTGCCGGTAAGGCGCTTAGCGGAGAGAGCGGGCTCATTGGCAAGGGGATCCACCGTAGTAGCAGTGGCCGGAGTGTCGGCAATGGCCGGAGCAGCGAAGAGGGCTGCAAGCAGTAGATTACGTACTTTCATGTTGTATGTGTATGTTATGTTTTATTTCCCTCACTCGGCACTCTATTATCCTATTCAGAAATAGAGTACACTCTAAGTTTTGGTGAGATTATTGTAACAATTAGCTAGAGTGATGTCAAGAATTTATTAAAATTTCCTTAAATTTTCCTCAATATGATAGGAAAAAGGCCATTTACGCAGGGTAAACAGCCTTTTTGGAGAATAAAAACAAATATTCGGGAAAATCAATCAGTGTTTCTGACGCGCGAGCGCGGAGAAAGCACAATGGGCACACCCGCAGCTTTAATGCGAGAGCGGATGGTATTGCGCAGGTAAGCCGCATAACTATCAACAAGCAGGCGCTTATCATTCACGAACAGCACATAGGTAGGCACGGGAATGGTGGTGTATTTTTCATTCACGGCTGTGGTGGCATAGAAGAGCTTGAGGCGCTTCTTGAGCACACGGTGCTGACCGGGGGGATTCATCTCCATAGCACGCTGGAGGAGGCGATTAAGCTCACCCGTACCGGGCATATTGAGAGCCTCTTGGCGCACGCGAGCGATGGATTTGAAGATGGAAGGCATACCCTCACCCAGCTTGGCAGAGACAATGGCAATGGGGGCGTAATCCAAGAAGAAGAGATTCTCTTTGATATGCTCTTTAACGGCATCTTTACGGGCAGAGAGGGGAGCATCCGGGCAATAGAGGTCAAACTTGTTCACGATAATGATGCAGGGTTTGCTCTCTTTGGCAATGATGGAACCGATGCGGCGGTCCTGCTGGGTAACACCGGCGGCCATATCAATGACCAGCAGGCAGATATCCGAACGGCGTATAGCCTTTTCACTACGCATGGCAGAGAATACCTCTACGGAGGTATCACGCTTGGAGCGAGGACGCATACCGGCAGTATCAATCAGCACATAGGGCTGCTCATCTCGCGTGTAGGGGATATCAATGGCATCTCGCGTGGTGCCGGCAACATCTGAAACGATGGTACGCTTGTCATTGAGGATGGCATTCACCAGAGAAGACTTACCGGCATTGGGACGGCCCACGATAGCCACACGGATGGGAGAATCGGCGGTAACCTCCTCGCGATCGGGCTCTTCCTCGGGGGTGGCAGAGGGGTCAGCCTCAGCTTTAATCGGGGTAGCGCCCAAGGACTTGAGGTGGCGGTTGAGTTTATCTGCCAGCGTGGCAAAGCCGCGGCCGTGAGCTGCCGAGGTAAAGACGTAGTCAGAGAAGCCCAGCTCGGCAAACTCACCGAGGTTAAGCTCCTGCTTTTCAGTATCTGCCTTGTTAAGAACCAGCAGCACAGGCACCTCACTCTTATGCAAGCGTGTGGCGATGGTCTTGTCAATGGGGGTGAGGTGGTCTCGGCAATCGCAAACAAACATGATGAGGTCTGCTGCGGCCAAGGCAATATCAGCCTCACGCTGCACTTGTGTGGCAAAACCATCATCAAGCGTAGAGCCGATACCGCCTGTATCTACCACAAGCGCATCATAATCGGTAATGCGGCAAGGGGCGCTGAGGCGGTCGCGCGTGACACCGGGTTGATCATGCACAATGGCAATACGGCGAGCCACCATACGGTTGAAAATGGCAGATTTGCCCACGTTGGGGCGCCCAACGATGGCGATTGTGGGAGAAGACATAATATATAATTCTGATAAAGGTTAAAGAGACTGATGTTATCAGCGTTCGGAAATATCGCGAATACCGGGCATATCACCGGAGCCGGGCTTCTTGGCAGGTGTAAGACCGATAGCCTTGATACCACCGCCGGCGGTAATGAGATCCACAGGACCACCGGTGCGCTGCAATACTTGATAGCTGCGGCGGGTGCCATCCGTCCCCATCACGGAATACGTGAAATATGTGGGGGTAGACTGGCACAGCACATGCAGATTTTGCTTGCGGTCCATCATGACGCGAGGCTCCATGAAATTAAGATACTGCCCCATGTAGCAAGCCCCTACCACAGAGCCGGAATCAGCATTAACCACCTGCCCGAACAAGCAGTCTTTTTCACCGGCACGCATAATTTTAACATTCATTTTGAGGCGTTTACCGGCAGATTGAATAGCAAACGACCTGACACTGCCGCCATTTGCCAAGGTAAATGAGGCGCGGTTGGAGCTATAAGTGGTTTGCATATCGGGCATGCGCACGGTAGCCACAATCTTATAGCTACCTACTGAGTTAAAGTAGAAATAGGGGCGCAGATTCACCACAACCTCATGAGAAGAGCCGGGGTTAACCACTATCTTTTTGAATGAGGGCACAGCCTTGGGAGCAAGCGGCTGAGATGAGCCACTGCGTGTCAGGGTGAAATGCAGCCATTGACGCTCAGGGGAGTTGCTCAACACCAAAGCCGTATCGGTATGATTGGTGATTTTGAGCTTAACTGCCACCCCCTCACCCAGCAAGAACTCGCTACGCACGGGGTTAAGGCGAACATCTACCTGAGCAGAGGCCTGCCCTGCTGCCAACAGGCAGAAGAGCATCATGATGAGTCGTATAATGTGTTTCATATCTGTTTATGTCGGGGTAATAGGTTAAACTTCAGGGATACACCAGGCGGAAGCCATAGCGAATATCTCGCGTTGATTGATTGGGTTCTAAGAGGGGCTCCTCATTTTGAGAGGCGGGTAGAATAATGGTACCTGCTTTATAAATGCCCGATTCTCGGCTGAGCGTAGTCGTCCACTCACATACAGACACATCCATTCCGCCTTGCTCACGGGCGGCCATCAACACACGGGCGGAGGGAAGAGCAGCCCCCTTATAGCGAGCATACACCAGAGCATCCCAATACGAAACGCCACGCACGGGAGAATCCGGAGTCAGCACGGTACCATTGTAATTTTTGCCGTTGTTGGCGGCATCCCACTGGGCATCCCAATCGGCCGGACGGCGGGACGTGGAATCTTTGGGAACACCGGTCTGTAAGTGGCGGCGCTGGTCGCGGTTGAGTTTGGTTTCACTCTCAAAATCAAGCAAAAATTGGCGATACTCACGGATGGAGACAGGGCGAACAGCCACTTTAACAGCACCATTACCTTGGCTGCAAAGAATGGTATCTCCATCATTAGCCGGCAAAGCCGCACCGACAGACGGGGCACAAATGATACCGGCAATGGCAGCCGCCAACGCTACCACAGCCCCTATGGCAACAACAACAGCCGTTTTAATCAGCTTGCGGCGGTTACGCTTAGACTGGCGCACCACAGCACCACGGGTTTTACCGTGAAGCCCGGCCACATGTTCACTACGCAACTGCGGGGCCAATTGCTCGCGCACGGTGGCAGCCGTGTCGGCCAAAGCAGCCCACTCCAAGCGCTCTCCTTCATAGCCGTTGGCCAGCCAATCAAGCAGAGTGGCAACTCGGCTCAACCCGGGTTTACCGTGCTTGGGTAACAAGGGGAGCAATACACCGGCCAAGCAACGCTGCTGTTGTTCTACCAGCTCCGGCACATGCTCTCCCGCACACACGGGAGACAGGAAGCTTACGCGGGAATGCGCCCCTAAATAAATGGCATGCAGCGGCAAGCCCCCGGCAGCCACATTGCGCTCTACGGCCGCATTGTACAGTGCGGCGGCAGCCTCTATGATAAGGCATACTTGCGTGGCTGTCAGCCCCTCTTTTTCTTGCGCCACACGAGCTATGTTGCGCCCCTCGGGGCGCTCTTGTGTCAGGTACCAAATATCGTCCGACACCATAGACTCAAACACTTGGGTAACATGCGGCAAGTGAACGGAAACACGGGCTCTGGCCGAGGCCAAGAAGCGCTCAACAACCTCATGATTACTGCCATAGGGCAACGCTTCTACCACCACACCACGCTCTACATGGCTTTGGTTGGCCAAGTAGAGCTCGGCCTCCCCTGCACTACCAATATGGCGGGTAAGGGTGTATATGCCCAAGCGGGTAGGCAACTGCTGATAATCGGGCTTACTCATCGGTGGAAGGGTCTAATTCTTCAATAAACTCAGCGAACGGTGTAGCGGCCTCGGCAGGCTCTGTGGCATCGGTGGGGGTATCCTCCGTAACAGAGGGGGCAAACTCCGCCGATACCGAGGGCAGCATGCCGTCATCCGGCAAGGCCAAGCCGTCATCCGGCAGCAAAGAAGCGGGGGTGGCATGTTTGCGAGTAGCCTCTCTGGCATTGATAAGCTGCTCATGCAAAATGAGCGCACTGGGATTGCTGATACAGTCTATAGGCTCCCCTTTGTAGAAGAACTTGGCCGTAAAACCGTAATAGGTCATTTCGCCGTATGCATCCTGTTCCTCCTTGGTGAGAACCGGCAAATTGTATGAAATGAGAATATTCTCCTCATTGTCGCTCCAATCCTGCGTTTCGTTCTCCCACATCACCGTGGGGTCGGTGGGAGAGTAGCGAATCTTACGCCCATTGACCAAAACGAAGAATTGAATGTGAATGAAAATATCCTGCGGGGAAAGCTCGGTCTCGGGCGCTACCAGAATCGGCAGGCGCATGCTCACGCGCTCACCGGTTTCGGGGTCAGTGGTATGGCTGTGCGTATAGGGGCCGAATGATACCTTGCCACGCATATCAGAGGGCTGGTCAAACCCATGCTTGAGGCGGCGAGAGGCGCGCTCAAAATATTTGCCCGCACTGCTGCGCATGTTAAACACTCGGGTGTAATATTCTCTTGCCTTTTCCGGGTTCAGCAATTTATCATACGCCATACCGTAATAATACAACAGCGCAGGATGCTCAGGGGAAATGAGGGAGGCCTCTTCAAAACTAAGCACGCAGCGGCGCATATCGCCCTGCACTAAGGCGGCAATACCTTGGCGAATCAAGCGGTCCAAGTCTTCGGCATCCTCTGCTTTCAAGCGGGCCTTGGCCGAGGCTTGCTCGGGTGAATCAGCTACCGTATCCTCGGGCGTCATTTCACCGCCGTGCTCAATGACAACCCCGGTTTCTTCATAAATAAGGGTCTCGAAATCTGCCGCGCGCAAGGGAGGCGGGGCGTTGTGATCAACCTCCTCTTCCGTGGGCGATTCAGGCATGACCTGCGAAGCGGAGGCAGCCGAGCCACCGATACCGGCGGAACCTTGGTAAACGGTGCCGGCAAAATCCACGGCTTGCGAGAGAGCCTTATCCAGCTGAGCAGCACGGCGCTCGGCAGCAATAGTCTGCATGCGGGAAATCTCCAATTCTCGGCGCAAGGCCTCAGTTTCCTCCGGCTGAGCCAGAGATGATAAACGCTGAGCAACACCGAACACCAGCAGAACCAGCTGCAAACCAATCAGAACAATAAGGCCAACCAGCACGAATCGGCGGGAGCACAAAGCTCTCGCCGAGGCACAGGCAAGCTGTTGCGGAGAACGCGGGGCCAAAAGCTGAGTTTCCTCAGGATTCGGGGGTAGCGGCTCCTTTGTCTGATTGTTCGTATTCAATGATATCACCTTTATATTGAGCCAAGAGCGCCTTCATAAACGCCTCAGCAGGTTCCCCTTTATCTTTATTAAAGCCACCATAGGTCATGCCATCGATTTTCACTTTTTTACCGTTAACGGTAAAGTAGGCAATGCCTTTAAAACCGGTACCCCACTGGCGCAGGTCAATCAGGGTGATTTCATCCACCCGGAAACTTTGCCCCGCCGCTGTAACCACATTACCGCGCAATGCGAGTTCGCGCTTGTAAGTACGCACCACAAAATACAGGCCGAGCACCACCAAAGCAAAGCCCACCACGCTGCCAATCCATTGCTCGCGAATAGCCCCGGCATCATAGGGATGCTCACCGGGTTTAATGGGCATACCCTTACGGCCGGTGTATTTCTCCCAGCAGGCGTGCCAATCTTGCATGGCTTGCAAATCCATTACCTCTGCGGGGCAGTGTGTCGCAGCCTCGCAATCGGCAGGCAGCGGATAGCGGTCCTCTCCCTGCACGGCAAGCAACTCACCTTCAGCTGTTTTCTCCGTAGCAAGCAAGGGAGTCGATTCTCGTTGAGCACGCCAAGCATCGGTGTCTTTCTCTTTGAGGGCAGCCTCACCCAAATCCGCAAAAGCTTTATAGCTGCATATCACCTCATTTTTAGCAGCGTAACCGATGGCACCATCGTACACAAAATAGAGAGAAAAGCCGAAAACGGCAAGAATTACGATACCGAAACGCACAAACGTATCGGTGGTGGCTTTACAGATGATGTCAGTCTGGCTCATGTACCGTTAGTGTAACATATTTTCACGGGGTTGCATAGCAAAAAAGCAACAACTGAGGCACTTGTGTGCGTCAGTAACAATCAGGCCTTGCCGCTGCCCGTATATACCGTGCCGGGGTAGGTTTGCGTGTATGGCGGCAAAACACGCCCGGGTAACACCACACATTTACAACCGATTCGGCTGTGAGCCCCCACGCAGCAGCCCAATTTATTAAGCCCGGTAGGCATGAGTTTTCCTTGATGCAGCATGCGGATTTCAGCAGCATCATGCCTGAAATTGCTGAAAATACAGCCACCGCCCACATTGATATCATCCTCTAACCACGAGTCACCTATATAGGTAAGATGCGACACGAATACACTGTTACCCAACACGCTGCTTTTTATCTCCACCGCATTACCGATAACGCAATTATCGCCTATACTCACCTGCCCGCGCAGGTAGGCATTGGGGCCGATACTGCAATTTTTACCGATACGCACATGCCCCTCTATCACCGTACCGGGTTTGATAACGGAGCCTTCCCCCAACTCCAACACACCGTTTACCGTAGCCAAGGGATGCACCTGCCCACGGCATGCAGGTTGAAGATGCAACAATTCTGCCGCAGTCTTTTGCAACCGCACCCAAGGCGGCATAGGTGCTGACTCTTGTTCACTCATATTATTTTGACGTTGGGTTACCTATTTTAAAGCGTTTGCAGGCATCAAGCATTAACTGATATGCCGATATGCCGCGGGTGGTATTTTCTTCCGCAAAGAGAGAATCGGGGCGGGCATGCTGGTAGCGGCGGTCTTTGGCATCCCGTTCTTTACCACTGAAACACAGGTTTTCATCTGCCTGAGGGCACTCCCGCCACTGCCCACCCACCATGGCGGCCACATCTTTGGGGTGGCGGTATGGGCGGCAATACACATTCACCCAATAATCAACACCGGCAGCACGCTCTCGCGGGAAAGAACGGTCTCGGCAGCTCACGGCATCCACCGTCACGGCAATGATTTTACCGTGCTCACCCTTGATATGGCGCACCACATCCATGACGGCAGAGCCACCGTAACTATGCCCCACAAATACCAAATCAGCCCCGGGATTTATCTGCAAAAAAGCATTCAAATCCTCCTGAATAAGGCGGGTGCTGTGAAACGGCAGGCAACCACGCCCGCCATCCCACGCATAAAAGGCACGCACTTGTTTACCGGGCACCGGCAGCACGGGGGTACCCTCATACACTGAGCGAAAATGCGTAAGAACCTGCTCGGCAAAACCGCCGATAAAGATGAAGGCAACATCCGCTTTTTCCTGCGGCAAGCGCACCTGTGCGCGCCGGGCAAAGAAGCCGGTTTGCGGCTCGGGGTAAATACCGGGAGCTACCACCTGCTGCTGTTGTTGTGAGCAGCTTGCACCCAACAGCAACAACGCTGCCACCCAAAATCGGAATTGGCCTGTTTTACTCATTGTTATCATCTTTCTCTTCTACGGGTTCCCCTATCCGCAAACGGCGGCACGCATCAAACAAAAGCTCTTGAGCAGACACCCCGTAAGCCGCATGGGCATCGGCAAATAATGATTGGGGGCGAGAGTGGCGGTACGCTTTTCCTTGGCTGTCTTTTTCTTTACCACTGAAGCACAAGTTTGCATCTGCCTGTTCGCAGGCGCGCCACGGGCCACCGACGCGAGCCGCAATATCCATGGGCGAGCGATAAGGCGCACAATAGGCATTTACCCAGTAGAGAACCCCACCGGCCCTTTGCTTGGGGAATGAGCGGGCACGACAACTCACGGGGTCTAACGTGGCTACCACCACTTTACCGTATGCGGCACCCTCCAAACGGCGCATGATATCCATCACCGCTGAGCCCCCGTAGCTATGCCCTACAAACACTAAATCCGCCCCGGGGTTCACTTGCAAAAAAGCTTTGATATCTCGGCAGGCCAATTGGGTATCGTGCTTCAAGAGATTCCCCTCTGCGCCATCCCACGCATAGCAGGCCCGCAACTGGCGCCCCGCCGTGGGCAGCAAAGGCATGCCCTCATACACGCAACGAAAGTTGGCCGTCATGACATCCCCGAACCCACCTATAAAAATGACCGCCACCTCTGCGGGCTCCGCAGGCAACCGCACTTGGGTGCGCCGCCCTATGAAACTTGTATCAGGTTGAGGATAAATACCGGGAGCAACGTGCGGGCTGACATAGCTCAGATTACACAATGTCATGCACACTGCCACGGCAAATGCGACAAAAATCAGCACCCACCATCGGCGGCGCAGGCAGATGTGTTGCACAGCTCCCATCAAAGGTCTTCCAACACTTTTTCAAGATGCGGACGCAGCAGGCGATACAGTGCGCGGCTGTCCTCCTCCGTTGTTTCAAAATCATCCAACACCACCAGCTCTCCCACTACCTTGGCACCCAAGCACTGCCCACTGCTGGCATACAGGTAAAACACGCGTTCCGGGGAGTCCTCGTGGTGGCCGCCGGGTTCTGTACGGTAATGCTCCTCGTGTACCGATTGAAGCTCGGAGCGACGCAAAACGGCACACAGCTCCCGAAACTCCGTCTTGCTCAGGCGGTGAATCTGGTCTGCCTCCAGCAACCACCCCGGTATACACGGAGTCACGGCTATGGCATCTGCTCTCATCACCTCCTCTACCGAAGCCTTGCCCACGGACCCATACGGCTTGGCACAGGTGGTTACTAACACAGTGGTCAGAAACACCGAAATTGGCAGCACTACTTTGATTATCTTGCCGAACATGCTAAAAAATCACTCGTATTTCGTTTATTCTAGCTTTTTCAACCACATCTTGCAAGCGAAAAAAACTTGATTCTACACTCACCCCGCGTATTAACAGCCCGATTTTTTTAATATTTACCTATAAAAATGATTTTTTTTATGATAAAATGATACGGAACTCAATAAAATTCTGAAAAGATGAGCCTATATAGGTGTATGAAACGAGGAATAGTTATCAGCATGGCGGCGTTACTGTGCGCAGGCATGCATGCACGGGCATCCGAATCCGAGGCTGAGATTCAGGTTGAACAATTGCCCACTATCATCAAAAGAAATCTTACCGCCCCCAAACTGGAGCTACTGCAAGCAACGGAGGACATGCGCGTGGCATTGGAATCAGCCATCGCAGCATTACAAAGCATCAGAGATGCAGCAACAGCCGATGCGGCGCTCCCCGTGCTCCGCAAACTCAAAGAAACGGAGCAACACTACCGCAGCGTGTGTGAAAAGGTAGTGCCCAATGCCGCAACCACAGAACGCCTGTATGCAGATGGCACCCTGCACTACGCCTTGCGCCAGCTCCCCCAAGCTAAGTACAACCGGCTGCTGCAGCAAGAAGTGGCAGCAGCCTGCCACGGCTCGGTGAAACTGTTTCTTTTCATCACCCGGCAAGAGGACCGCTTCAGTGAAGAGGAAATAAACACCCCGCTGAGCGCAGATGAGGTTACTGCACTTCAGATGATTGAATCCCGAATTCTGGATAAAATTGCTGAACTTAAACCTACGGAAGCCGAGGCGTTCATCCATGCGTTGGACCAATCCGAAGCGTGGGTCAAGCAACTGAAAAGCACGGCAGCGGGCAGCCTGCACTTACACGCTTTGATACAAAATAAGCGTGAAAACATCAATAAATTTTACCTGAGGGATTTTTTTGGCTACGGCCCGGTTATAGACCGTATTATGAGAAAACGCAGCTCGTGGATGAGTGAGCTGTATAATCAAGAGGCGCACAACAGATTCTTCCACTGGTACGACACATTTGCCCGAGACGACGCCTCCTACAAAGCCAAAGAGGCGTTACGAAAAAGCACGCAAAACCGCATAGAAGCCTACAAAAAGCGCCATAACATCACCGAGGGAACCGGCATGAAGGTTGAAAACCCGCTGCCGCTGCCTGCCGGCACTAAGATAGAGGAATACCCGGCTGTGATAGAGCAATTAATGAAAGAATTTTACGGTGAGGAGCATATATTACCCGGCCTGCGCAGCAACAGTTACCAACTTTACTTTGCCCAAAAAGGATATGGCGTAATGGTACCGGTATATGTGGGGGAAACACCCCTGCAAGACGATAAACACTACAAGCCATTCAACATTGATTTTATCTTTTTTCAACTTCCGTCAGCAAAATGAAACACTTTTTTACGATTATCGGCACACTGCTTCTGATATGTCATGCAGCGCAAGGATTTGACACTTTTGCCCGAGCCGAAGAGTTTGACGCCCCGCAGCTTGATATGACGGAGCGAAACTATCTGGCACCGGCAGAGGAACGCACGTGGCACCCCATAGCCCATACCCCGCTGCGGGCCACTTTAGCCGGCATACACGGGGCTTGGGGCAACCGTGCCATGGTGGTGCTCACCACCCCCAAGGGCAGAACAATCCATGCCAATATTACCGATTTATCAGAAAATGATATAGAGTATGTGAGCAACTGGTACGAAAGCAATGAGTTTATCACCATAGACGGCTATTTTCGGGGCAAATTCCCGGCACGAATTATCTCTGCCATCTACAACCGAAACGGCACCGCCATCATCGCCTTGGTGGCCAAAGCCGACGGAAAATTGCAAACCCTGTATGTGCCTAATACGGAGTATACGGAAGAATACGCCTTCACCAACAAGAATTGGTACACCGTCAGCCCCGCAACATTGAAATTGCTCAGAGAACACGCAGACAACACCCCGCAGGGCGATACACCGCCGCTGAACATTGCCGAAAATGTCAACGAGGCTGTATGCTACGCTGCCGTACACCACACATCCATAGTCGTTCTGTTGCTGAACAGGCGTGGCAGCAGCCTGGACACGGCTTTTCGCAACTATGTAAAAGAGAATCCGGATGCCGTCAAGCGCTGGGCAAAACACTATGTGTTCCTGATTGCCTACTGCCGAGAAGACGGCTTCTATGATGAAGGCATTTACGATAAAATCCACGACTTGAACAATCTATACAAAAGCACGGCTCTCATCGGCCCAGGGCCTTTGCAAGATTACTTGGGCTACATCCACGGCATGATTCTTTCACTGTACGAAACACCACCCGGCGCCCCCATGCAACGCAATGGTTTTTCATGGTCGATTTATATTCCGCACATGAAAAACCAGCCGGCATCTCGTTCCATCTTTCACCTGCCAGCCGCTTTATGAAAACAATTTTACCACAGACCGCCGCAGCTATAGCATGCACCCTGCAACAGCTGGGAGCATACACCACCTATTCACACACTGAGCCTATTCAACCGTTGGTGGGCGAGGTGCAAGTTGCCTCATTGTTCAGCACGAAAGACAATGAGACCCGCCTGCGTATTTTGCAAGACCTCAGCCCCTACACTGCGGCCTATTTAGACAAATTCAAAGCCTACTTGGCCAATCCCGATGATGATGAGCTCTTCTACCAACTCACCCAAAATACGGTAGAAAATTCCTATATCGAAAGCTACGCGCTGTCATTTTGCAAAAAAGATGAGCTACCCAAAGCGCTTCCCCTGCTCCGGTATCGGCATTTATTAAAGGACAGAATCCCCAACGCCACCTACGAACAAGCCCCGAGCCGCAAATTCGTACTGCGAATGCGCGACTTGTTTCGCGATTACACCGATGGGGATGAAATATACAAAGGTATTATCTTCATGCTGCAAGAGGCAGACGATTTCAGCATGGATGAGCTTTACCTGCTGAACACGACATTAAAACATTTTTGCAATGGCCAAGGGCGCAGCAAGATATTTGCCTTGGCCATGAAGCTGCAATTGCAGAATTTCAAAGGAGGTAAACGTGTAGAGATTTCTGATAAAGAGGCCGGAAAAATCGCCCATTTCGATGAAAGCTACCTGCGCTTTCTGCATGCAGAAAAGGCACTGCGAGGCAAAGTATGCAACCGCCAGTCAACCCAACAGCACCCGCATTGCAACTTACTTTTCTCCATGATTTGGCGAGATACCGACTCTGCCGTAACACTGGCCCGCACTATCGATAACCCCGGTTTTGAATTATTGCGCCGCAAGCCGGAGGCGCTGCATGACTACTTATGCTTTAAGGGTGTTACCCTACAGGGCCGCACAGGGTATGATGTGCCCGATTGCTGTCTTTCTGCGCTGAATCCATACGCCTTCGGCACCACGTCGAAAGCCATGGAAACCGTCATGAAACAGGCAGATGAGCTTCCCCTGCACATGCAGGCACTGGCACCGCGGTGTGTTTTGGCCATAGGAGGTGGATGCAGTGCGTGGATGCCCGTTACCATAACCCCCTATGGGGTATGCCCCTTCTGGCCGGATGCCTCAGCAGTAGAACTGCCCCAGTGGCAACCCAAGTTAATGGGATTGCCGGACTCCGAGCCACAAACGGTTTTGGCCGCCTACGATAAAGACTTTAAAGAACTGGAGAAATTACTGCGCCAAACGCGTGAAGAAGGCTTTGCCGGCCAACTGTTGGCAACGGAACTGGATAAATGCCAACTGGCACGGCCGAACCAAGATGCCCTCACCATCCCCATATTTGCCCGCATTGCCCTGCACTTTGAAGAAGACGGCATAACGGTGGATTTTGCCGATGATACCGCCAGCATTCAATATGAACAGGGAGAAACCAACAACCCCATAGTCAATGAGGCCTTGTGCAAGGTGCCTCAATACATGCACAGGCTCACCCTACAACTGGCCATGCTGGAAAAACAGGGGCACACCGAAGAACTGCAACAAGCCTGCAAGCGCTTAGCCCGCTTGCTCAACAAGCACAACCTGTGGCCGCTGATTATCTGCCAGCGAGAATTGCGAGGCTTCAGCATGCGGGCTCTGCTTACCCTGTTTGAACATTACGAGGGAGAGGAGGAACCGCTGTTCGACTACGGCGAGGCACTGGGGCTACGCTATGAAATGCGCATTGCCCGCTTGGGGCATGAGGATGACTTGGGGCGTAACTTGCTGCGAGCCGCCTACATCAGCCGCGCCCTTGCCGCTACCGATGAGGAGAGAGAAGAAGCCATTGCAGCCTTTATGCAACTGGCTCGGGAACACGCCGGTGATATTTCCCCTCAGCTCACCGGCACAATCTTACTGCACCTCTCTCGCTGGGGGATAACGGCCCCCATCTTGCAATGGCAAGAATGCCCCTCTCGCTATCTCTGTGGTGAGTTCGCCCCCGTGGGTTTGCAGTTGATACGAGCCTTGGTGAAAGATAACCAAAAAGACACCGCGGCACAGATATTAGCCAAAATGGCCGAACACGCCGATACGGATACCACCCCGGCCTACCGTGAGGCCATGGCTCTATTGGAATCCGACCCGACGGAAGCACAACGACTGCGGCACGATGCGTTGCTGTTGGCTATGTGGCGTTTGCGTATCAATTATGAAGAATACTGCGCCTACCGCGAAGACCAAGCAGCCCACGGCACACAGTATGAAAACATGATGAAGAGCGACCTCATACACAGCTGGGGACGCACCGCAGGCATTACCCCCGAACTGGCCCTGCGTTTTGCACGCGAAGGCATGTGGGAGGATGCCGTGTTTGCCTATGAGTATTTGCTGACAGACGGCATCTCGAACGCCACGCCCTATGGGCTTATCCCCGATCACGCCCATATATGCTACTACCGAGCCTTTGCCGATATTTGCCGCAGCAAGATGACAGGCAATCAAGCACTGGTCAAGCGCGCGCTCATGTCCGTACGCGGCACCCGAGCCGAAGCCACGGCTCACATGCTGATTGATATCGACAAAAAAAGTCCGGCCAAAGCAGAGTCTCAACGAAAACCGGCGCCCGTAGTAGAAAAAATAGTGGCAGACGACAGTTTCCGCACTTGGAAATGGAAAGACACGCCGAATGATGATTCGTCTTATTACATAACAATACACGGTAAGTTGCTCAAAGGATTTAAAGAAACCAACAAAAATTATCCCGAGGACTACGTTGTGAGCGTACTGACAACAGATGGAACCATACGCTTTATACGCACTTTCGGCATGCCGGCAGAGCAACGCAAAGAAGTGCTTGAGTTCTGTAGCAACCCGGCCAATCAAAACACCAAACCCCAACACGCAAGTTTCGCATGGTAACTCCATTCAAAGCCGCCATACCATTTATCTTCGCTTTGTCTGCAATGGCTCAGCCCGCCTTATTGGGAGTGCGGGCAGAACCGACTCGCCCCGAAGTACAAAAGGTATACGCTGAGCACATAACCGACGGAACCGGTCTGACAGTACGGGCCATCACACCGCAAACCGCAGCTGCGCAACACTTGCGCCGCGGAGATGTGCTGCTGGCGGCAGATGGCAGGTCCCTGCGCTCACCGGCGG
This sequence comes from Akkermansia sp., assembly GCA_017549485.1. Taxonomy (GTDB): domain Bacteria; phylum Verrucomicrobiota; class Verrucomicrobiia; order Verrucomicrobiales; family Akkermansiaceae; genus Akkermansia. Next base: position 23,483 of record JAFYUT010000033.1, read on the forward strand.
ATTTGGCAGCCGTTGTACAAAACAAAACCGCCGGTGAGACACTGCGACTGGAACTGCTGCGCAATGGAGAAAAAATGGAGACGGCCATTGTGCTCGACGCCCGCAACGCACAGCCCGCACTCAACAAAGAACAAACAAGCGAGATTAACCGCCTGCTCTTGCTGCTGGTACCCCATGGTCAAGAGACGGTAGATGTACCCGCCGTGAGACGGCACCTGCTTAAATTGGCGGATGCCGGACTTGCCGAAAAAGACGAGTATGCCACCTGTATTTTGCACATGCGCCATGGGGAATATATGCTGAGCATCAAATCAACCGAGCGTGTACTGTCTATACGCAGCAACCACCCCGATGTACCGGATACCGTGTTGCGTGCCGATTTTTACCAACGCGACACCACCCGCTTGCCCGAGCAGCTGGAACAATTACTACTTAACGCAGAATATTACCGCCCATGAACCGACTCTTTTTCATTACAACGGCTGCTATGCTGTGCCCTGCTATGGCACAGCAGGAAGTATCACCCGTGCAGCGATTGGAAACAGCCAAGCTGGAATACGATGCCTTACTGGCCGTATCTGCCGTGCGCTACCACCTGATGGAAATCAAGGAGGGGTTAAATGTTGAACAGGTGGACCGGGAATTATTCATGCAAGGGTTCCGAGAGCAACTGGCAGGGGGCAATGGATTCAGCGCTTCACGCGTACTCACCTATTATCAACAACAAATGGACTATGTGATACAACAAATTCAGGCAGCGGATTTTCTTACCCCACATGCCGCACAAAGCGGGGTAACATGCCTGGAAAACGGCTTGCAGTATGACTGCTTTATTCTGCCGGAAGAAAACCTGAATTACAAAGCCCGCCGTGCCCACCTGCTGATGGGCAGCATACCCGGCACACGCTACAATGTGCCTATCAGCGGCACACCCGAGGCCGTGGATGAAGCTCTTTATGAGGCTCCCCGCGGGGTTGCTTGGCGCTTTATAATGCCCACGAGTTTGTTGGATGCGGCAGATGCCGAGCCCCTGCTCAAAAAAAACATTCACGCCGTTGAGATTTTGGCCATGAGAGAATCCTCTGACGAGGAGCAAATTCAACAAGCCCGTGCTTATTTTGCAGCGAAATCTCCGCATCTGCCAACTATTACTCACGAATCTCCCGAGCTTTTTGCAGAGCGTAGTATTCTGTGCGGCATGGATGCCGCCCGTGTAATTGATGAGCCGAGCCCACAATTGCATGCACGCATTGAAGAGTTGCTGCCTATGCTGATGAATGCAGATGACGAGCAATTTTCTCAACTGATGGATAAGGCCTCCACCGCTTATTGGGAAGCCCGAGAAGAGCTGCGCCGCATGCAACACCGCCGCATCGCTGCCGATATCATGCTCATACAACAGCAACAACCCGGCACGATAAAGCTCAGCAACGGAATTCTTTGCCGTACACATGGTAACGAAAAGAACAATATCCCCTTTTTACAAGCCCGCTTCATCGAGGAGGAAGAGCTGGGACCGGAGATGTACCTGCGGGTAAGAGATCGTATCATTAACGCGCAAAATGACCTCCCCGAGCTACTGCTTGACGTGGCAGATGAAATACCGCCGGGCAATCGTTGGGAACTCATCATCCCCCCGACACTGAGAGGAGAGGGCTATGAATTACCCCTGATTTACCGTATTCGCGCTACTCGCCCGACAAAGAAAAACACGGCACCGAATGCAGCGCCGGATGTTATTTAAGATAAAAAGAGCGGTGGCGAAAACCACCGCTCTTCCATAAAAGGTCTTGTGATTCGGGTTATTTCACGTACTTCTTCCACTGTTCAATGCGGGTGGGTGCCCCTTTGTCCAACACATTGCCCTCGGCATCTACCACAATCACAAAGGGAACCCCTCCTGAACGAGTAAAGCCGGGCAGCGCATCTACGTTGCGGTCACAGTAATGCACGGAGGGCATATCCGTGAGGTAAGATGCTATATAGGCTTTACCCTCATCGGCGCTTGCATCATAATTTACAAGAATCACCTCAGCGCGGCCATCTGCCCGCATCTCTTGATGGGCCTCAACCACACCGGGCATAGCCATGCGGCAGGGGCCACACCATGAGGCAGATTGCAGGTAAAAATACACCTGAGCATTCGGGTTAACCTTACCGTTGATAAGAGTAGCCTTATGTGCTGCAGCTGCCACGGCAGTGGGCGCAGGAGTCGGGGCGGCAACATCGGCGGCACCGGCCGTCATGGCAAATGCAGCACAGCAAAGCCCCAACATGTTCAACCTCGTTTTTTTCATGGTCATTTTTACTCTTCAGAGGCTGTTTCTTCCTCCTCTTCCTCAGCAGAAGCGGTATCAAGATTCTCTACAG
>JAFYUT010000034.1 GCA_017549485.1 Akkermansia sp.
CTCTACCAACTGAGCTAATGCCCCGCGGGATGGTTTGCGGGGGTGATTATACTCTTGCGTGGGAGGGGATGCAAGCCAAATGTTGTTAAAAAGCAATTTTTTAAGTCATTGGCTCTGCGCCGAGGGAGGGGTTACATTGCCGACATAGCAACGATGGCGATGAAATAGAAGAAGATAATGAGCACATTGAGGCCCAAGCTGATGAGGTTGCAGATTTTGGCGGTTTTTGCGGCCGAGATGGCCTCTGCATGTTTGCCTTGATCCCACAGGGAGTCAACGGAGGCGGATTTGATAATGGCGAAAACGCCCAAAGGCAAGCAACAGAAGAAGGTGCAAAGGATGCTCCAAACCAGTTGATTGGCGGGTTTGGTGAGGCCGGGGGCCGGGGTGGGGACGGGGGCAATGGCTCTGTTATATTGCAGTGTGCTGACGGGTAGCCATTGCTGGGCTCCCTGTTGGCAGTATAAATAATCTTGTGTGATAGAGCCGTCGGCCAAGCCGGCTTGAATGGCCTCCATGCTCATGGGGCCGGTGGGGGTGGAATCCCCGGGTTTTACGATATAAAAGTTACGCATACGTGTTGTTATTGTAATGGTTTATGGGGGGGGGAGTCAAGCGTATTAGTGCTCGCGCCTGTATCGGGCGGTGTGCTTATGGGGTGTTGTCGGCGGGGGTGGTGGTTTCGGGGGCTTCTTGGGTGCAGACTTTGTAGAGTTGGTAGGGGCCGGTAACGGTGGTTATGATGACTGCACCGGCCAAGCTGATGGCGTTGGTGGCAAGGGTGAGCGGGGCATCTACGGCCACGGCGGTGAGCACGCCCAGCGGGTAGGCGTAGTATTTGTGCGCATCGGTGGTGTAGGGCACATCTTCATCGTATGCGGAGTGACCATCTATCCTCATTTGCTCCAATGCCTCGCCTTTCACGTTGAGGGCTTTTGCATGGGCCGGCAGGGTGGCGTGCTCTCTGTAAAACGGGAAGATGTCAACAGACTTCTTACCGGCGGCTTCTGCTTTGCGGATCTCACGTGCCTCATCGGCATCCAAACGATAGTAGATGGGCGTGGTATCGTCATTGGTGGGTGCAAAAGAGGCGTACCCGCCGGGCCCCCCGTGCATGGGGATAAGGAGCGCAATCGGCCCTCTTTTGAAGCAGCCGCGTACCGTGCCTCGGTTTCCTTTGGCGTACACATGTTTGCCATCGGAGAAGAGGTCTATGCTGTCTTTGGTGTCAAACCACTCTGCGTTTTCCGCTACTTTTGCTTTTTGCCAAATATATTGGTGTACTTGAGAGCAGCATGAGCTGAGCGCGGCACAGGCGGCGGCGCAGGTGAAGAGACGGTGTAGGGGGTGTTTCATGGCGTGGGGGTGTGTAAGCTAATGTAACAAATACGCTTGCGGTGTGCAAGTATAATTTCCACCGGCCAAGGTAAAGGGGGGCTGCGGGGAGGGCTGCTTTGTGTTTGTTTTTGGTTAAGGTGAGGTTAACAATTAGGGGGGGGGGGATGATTGTGTTTCTTGTCAGGCGTGTCCGTCTGAATGGTTTTTATCAAACTGCGCGCGGCTGTGCCGCTTGCATGAAAGCTCACTGCGTTCGCATGATAGCGGGGCATGATAGTGAAACATGATAGCTCACTGCGTTCGCATGAAAAACGGGGCAGGAGAGAGAGACGGCACATATTTCGCTTGAAATTTGAGGGGCGGGTGGTAGAATGCACAGGCGTGTTGCGAGAAATACAAAAAGTCAGCGCATGGTTGGCGCAATATACCTCCCCCTTTGTGATAGGGGTGGCCGGGTTGGCTTTTGTTGTACCGGGCATGTTCACCTGGGTGCAGGGGGATGTGCAAGCGCTGGTGTTGGGCTTCATCATGCTTACCATGGGCATGACCCTGCGCCCGGCAGATTTTCGTATTCTGGCCTCGCAGCCGGTGGATATTTTGATTGGCGCCTGTGCCCAGTACAGTATCATGCCCCTGATTGCCTGGGCGCTGGTTGCATGCTTTGACCTCCCGCGTGGCATAGCCGCCGGGTTGATTTTGGTGGGCTGTTGCCCCGGTGGAGTATCCAGCAACATCATGAGCTTTCTTTGCAAGGGAGATGTGGCCTACTCCGTGGGCATGACCACCGTCTCCACCCTGCTGGCACCCTTTGTCACCCCTCTGCTGGTGCTTTGGCTTGCCGGGGAAAGTATTGATGTGGATGCCATGGGCATGTTCCGCAGTATTCTTTATGTTACCATCCTGCCGGTGGGTATCGGGGCGCTTTGCAACGGTTGCTTCGGCAAGCGTGCGGAGTATGCCGAGGTGTGCCGCATCATGCCCGGCCTTTCGGTGCTGGGGCTTGCCTGCATTGTGGGCGGGGTCACCGCGGCCAAGGGGGCCGGTTTCTTCACCAGCGGGGTTCTAATTTTTCTCACCGTTTTCTTACACAATACCCTGGGCTACATCCTCGGCTACTTGGCCGGACGTGCCACCCGCATGAATCGGCCCAAACGCCGCACCCTCTCCATTGAAGTAGGTATGCAAAATGCCGGTTTGGCCACGGTGCTGGCTGCACGCCACTTCCCCGCCATGCCCGAGGCTGCCCTAGCTGCCGCCATTTGCTGCGTGTGGCACAGCATTACCGGTACCCTGCTGGCCGGGGTATACAATGCGCTTGACCGCCTCCGCCGTTAGTATACGGTTTATGACGTCCCGTCCCGGATGGGGGCGCGGCACCCTTTTTTCAGGGTGGCTGTAACTCGTTATTTACTTGCAACGGCGGTGATAGTGTGTATAATGTTTCGCATGAGTGCAGAGGATAAGAAGTACCCGACCGTGATGCAGGCACGTGTGATGTGGTCTGCGCTGACGCTGCTGAGCTTGGTGTTTATTGTGGCGTTGGCATTTGCGAGTGCGTATGGTTTGGTGAAGTTGTTTGTGGCGCTGGAGGCGGTATTGCTGCCGGTGTTGATAGCGGGTATATTGGCGTATTTGCTGAATCCGGTGGTTAAGTGGTTGCAGCGGTATGTGGTAAAACGCATTTGGGCCATTTTGATAGTGATGCTGGGTGCATTCGGGTTGATAACGGGCTTGTTTTTCTGTATTGTGCCGCCCTTGGTGCACCAGTCTAATGAGTTGTATAACAACAGAGCCTATATAGCCTCCAACATTGTGACCTCTGCCAGAAAAATGTTGCATGAGGATCGCTATGTGCAGCAGGTGGTAGACATGCTCTATAATCAAGCCATTAAGACGGAGGCGGAGGGCGAAGCCAAAACAGCCCCCGCCACCGGTAGCGAGAGCCCGTCTGCCGACACTGCCCTGAGTGTTCAAGAGACCGTGGCCGTGGCGGTAACGGCCGATGCCAATAAAGAGTATGAGACTAAGTTGCAGGTGGTCATGAATCACCACTCCGGTTATTTGGTTAAGAAAGGTGTGGAGTGGCTTACGGCCGGCGGGCGCTTCTTGTTCGGGCTGACTTATGTATTTATCGGCATTATTGTGATACCGGTTTTCTTGTTCTATTTCATGCTTGAGACAGAACCCATCGCTAAGAACTGGGATAAGATACTGCCGCTGCGCAGCTCTCGGTTGAAAGATGAGGTGGTGGCCACGCTGAGCGAGATTAACCAGAACGTGGTTGCCTTTGTACGCGGGCAAATGCTGGTGAGTTTGATAGATGGCTTCTTGCTGGGTATTGCGCTGTCTTGCCTGGGGCTGCCCTATGCGCTTACCATTGCCGCCGCGGTGGCTATTCTGGGGATTATTCCCTACATCGGTATGATTTCTACCAGCATACCTGCCATGTTGGTGGCTTGGTTTACTTGGTATGATTTCAGCATGGTGGTGGCCGTGGCCGCTATTTTCTTGTCGGTAAGCCAGTTGGACGGCTGGGTGTTGCAGCCTAAAATCGTTGGCAAGAATATGAAGATGCATGACATGACGGTTATGTTCTCCGTGCTGTTCTGGAGCTTGGTGTTCGGCGGTGTCTTCGGCGCGCTCATTGCCGTGCCTCTTACCTCAGCCATTAAGGTTATCTTCAAACGCTATGTTTGGGCATCTCTCAATAAAGAGACTTCTGCTGTGTCGGCAAACAACGCAACAGAACCGGATTTGGTGCAGAAATAAGGCTCATGCCCCCTCAAAACACGCTTTTTAGTGCAAAAAAGAGGTTTTTTGGTAGGAAATAAACATTTTTTTAAGAAAAGTTAATTTTTTTTCTTGATTTCTAAGAAAAATTAAGTAATCTTAGAGATGTAGAGAGCCTCATGGTGAGGTAATCATATAAAACCAAACCAATCAGTATCAGTAATGAAGACCATCGCTATTCTCGCCCTTACGGCCGCTGCTCTTGTATCCTGCCAGCAGCAGCAACAGCAGCAGCCCGGCACCAATCCTCCCGCTGACACCGTTCCTCCCGTAGTGAGCGTGAAGTAATCTGAGGATTACAGAACCATTCATGGCGCACCCTGCACAGGCACGGTGCGCTGTTTTGTATAGTGATTAATACAATAAAAAAGGAGGAGAGGGAGGGCGCTCACCCCGCAAAGAGGGGGAGGACTCAGAAATTAAAATCATCATCTGCGCTGAGCATTTCAGCCGAGATGTAGGGGATGGTGAGCGTGGGGACGGCCTCGAACCCGGGGGGGATATTGTCCTCTGTCACAAGCGTGTAGGCAGGCAGAGGGATGGCTGCCGGGGCAGTGTTGTAAAGTGCTGCTGCGGGTATAACAACACATGTGTGCTCGGCATGGTGTGCCGCCAGCTGTGCCCAGCGCGCTTGTAGGGAGTGGCGGTAGGCTGCGTGTGTGGGCGACAGCGCTGCGGGTTGTAAGATGGCCGTATGCGGGGCCGCATGCAGCAGTGCTTGTTCGGCCGCGTGGCCATGGCACAGGCGTGTTTCTTTATCAATGGTACCCCCGGTGCAGATAACGGTGTGGGGAAGGGCAGCAGGGGCCAGTTGCAACGCTAATTGCGGGGAGGGGGTAATGAAGGTACAGGGGGTATCTGCCAATACGGTGGCCAACACACGCGCAAAGCGGCAGGGGTCGGTATAGATGACGGCGCCGGGGGGGAGCTGTTGTGCCACCAGCCGGGCCAAGGCAACATCCGCGCGCATATCATCTGCCGTGGCGGTTGTGGCGGGTACCACGTATTCTGCCCCGCCATGCACGCGCTTGAGCAAGCCTTTTTGTTGAAGCGCCACCAAGTCGGTGCGTATGGTTTCATCCGTCACGCCGAGCTCGCGGGCCAGCGCCGCAGAGCGAATACGCCCGCGCTGCTCCAGCAAGCGTAGGATGTATTGGCGACGCTCATGAGCCATGTACATGGTGAAGAGGGGCTCAGGGTTGCAGGGTAGAGAGCAGGTGCTCGGTATTGTTCAGCAGCGCTGCGCCGGCGCGGCAGAGGGGGGCACTGCAAACCGGCGGCAAGGCGCGGGCCATGGTGTCCAGAATCCGCATGCGGCGTATAATGACCTGCAAGCGCTGCGCCATCAAGCCGGCGGCGTTGGCGTCCTCTGCCAGCAGTAGCGTGGCCAGCAAATGTGCCACCACCCCGGAGTAGGTGTTGACATAGGCAATAGCCTCTTTGGAGATGCGCACTTTCTCAGCCCCGTTGATAACCAAGCTCTGCACCAAAGCCGTCATTTGAGAGGCCTCGCGAAACAGGGCGTGGTGCATAGCGCGGTACACGGCCTCTGCCTCTTCTTTCGGCAGAAAATCCGTCACCTCCCAATCACGGTTCATGACCTCGGCATCCGGCGGCATGTGGGCCTCGTCTTCGGCGGCCATGCGGTGCAGAAAATCAGTGCGGTCCATAACAAAAGCGGCAGAGAGGTAGCCACCGGGCTCCGGGCCGTATTTATCATGAATAGAGGGGTAAATGGCCATGTAAGCCTCGGCACGGTTGAGCACATAATCCCAGCGGCAGGGGGGCATGTCGTCTTGCAACATGCTGACAGAGGGCCCTTTGTAAAGCTCTACATTGGCGCGTATGTGGGCACGCAGCGCCTCCATGTTCAGCAATTGTTGCACGTTGTCCTCCTCCCAGCTTTGCTCCCATTGGGGCAGGGAGATATCAAAGGGAATGCCCGAGAACTCGAGCAGGACGCGTTTTTCTGTATCAATGAAGAACTCGATATAGAGGATATTGCTGAGGGCACCGCGGTTGTCGTTATCGGGCACGCGGCGGGCAAAGGTGATATCACCCGCGTTGAAGTGGTGCGGCATGCGGCGCAGCGTTTGCACCAGCTCGGGTACCTCGGTGGCGGTGGTATGCGTGGGGTTGCTGAACTCTACCCTGCACCCGGCGATATCGCGCAGGCAGTTACCGGTCATGCGCACGTGCAGGGGCTCTTGCCCATCCACAAACCACAGGCGCAGGCTGATGAGCCCGTGCTCAGTGTTGTCGATAACGCCGCGTGTAATCAGGGGTGTAAGCAGAGCCAACATATCCGTAAAAATATCAGAGTGACGGTGCAGGGAGTTTAGCTGCAAGGGCTGCAACGGCCTCCGGGGCATTCATGAGCTCAACCACGGCATCCCAGCGGCCTTGCATGAGTGCCTCACGCGGTTCTGCCGGCATGGTGACGGGCAGTGTAGCCATGGGGCAACTGAGGGTCATGGCCTCCAAATCGAGGCTCCATTGGGTTTGCGGGGCCTCGCGGGTGATGCACAGGGCCGTTTGCAGGGCTGCATGGGTGGCGCAAACGCAGGGCATGCCGATACCGGCGGCATTGCCGAAGAAGATTTCGGCGAACGACTCTGCCACAACGGCTTGAATACCGCTGCGCTTGATAGCCTGCGGGGCGTGCTCGCGGGATGACCCGCAACCGAAGTTCTCGCCTCCCAGAATAATGGTGGCCCCGGCGTGTTGCGGGGCATCTATGGGGTGCCCTTTGGAGGAACCGTCGGCGTTGAAGCGTTCATCGTAAAACATGGTGCCGGCAAGCTCATCGAACGTAACGCACTTGAGGAAACGCGCGGGGATGATGCGGTCGGTGTCCATATCTGCGCCCGGTACGGGAACAGCCTTGCCGCATACGCTGGTGATTTTATTAAGAGCCATAGAGTGAAAAAAGAGTGCTGAGTTATCAATGAATATCGAATATATCGCGGGGGTCTGCTACGGTGCCGGTTACGGCAGCAGCGGCGGCCATCAGCGGGCTCATCAGCAGGGTGCGGCCCGTGGGGCTGCCCTGGCGCCCCTTGAAATTACGGTTGCTGGTGCTGGCGCAAATTTGGTCGCCCTGCAATTTATCGGGGTTCATGGCCAAGCACATGGAGCAACCGGCCAATCGCCATTCAAAACCGGCCTCGCGGAAGATGTCGGCAATGCCCTCAGCCTCACACTGCATGGCCGTCATTTGAGAGCCCGGTACGGCCAGTGCCTTAACTCCTGCTGCCACCTTGCGGCCTTTGAGGTAGGGGGCGATGGCGCGGAAATCCGTTATGCGGCCATTGGTGCAAGACCCGATGAACACAACATTGATGGGCATGCCCTTGAGGGGTTGCCCGGCCTGCAGCTGCATGTACTCCAGCGCCGTGATGCGGGCTTTGCGGGTCTCGGCATCGGGGGCTTCCTCCGGGGCGGGTACAGCGCCGTTGATGCCTATGCTCATATCGGGAGAGATACCCCAGGTAACTGTCGGCTCAATGTCCTCTGCTTGGTAAATGACCACGTCATCGTACTCGGCATCGGCATCACTGGCAAAGCTCTTCCATCGCTCTACCGCGGCCTCCCAAGCCTCTCCTTTGGGGGCGTAGGGGCGGCCTTTGAGGTAGGCAAAAGTGGTGGCATCGGGGTTGACATAGCCGCAACGCGCAGCACCCTCAATGGCCATATTGCACAGGGTGAAGCGGCCATCCATATCCATGGCTTCAATGGCAGAACCCCCGAACTCGTAGGCGTACCCGAGCCCGCCATCCGCACCGAGCTTGCCGATGATGTAAAGTGCTACGTCTTTAGCGGTAACACCGGGGCGCAGCGTACCCTCCACACGCACATTACGCACCTTGAGGGGGAGCATGGCCAGTGTTTGGGTGGCCAAAACATCACGCACCTGAGTAGTGCCGATACCCATGGCGATAGAGCCCACGGCACCGTGTGTGGCCGTGTGAGAGTCACCGCACACAATCGTCATGCCCGGCTGGGTGATGCCCAGCTCCGGCCCGATGGAGTGTACAATACCTTGATACCCGGTGGGCAGGTCAAACATGCGAATACCTGCTGCCGCCGTGTTGGTGCGCAGGGCGTTGAGCATGGTTTGGGCACGCGGGTCTGCCAGCGGCTCACACTGATTATCTGTGGGGATGATGTGGTCTACCGTGGCAAAGGTGCGCTCGGGGTGCAGAACAGGTAGGTTCAGCTCACGCAGCATGGCAAAAGCCTGAGGAGATGTTACCTCATGCACGAAGTGTGTTGCGATAAAGAGCTGTGTGCGCCCGTCCGGCAGGGTGCCTACCGTGTGCGCTTCCCATACTTTTCTGTATAATGTCTTACCCATGGTCAGTAGCTCCCATGGTAGCATGATGCGCACGTCAAGTCAAGGTGCCGAGGGCGCTCATGACGCAGCATGACACGCGAAGTGGTGCGCGGTGGGTACCGGTTAGAGCATGGCTTTTTGCCGCCCGCTCCATGGGCTTACCCAGCGATGCCTGGCGGCGTTAGGGGGGCAATATGTTTTTATGCACGCAGTGAAGAATGCACTGCTCGCATAGTGAAGAACGGCTTGCGCCGCAGATGGGGCGGGGGAGAGCGTTACATATACTCCACCACGCCCATGAGGTAGGGGGGCTCGGGGGTGGTGAGGGGGCAGAGCATCCAAATAAACGGGCGCTTAAACTCAAGGGTGGTGGCACTGCCGTTGAAGGGGGCCGGCATCACGGCTGTATCCGGTGATTCTTCCCATGTGGCAGAGCATTGTTGGTAGAACCCATCCAGCGGGAACGGGGTGGTTTTGCTCAGCTTGGGGAAGGGGGCTGCATCTCGCTGAATGAGGCCACCCAAGCCCATGGCTTGCAGGGAGGGGAACATATCCAAGCGATACTCTCGCCCGGAAAGTCGCGGCAGTTTGATGGTGGCAGCAGTTTCCTCGGCCTTGGCTAACGCCGTGCGGATGGCATTGAAATCCTCAGTGGTCAGCTCCGTGGCCAGGGGACGTGCGCTGAGGGGGAGCTCCTCTAGCGGCAGAATGAGGATACGGGCGCAGGAATCATGCCCGGCGTGGTCACCCTGCGGGGTGTTGCGCATGAACATGGCCGCGGCTTTCCACTTACCCTGCGGGTCCTGAACCACGCGGAAATTGCCTTCCGCTTTCAGGAAAGGTACTTTAGAGCGCGTGGCATCTGCATTGCGAAAGAAATCTTGCTCCGTATGGCGGGCATAGATGGGGTAATACCAATCTGCCGTGAACCCATGTACCGCTGCCGCCAGTAAGCGTGTGCTGCGCGGTGCTGATGAGCCGCTGAACATGCGCTCAATAGCCCCGCCGGTGTAATAATTGACCAACCCGTTGATGCTTTGGTGCGCCAAGGCCAAATCACCGGAGAACTCCGTGGGGTGTACGCGGCCGGTGGCGGCCGTGTCAAGGGTATCGGCGGCGTTGGAGAACAAGAAACTACCCTCAAAAATGGCGGCGGCACTTCGGGCTTGTTTTTCTGAGAGCTGTAGGGGGGTGAACGCCTCTGCCAGCTCAGGCGTGGTGTGTTTTTTCAGCTCGGTCAAACACGCGGTCACCGCGTGGGGCACCACCGTCAGATTCCCCACGGGCTCTTTCTTGAGGTAATATTGAAAAAGGCGCACGCTGAAACAATCAGTCTGCACTTGCTGCCCGTCTTTCACGGCACCGATGCGCAGGGCTGTGGGCGGTTTTTCCCCTGCCGCAAGCCAGTCAATGATATCTTGGTAATACATCCCCAGAAAAAAGGAGAGGGCAACGGCAAAGAGCCCAAGACGAATGACGGGCATCTTGCCGGGTTTCTTTTCTTCTTGCTCCGTTGTTGTATCCATTTAACTGTAAAGTGATAGTTTTTCATCCAACTGTGGGCAGGGCGTCACGCGGTAGCGCTCTCCCAGCTCAATACTGGCGCGGTTGCCCAATGAGTTACGGAAGGTGATGTGCACGGGAGTTTTGCCGCCGTGGTCCAGCAGAATGCTCTTAATGAGCTCCAAATCCTCGGCATTGTGGCGGGCTGTGTTGAGCACAATCTCGTAAAACGCCGGGGCCTTGGCTTTGCGCTTGCGGCTGCCGGCATCCAGCAGCTCCAGCCCACGGGCAGATACTTTTTTGCCGCCGGTTTTTTCGTCTTCCTGAATCCCCGCGCGGAACTTGATGAAACTGCCCTCTTGCAGCATGCCCTCTACCGCAAGAGCCTTGGTAAAGTTGTCGCCCCACACCAGCGCCTCGGTGCTGCCGGTGAAGTCTTCCACCGTGATGATGGCGAACTTTTGGCCGCTTTTAGAGACTTTGATACTGACGGCGCGCAGCATGCCCGCCATTTCGTGCTGGCCGCGTATCTCATCTGCCGTCAAATCGGGCAGGGTACCGATGGCCGTGTACTTGGGTGCGTCAATCACGCCGCGCATGCTGTCCAGCGGGTTGCCGGTAAAGTAGGCACCGGTGAGGAACTTTTCTTCATCCAAGCGCTTGTCTTTAGGCCACTCTTGAACAATAACGCGCTCCTCGGGGGCTGAGGTGGTTTCTTGCATGTCGAACAGGCTCATTTGCCCGGCGGCATTGTCTTTGTGCACGCTGGCTGCCCCGCTGAGGCATTGCTCGATACTCTCAAACAGCTGAGCGCGGCACACATGCAGGCAGTCAAACGCACCGCACTGCACCAGCACTTCCAGCTGGTTACGGCGCACGCTTTGCGGGGGGATGCGGTAGCAGAAGTCCTCCAAGCTCTTGAAGGGGCCGTTTTTAAGGCGCTCTTCAACAATGACGCTCACGGTTTCGGAGCTCATGCTCTTGACCGATGCCAAGCCGAAGCGCACGGCAAGGTGGCCGTTGGGCATGGTCTCCGGCTGGAACTTAACGGCAGAGTGGTTGACACAGGGGCCCAGCACCTCAATACCCATGCGGATGGCCTCTTGAATGAACACACCGATTTTTTCATTGGTGGACTCATTGGACATAAGACCGCAGAGGAATTCCACCGGGTAGTGGGCCTTGAGGTAGGCGGTCCAGTAGGAGATATGACCGTAGCAGGCGGAGTGCGACTTGTTGAAACCGTAACCTGCGAACTTCTGAATCTTATCGAAGATGGCGTTGGCGGTTTTTTCGTCAATTTGGTTGACATCCCAGCAGCCTTTTACAAAGCGGCGGCGCTGCTCAGCCATTTCCTGCATGTCTTTGTGGCCCATGGCGCGGCGCAGCAAGTCTGCACCACCCAGGGTGTAACCTGCCAGCAATTTGGCAGCAGCCTGCACCTGCTCTTGGTAAATCATCACGCCGTAGGTAAGGCCTGATACGGTCTCCAGCAGCGGGTGCTCGTATTCCGCTTGTTTCCAGCCCTTCTTCACGGCAATCATGTCGTCCATGAACTGCATGGCGCCGGGGCGGTACAAGGCCAGCAAAGCAATGATATCTTCAATGTTGTCTATGCCGTAGCGGCGGCATGTGTCCACCATACCGCCGGATTCCAGCTGGAACACGCCCATGGTGTCACCGCGGTTCAGCAGGGCAAAGGTCTCGGCATCGCGTATATCTACCGCATCGTAGCAGAAATCCGGCACGCGCCAGCGCACGTAGCGCTCGGCATCTTTCATCACCGTGAGGGTTTTAAGCCCCAGGAAGTCCATCTTGAGCAAGCCGGCGTTGTAAATGGCGCTCATATCGCACTGGGCCACAACTTCACCGTGCGGGTTACTCAGGTCATCTCGGGTAAGGGCCACGTACTCATCCAACGGGCGGTCACCAATCACCACGCCTGCGGCGTGCATACCCACGTTGCGCACGGTACCCTCCAGCTTTTTGGCGTAATCCCACACCTCGGCATAGGTGCTGTCTTGCAACAGGTTGCGCAGGTCTTCGCTCGCATCATAACTCTTGGCCAGGGTTACACCGGGGCCGCTTTCTATCAGCTTGGCAATACGGTCACTGTCCGCATAGCTCATGTCCAGCACGCGCGCCACGTCTTTGATAACCGACTTAGCGCCCATGGTACCGTAAGTAATAATGTGGGTCACGGCGCGCTCACCGTATTTGTGGCGCACGTAGTCAATCACCTCGGGGCGGCGGCTCTGGCAAAAGTCAATATCAATATCGGGCGGGCTCACACGCTCCGGGTTGAGGAATCGCTCGAAAATGAGGCCGAAGGAATAGGGGTCGATATTGGTGATTTTCATCACATACGCCACCAGCGAGCCTGCTGCAGAGCCACGGCCCGGCCCCACGGGAATATCGTGGTTCTTGGCCCAGTTGATGAAGTCTGCCGTAATCAGGAAGTAGCTGGGGAAACGCAGCTGGTTGATGATGCCCAGCTCGTAATCCAAACGGGCGCGCAGCTCGGTGTCGTTCTCGGCGCGTTCTTTGCCGTATCGCTCCGCCAAGCCCTCATAGCAAATCTTGCGCAGGTATTCTTCGCGGGTAGAGCCGTCCTCGGGGGCGAACTCGGGGTAACGCTCGGTAGAGGTAGAGTCCAGCTTGATGGAGGTATTGCAGCGCTCTGCAATGATGTTGGTGTTCTCGTAAGCGTCGGGGTACTCGGGGAAGAGCTGTCGCATTTCCTCCTCGCTCTTGAAGTAGACGCTGCGGGGGTAGCGCATGCGCTTGCCGTCCATGCGCTTGTTGCCCGTACCCACGCAGATGAGGATATCGTGCGCATCGTGGTCGTCTTCGTTCAAAAAGTGGGCATCATTGGTTACCACCAAGCCTACATCATGCTTGCGGGCCAAGCGCACCAGCTCGGGCGTGCAGCGGCGTTCTTCTTCCAGCTCGTGGTCCTGCAATTCCACAAACAAGTTGTCTTTGCCGTATATGTCAATGAGCTCCAGCAGTACCTCCTCGGCTTTCTCCGGCTGGTCTTGCAAAATCCATTCCTGCATGGGGCCGGATACGCAGCCCGTCAGGCAGATAAGCCCGCGGCTGAACTCTCGCAGCGTGGCTATGTCTACACGCGGTTTGTAGTAAAAACCGTCCAAATGCCCGCGAGAGACGATTTTGATGAGGTTTTCCCACCCCAGATTATTCTCACACAACAGCACCAAGTGGGTGTACTTGTGTCGCCCCGGTATCTGCTTTTTGACGTCAATGGGCGTGGGGGAAAGGTAGATTTCGCACCCCAGAATCGGCTTGAATACGGGCTTCTTTTCATCGGGGTGCTCTTTGTTCCACTCCAAAATGCCCTTGTTGTGCTTTTTCACATTCACCATGAACTCAATGGCTGCAAACACGTTGCCGTGGTCCGTAATGGCTACGGAGTTCATCCCCAGCTCGGTACAGCGTTTGATAAGCTCCTTGGTGTGGATCATGCCATCCAGCAAGGAGTATTCGGTGTGAACGTGTAAGTGTGTAAAGGCCATGGTGCGCCACCCATTATACAGATATTATACCGAAAATCAATCTTCTTTTCCGCAGCGCTATCGCGAGCGCTGCTGGTATCCTCAATTGTTCTGATTCAGTCGGCATAGTAGGCATGATAACAGTCGTTAGGAGTTAGCTAAAGAAAAACACCATTGCCCGTTTCTGAGCAATGGTGTTGATTTTATATGAAGAAAACGAGGCTTTACTTGCGGCGACGGCGGGCAGCCAAGCCGGCAAGGGCAAGCAAGGAGAGTGTAGCCGTGGTGGGCTCGGGGACAATAGATGTCTTTAAAGTAGAATTTGTCTTTTCATACTTTACCAGTTCAATCGCCATGGAATCAGTCAAAACCCCATCATAGACCCCAAAATTATCTACGCGGATACTATCGCTGGTTCTATTTGATACATCAGACCCTTGACGGAACATTGTTAAATTACCGGCTGCTGCAGTAAACGTAGTACTAGAGAGAAGCGTAGGCGTATCCCCTGTGCTGTACATGCTAAAGGTAAAATTATCGTCAATCGCGGTTAGCACGAGGGTGTACCACTGACTATCACCGTAATCAGAGGGCGCACTTACAGAAGCATTAGCACTCAAGGCTGTAGCTCCATCTGCACCGAAAATATGAACCGTACGGGTATCTCCACCAGTCTGGAAATAGTATGTACTCGAACCAATTGCGAATGTAGCGATGTTTGACCAATCATCACCTTTATCTCTATAATTAAGGGTGAGAGAGAACCCTGTGTCCGTATCAACCCCTAAACCGGCACTATTGCTAATAACAATCATTCGGTTGCCGTTGGTGTTGTACGAACCATTACCTGTGGAGCCAAATTTGTCAGAAGACGTAGCAAGGTTGTTATCACCTGTAGAGGACACAGTAATGTTGGTTGTACCATAGCCAAGATTTGTCAATACCGAATCATTGCTGAGGTTTGACATAGCATCTTTGAAATCGAAGCCATACATCAGGTCGACATTGGCCAAAGCTATGCTACTCATCGAAAGTAACAATATGAGTGACTTTTTCATGTTAAGAATTCTTCAAGATGTTCAAGCAGCTTGTGCAGGGGTACTCGTTTCCACGCGCGTCGGAATGCTGAGAGACCTGCTCCAAGCCGCTGGGGCAAATATACAAAATTTCAGGTGAGAGAGCAAGCAGAAAATGGCATTAAATGCTTATTTTATGGATTTTTATAAGCTTCTTGGTAGCTTTTTTTTGGGGGGGGGAGAACGCAGGCTTGCAGAGGATTCACTCACCGTAGCTGTCTTCAACGGGGGCGGGAGCATTGTCGTTGGCTACGGAGAAAGCTCTAGAGGCAAGGGCTTTGCCCTGCCTGTCTCGTTTGGCGATGGTGCGGCCTGTGGATAGGGATTTGAGGGCATCCATTTACGGTTGCTTAACCACCACCACACCGCGCAAGCCAACTTTTTGAGCAAGGGCGCGGTTGAGCAGGATATCGGGGCTGCATTTGTGCAGCAGGTGGGCGGGGATGGTGGAGCTGAGCAGAATGAGGGTTTGCTCCTCGGGGGTGTAGACACTGTAAACGGTAACGGCGTCTTTGTGGCTGTGCAGTGTTTCCGGGGCGGGTGTATGGTCTGTCTTGAGGACGAGGCGGTCAATCTCCAGCTCAGAATCAAGGCGTTGGCCGTGGTGCATGTGGGCAGATTCTACGATGGCATTCCACTCTTGCTCGGTGAGGTAGAGGATGCCGTTTTGCGGGGCTTTTTCTTGGGCAATGGCGGCAAGATTATCCCAGAGTTTGCAGCGAATGAAGGCATCCCTCACTTGCCCGCTCATGTAAAAGAAACTGATGCCGGCCACGGGCAGCAGCAACCACACTCCTATTTTGATGCCTTTATCCCGCAGTAAGAGGGCGGCGTACATGGCGGCAAAAAGGCAGATGCCGTAAAATTGCAGGCAGCGGTACTCGCGGTGCGGGTAGTAGCCGGGTATCACCATGGTGAGCAAGAGATAGCCCAGCCCTATCAGCAGCAGCAGTTGCAGCCGTGTGGGGGTATTTGCCTGCTGCTTTTTGCGGAAAAGGAGAAAGAGAACCACGGTGAGGGCTGCTATGCTGCCGTAGGCGGGGGAGGCGAGCATGAGATAGCGAACGGGGGCTACCAACGGGGCAAGCCTGTCTAAGGGACCGGCGGAGAAACCGCAGGCGGTCATGCGGGCACCCCAGCAGGGGGAGGAGAAGAACAGGGCAAAGCCGGCAGCCAGCACCAAGGCAATGGCCCAATAACGCGCATCGGAGAAGAGTTTGCGCTGCCGCAGCAGGTGCCACCCGGCCGGGGCTAAAAACAGGGGCAGGGCGGTGAGTACCAAAATCTCATTGCCCATACCCACCACGGGGGCAAGCAGCAGCAGGGCAATGAATCTGCCCGTGCTGATGCGCTCTTGGCGGAACAGCGGCTCGCTGAGGGCAAAAAACAGCATGGCCACCCCGCAGGGGTACACCCAGTTGAAGTTGTCGGGCCACCAGTCGGTAATGGGGGAGGCCGTTGCCATGAAGAGCGAGATATAGCTCAGCAACAGCAGGGACGGGGTGCGCAGTGTGGGCCACGCCCCGGTGCCGATGCGCTGAATACCCACCGCCAACAGCAACATGAACAGCGGGTGCAGTATGCTCAGCACCACATGCAGCGGTGCCCCATACAGAAAATAGGTGCAGAACTCGCCGAAGCGGGCATTGGCGGTTTTCCAGCCGTTGACGGCGGTATCCCAAGCCTCGCCCGGGCTTTGGCTGTTGAGGTGAAACATGCCCTCTACCGACGGCACGTTGTGGTACATAAACCACGGGTAATATACCCCATACAGCAGCACAAGAAACGCAAGCAGGGCGTATTGGAGCACGCGCTTGCCCTTGCTCTGTGCGGGGGGATTCATGGCGGGGAGAAATCAGCTGATGACGGTGCCCAGCAAGTCACCTTGGCGGGCGAAGGTTTCTCGGCAATCTGCGGTGTTGCGCAGTATGTCCTCTGCCAGTTGAATGCGGCCGGGTTCAAAGAAGGTCATGACGGTAGAGCCACCGAAGGCGAAGTACCCTTGCTCATCACCCATGGCCACGGGTTTGCCGGATTCGTATGTTTGGAAGATGGCCCCCACGCCGGTGGCGCCTACTGCCAGTTGAATGACATCGCCCACGCGCTCGCTGTGCAGCATGGTGAGCTCTCTCTTGTTGGTCCACAGCCATGCCAGCTTGTGGCGCAGGCAATAGGGGGATACACTGGCCAACGGGCCGGGGATGAGGTGGGCTTTCTCAGGGGTGCCCTCTGCCACAAAGTGGAAGCGGTGGTAATCTACCGGGCACAGGCGGCTGAGTACTACGGTGCCGTGCTCGTATTTTTCTGCCAGCTCTTCGCTGCCCAGCAGGGCGGGTAAATCAAACTTTTGCCCCTTAATGAATACGCTTTGCATGGTGGCGGCATCTTGCCACCCCATGTGGCGACCATCTGCCGGCAGCACTACAACATTGCCCTCTGCCAGCGGGCGTGCACCGGGCTTGAGCTTGCGGTAAAAGAAGTCGTTAAAGCTGGTGTAATCTTCCACCGGGCGCAGCATCTCCTCTGTATTGATGCCGTATTCTTCAATGAAAGCGGGGATGCTCTCCGCGCTTTTACGGGTGTTTTTGCTGGCCCCCAGCAGGCGAGAGAAAATAGCGCGCTTAATCAGCACATGCAACCCTACCTTGCCAAGTGTGGTGCCATAGACCCAACGCAGGTATTTTTCACCGAGTACTTTTTCTGTTTCAATCTCTCCGGTATAACGGTTGTAAAATTTGATGGCGTCTGTGCTCATGTTGTGAACATGTTAGCAGGTTTGATAGAGTAGGTCAATCACAATTTCTCTTGCAATACCATAAGAATTTGTTACAATGGGAGCATGAAAAACTCATGCTTTTCTATCTTGAGTGGCTTGGCTGTTGCCGGTGTGATGGTGTCTTCGGTTTATGCTGCTGAAGGCTGGGGGGTAGATTTACCTGCGGCGTTGCAAAAGGCGCAGCAAGAGAAAAAATTGGTGTTGGTGGATTTTACAGGCTCCGATTGGTGCTCTGCATGTATTAAATTGCGCCGTTCGGTATTAGATACGGGGGCATTCAGAGAGTATGCGGCAGATAAGTTCGTGCTGATGGAGGTGGATTTGCCACAGCGTGCAGATTTTGATGCCGAGTTGCGCCGGCGCAATGAGGCAATTGCCGAGCAGTATCACATAGCGGGGTATCCTACGGTCTTGGTGCTGAATCCGAAGGGTGAAGTGATGGGTGGTTTTGAAGGATGTATCAGTGAAAAAGAGGCTGTTAAGGCCTTGGATACTGCTGCGGAGGCCGAGGCCTTGTTCCGCCGGGCTGCTATGCAAAGCGGGGTGGAGCGGGCGCGCACACTGATGCTGATTTATGAGCGTTTCCCGGTTTCCAAGAGCTTTGCGGTGGCGTATCAGGCGCTGCGTGATGAAATCATGGCTTGCGACCCCGACAATGTGACCGGCATTCATGATGCGGAAGCGGTGCTGCAGCAGGCGCGCCTCTTTTTGGAAGAGCGCAACGCTTTGCCGATTTCCAGCCCTGAGATGGGGCGTTTGTTGGAGCGCCAGTTAAAAGAGGCGTATCCTGCCAACCGCCCGGCTATTATGATGGACCGCTGCCAGCATGCCTTGGCTACGGCTGAGACCGTAGAGGATTTGCTGACCGTCAAAAAGATGTTTGAAGAGTTGATTCCCCATTTACCGGCAGATGAGGCTGCTGATATTCGGCATTTCGTAGATACTTATTTTGCGGATCCCGCGGCGCTGTTGCAAATGCTGAAACGCAGTCGCTATTGATGGCCCGGCAAGAAGAAAAGCCTGAAAACAAAAGGAGCCTGCAAGACCGGATTTGCAGGCTCCATTTTTTCGCCGATAGCGCGGCGGGTTAATCTAAGCGTATTGTTTTACCGGGCTCGGGTACAATGATGGCCGTGTCCGGCAGTTTTTGACTTAACTCTGCCTGCATGGAGGCGGTTGCCTCCGGGTCACCGTGTACCAATACAACGGTTTTGGGGGCAAGGGTGCAAGCGTAGTTGATAAGGGCTGCGCGCGTGGCGTGGCCGGAGAAATCAAAGCACTCAATACGGCACTTCAGGGGGTAGCCCTGGCCCTTGCCGTTGGGTTTCACAATGTCACCGTGGTTGGTGGCTTTGATACGGCCTGCGGGGGAATCGGGGTCGCTGTAACCTACAAAGAGGATGGCATCTTTGGGGTGCGGCAGCACTTGAGAGGCCATGTTGTAGGACACGGTGTGCTCGCTCATCATGCCGCTGGATACCAAATAGATATTGCCGGGGCTGACTACCAGCGGGCCTTTGCCCTGCTTGGGCAAGCCGTGGGTTTCTACATTGTCTTTGAGTTTATAGCCGGGATTCAGGCGCGGGGTGCTGTCGCTGAGTTTATCGTATATAAGCGTAATCTTGGAGCTCAGGCCACCGAAGTATACGGGAACATCGGGGATGAGCCCTTCTTCTTTGAAACGCCCTAACTCGCACAGTAATTCCTGGCTCTTGCCCAGTGCGAATACGGGTATGAGTACGGCGCCGCCGTCCTCCAGCACTTCTCGTATGGCCGTGGCAAAACGCAGCAGCTCTTTTTGGCGGGTGTAGTCAGCCGAGCGCTCGGTGCAGCCGTGGGTGCACTCCATAATGAGAATGTCTACCCCGTCTTGCGGGAACTCCGCACCGCCGATGAGGGTTTGGTTGTCGAACTGAACATCGCCGGTATAAAAGACGGTGGTGCCGGTGACACTCTCCAGCATAACACCGCAGGAGCCGAGGATGTGCCCGGCATCATACAGCGTGGCGAGTACATTGCCATTGTACCCGGTGCGGAAAGATTCGTTGTACGGGCGGCCTATCCACGCACGTGAGAGGCGCTCCAGCTCACCATGGGTATAGAACGGGTACTCGGCAATGCCCTCGGCCACGCGCTTACTGGTCATCACGTTGACTGAGTTATGCAGCATTGCGTCGCCCACTTTCACGGTACCCTCGGTCATGATAACCTCTGCCCCGGGGTATTCATCTTGGAACACGGGCAGGGTGCCGATGTGGTCTAAATGTGAGTGGGTGATGAAGATGCAATCCGGGTCTGCCGCGCCGATGAGCTTGTAATCGGGCTTGGCCTCGTTGCCGTCTTTTTTAGGATGCATCCCTGCATCCAGCACAATACGGGAACCCTCCAAGTCCAACAGATAGCTGTTGGCACCTATGTCGTCTGTTCCCGTCAGGTTGGTAAAGGTAATCATATCGTCTCTGGGTTATTCCGGCAGGCATTCTCCCTCCACAATCTGCTCCAATGTCTGGCGCTTGCGGATGATGTGCCATTTATCACCGTCCACCAGTACCTCTGCCGCAAGCGGGCGGGAGTTGTAGGTGGAGGCCATGCTGAACCCGTAGGCACCGGCGCTCATTTCGGCCAGTATTTCACCGGGCTTGACATCGGCAATTTCTCTGTTCTGGGCTTGGAAGTCGCCGCTTTCGCAAATGGGGCCTACGATATCAGCCACAATGGTGTCATCGGCATGCTCTGTGACCGGCCAAATCTCATGGTATCCTTCGTAGAGGGCAGGGCGAATGATGTCGTTCATGCCGGCATCTATCATCTTGAATGTTTTGGCCTCACCCTTTTTCTCATACAAGCAGGTGGTAAGCATGCAGGCGGCGTTGCCCACCAAGCGTCTGCCCGGTTCCAGCAAAATCTTGAGCCCCAAGGGTTGCAGCAGCGGAATGATGGATTCTGCGTAGCTCTTGAGCGTGATTTGCTCGGGGTGTGCAGCCCACCACTCGGGGGAGCCGGAGGCCAAACAGCCATCATACACAATGCCGATACCGCCGCCGATGCTCCAGAACTCTATGTTGTACAGCTCTTTGAACTTCTTGGCAACGGGCGCCACTTTCTCAATGGCTTTCACAAAGGGTGCAACCTCGGTAAGCTGTGAGCCGATGTGCATTTGCAGACCGCGAATGTACAGGTTGGGCATCTCGGCCGCAATGGTGGCATACAACTCTTCAATGCGGGAGAAATCAACCCCGAACTTGTTCTCGTTGGTGCCGGTGGTGATGTATTTGTGAGTATTGGCGGCTACATTGGGGTTAACGCGTACGGCCACGGGGGCTTTTACTCCCATTTCTCCGGCAATGCGGTTAATCTCTCTCAGCTCGTTTTCACTTTCGCAGTTAATGCAATAGATGTTCAAGCTGAGCGCGTAGCGGATTTCGGTCTCGGTCTTGCCTACCCCGGCGTAGGTGCACAAGGTAGGGTCGCCCCCGGCATTGACAACGCGCCAAAGTTCACCGCCGGATACGATATCAAACCCCACACCCTGTTTGGCCATGA
This sequence comes from Akkermansia sp., assembly GCA_017549485.1. Lineage (GTDB taxonomy): Bacteria > Verrucomicrobiota > Verrucomicrobiia > Verrucomicrobiales > Akkermansiaceae > Akkermansia. The sequence goes on from JAFYUT010000034.1 coordinate 20,878, forward strand.
GGTTGAGAATGGCTTTGTTAGAGCAAGCCTTAACCGCGTAGGCCACATGGGCATCCAACGGGGCGAGTGCCTGCTGCAGCTCTGCCAAGTCATCCATGATGGTTTTGCGGCTGTATACAAAGGTAGGTGTGCCGACAGCGGTTGCAATGTCTGCCAAGTTTACATCTTCGCAGTGCATGGCGCCGTTTTTGTATGCGAATGAATGCATAATGGTATTATTTACTTTTGGTTATTATTTTCTAAATTCGGATGCCGGTGCTCGGTATCATCATCTATGATGGCGGCCACCCAGTAAAGATCGCGGGAGTTTTCCAGCGCGAGCTTGATAAGCACGGAAATCGGCACGGCTAAGAACATGCCCACAGGGCCCCATACCCAGCCCCACAGCAGCACGGAAAGCAATACCACCGATGTGGCGATGCCGAACTGCTTGCCGAGGAATATGGGCTCTATGCCGTTGCCTATCATGAAATTGATGGCAATGTAACCACCGGCTACGATAAAGGTATCTCCCCAGCTGCCCAGCAATAAGGCCAACAGAATGGGCGGTATTGCGGCTACTATGGAGCCAATGGTGGGAATGTAGTTGAGCACATAGGCCACCACCCCCCACAGGAAAGCAAAGGGTACATTCATGGCGGCGCACAACCACCAGGCCAACAGGCCCGTGCAGGCGCTGGCAATTGTTTTGATGAACAGGTACCGCTGTATGCCTTTGAGGGCGGTAAATACCTGTTGTTTGCCTTGCACACTGTTGGGCAGGGATTTGAAATTCTTTTTGAACAAAGGAGCTTCCCCGAGCAAGAATGTCATGAGCACGAGTATAAGCGTGGTCATGGATACGAAGGAGAGCGCCCCGGTACCCACGGCTTGTGATACGTTGAATATCTTGTCCATGCCCACATACTCCTGCGGGGCAGCTAATACGTGGCGGGCCTCCTCGCCCAAATCCCATTTATCCAACCAGCAGATGAGGTCGTTGTATTTCTCCTGAAACTTAAGCGTTACTTCACTTTGCAGCGTGTTTTTCATATCTGCTGCCAAAAAGCGAATCAGGGTGCCTACGGCAAAGATGACCCCGGCATCTACGATGAGGGTGAAGATGACGGATAACCAGTGCGGGAACCGCAGCTTTTTGCTCAAAATATCAGTGATAGAATAGCTGATAATGGCCAAGAACGCTGCCAGCATGATGGGGACCAGCAAATCACGTAATTCTCGCATGCCGATGAGTATGAAAACGGCTGCTGCTGCCATGACCAGAATGCGTGCACCGTCTGCTTTGCGGGGAGGAATCTCGGTGGCTGAGGCTTTTTCTGTGTTGTTTTCAATCATGCGGGCGCAATTTTACACGTATATCATTTACAATTCAAGTGCTAATACCGCCATATCGTGCATTACTTGCCGTTCTTTTGCCGGCCGTTTAAAAAGAATGCCCCTGCGGCCGTAGAGCACGCAGGGGCATGGGGGGATTGTTGAAAGGCTTAGGCGTTGTACATCTTGGTGTAGTATTCGTCTGCCATGCGGTCGGAGTTGAACGCGGGGGTGATGTCCTCCATGGCATTGAATACGTGGTCAATCCAAGCATCCTTGTTGTCGTAGTACAACGGCAGTACCTTGGATTCCAATATGCTGTAGAAGTGGTCGCGGTCGGAGCGGTCGCGAGCTTCGGCGGTCAACCCGGCCTTGGCCTCGGGTATCATGAAGCAATTTTCGCCATCGCGGGCAAACTCACGCACCCAGCCATCGTTGGTAGAGATAGTGAGGGAGCCGTTCATGGCGGCGGACATACCGGAGGTGCCGGAAGCCTCGCGTGTTACGACAGGGTTGTTCAGCCAGATATCTGAGCCGTTCTTGAGCATGCGGCTCAGGCCCAGCTCATAGCCGGTCAACACGGCGCAACGCGGGTATTTTTCGCTGAGCTTGTTGAGCTTGTTGAAGATATCTACCGCGGCAAAATCGGTGGGGTAGGGCTTGCCTGCCCAAATCATCTGTACCGGGCGGTTGGTGCGTTGCAGCATGCGCTCAAACATAACCGGATTCTCGGTGATGAGTGCAGGGCGCTTGTAGGCGGCAAAACGGCGTGCCCATACGATGGTGAGCGTGTCTTGGTCGAAGAGATGGCCCGTTTGCTCACCCACCATGCGGAACAGCTCTTTCTTGAGGGCGCGCTTGCGGTTGACAAAGGCTTTCTTGTCACGGGCGGCAAAGGCCTCGGCCAATTCGGCGTCTTGCCAGTATTGCAGGTTCTGGGCATTTGTCACATGGGTGATGGGGCAAATGTCGCTGTAGCCTTGCCACATTTGGCGGGAGACCTCGCCGTGCAGCTCAGATACGCCGTTGGCAATGTGAGAGAGTCTCAGCGCGGCCAGTGTGTAGTTGAATGTCTGCTCATGCGGGTCCAGCTTGAGCATGGAGCGCACCTGGTCCAGAGAGAGACCGTCAAAGAATGAGAAGTTGGCCATCAGGTTGATGTCCATCTTTTCATTACCGGCCTCCTCCGGGGTGTGGGTGGTAAAGACAAAGCGCTTGCGCACCTCTTCCACATTACCGCCGTTGCGGGCCAGCATGTTGAACGCTGCACCGATGGCGTGGGCCTCATTCATGTGGTAAATCTCGGGCTCTACCCCCAGCTCTTCAAACAAGCGGGCGCCACCCTGACCCAGCACGATGTATTGGGAGATTCGGGTCATCGGGTTTGAATCATACAAACGCTGAGTAATGGAGCGGCTGATGGCATCGTTCTCCGGCAGGTCGGTGCTCAGGAAGAACATGGGAGCCGTACCGAAAGTCTCAGGGCGCAGGTAGTAGGCCTTGACCCATACCGGGGCATTGCAGATGTGGATGAGGAACTTGATGTTGTGGTCTTCCAAGAAACTGTACTCCTTGCGGCGGTACTGTACGGCCATGGACCCGTCTTCGGCGCGAATCTGATTGTAGTAGCCGTATGACCACAGAATGCCTACGCCAACGAGGTTCTGTCGCAGAGCACCGGCGGAGCGCATGTGTGAGCCGGCCAGATAACCGAGGCCGCCGGAATAAATCTTGAACACGTTGTCAATGGCATACTCCATGCAGAAGTAGGCTACGGACTTGCTGTACTTGGGGTCTATCTCGTACGGGTGGGCGTACTGAGCCGGAAGAAAAGAGGAGGTACTCATCTTTTTGATTATATGGTGTGTATTGTGGTGAAGCTTATGATGCTCGCCACGCGCCTATCGGCAGCGGAGCGGAAAGCAATTCTCCTTATACACCATCTCTGCGTTGCTGAAAAGAAAAAAATCCCACGGTGACGCAAAATTCAAATAACTATCAAATAGGGCGTTCCTTTGACTGTTGCGCAGATGGCGGTACTTTGATTGTCTCGCGTTGTATACCGCCCCGTTTCATGCCTGAGAGGAAAACTCGCAGGCACTTCCCTCGGTATTGATGCGTTTGACAAGCTCGAATAAGTCAAGTTCTGCTATTTCTTTTTGCTCTGCAAATTGCAGAAACTCCTCCAGCGCGGCTGCCAGCACGTTGGTGCGGTTTTCGCATGCAAGGGTGCTCATGGCGCGCTCCAAGCGGTTTAATTGGGCTGCGGAACAACGAAATGTGATGGATTTAAGATTCATGGCGACCTCAGATTATCAGTTTGCTCCTATTCTTCAAGCTATGTTGGATGTTTACTGCCTAATTCATATAGAAAAGCTATGGGAATTATTGTAACATACAGCCGCCATGAAAACCATACGCAATATCACCCGGTTCACCTATGAGTTCACCTCATTTCAGGGATGGAGAGTCACCTTGTGCCGCAACCAAATGCACTTTACCCGTTATTTTTCGGATAAGCAATACGGTGGGGAGCAAGAGTCTTTTGCCGCAGCCTTGTCCACCCGAGACAATGTGTTAGAAGCCTTGCGGCGATATCCCAATGATCCTGCTCGGGCATTTGCCGAATGCCGGGAGGAAGCGACTGAAAGTCTCTACCCCAAAGGGATTCGCCCCCGCAAGGGAAGCGCCGCCTAAGGTTACACGCCGGCATCATAAAAAAGCCGCAACCGTAGAGAACGGGAGCGGCTTTTTATCTGAAAAGATGCAGTGGGGGGGGAATCAGGGGTTGGCTCCCATGACGCCACGGTAGAAATTGCAGCCTACAAAGTTGCCGATGACGATGGATACGTAGAAGATGAGGATATCACCAAGATGGGCAGCCCAAAAATCCAGCGGCACGCAGCTGTAGAAGAAGGCATCTGCAATGCAGTGGGGGAACCCGCAAACAATGAAGAGCGGCACGCCGAAAAGCAGGGGCAGCATGTTGCCTTTGCGGGCAAAAGTTACGGCGGTGGTCATGATGAAACCACAGGCAATGGAGAGAAGAGACCCATTGACAACCCCTAAATCCAAACGGCTTTGCAACAGCGCTTGTGCGGTTTCTTGAATAGGCATGGGAGACAAACGGGTAAGCAGAGAAAGCGTGGCGCAACCCACAATGTTACCCAACAATACCAATCCCAAGTAGGCAAACTCATTCTTTTTGATGAATCCGGCCGTGCCGGTGTAGAGCGCGAGCTTATAGTTTACAACGGCAATAAGCGCAAATGCGAAAATCATGCATCCGGCCAAAAAATTGCCGTCTGCCTTGAGCGCCAGAAAGCCGAACCCTGCAATGCCTATGCAGATGCCGGACATGAAAGCGGAACGAGAGACGTTAAAGGTATCCATGGTATTCGTTATTTTCTGCATGATAGCAGATTTTTATATGAGATAAAGAAAATTCCGTGTCCTATGGCGGATTTAGAGGAGTCGCATCGGAGCCTATTTCAGCAAATGTTGCAAAAAGGCGGCGGAGCTGACGCCTCTCCCCATGAAATTGCGGTAGAGTTCAACTGCGGGGCGGGTATTGCCGGGTTCTAATATGGTTTTACGGAAGTTTCTGCCGATGGCTGAGTTGTTAAAGCCGTGGCGTTTGAACTCCTCATGCATATCGGCCGCCATCACCTCTGCCAGTATGTAGGAATAATAGCGGGCATCATAGCCCTCTACGCAGTGCGGGAATCGGCGTATGATTGAGGGGCTTACCGTATCCGATGGCGGGAAGTATGGGCTGTAGAGTTGCTTAGAGACGACATCCAAGTTTTTTCCGTGGAATTTTTCACGATAATTCGTGTGCATTTCCAAATCAAGCTTGGCAATCATGAGCTGTTGCGTCAGCAGGTTGAGGTAATCGGCATCGTGGCGCGAGTCGGTTGCTTTAAGGGCCATCTCACGTGGCAGGGGCTCACCGGTGCGGTAGTGGCGGCCGATTTTGCAAAGCACATCGGCTTCCCATGCGTGCTGCTCTTGCAGGGTGGACGGCAGTTCAATGAAGTCTCGCGCAATGTAGAGGGAGGATTGCTCCGCGAACTCTGCGTTACCCAGCAGCATGTGAAAAATGTGGCCCAGCTCATGAAAGAGGATGCGCAGCTCCAAGTGGCTGAGTAATTGCGTATTGCCGGGTGCCGGTTTGTTTAAATCAAGCACCAGTGCAGCAAGGGATGGCATGCCCGGTTGCCCCGTGGGCGTGGTGGTGCCGATGCGTATGGGGTAGCTGCATGAGGTGCTGAACTTTCTGCTGCTGCGTTTGTAGGCGTCCAGATAAAATGCCCCGTAGTTTTTACCGCTCGCGGCATCTTGTACACTGAATACGCGAATATCGGGGTGCCACACTTCTACATGCCCGGCGGGGCATGGTGTGTCCCCCTGCACGCAGGTGGTCGGCAACTCCTGAATCGTTAACCCGTAAAGATTGCCGAAGTATTTGAACGTTTCTTTCAAGGTGTTTTCGTATTCTAAATACGGGCGAAGCTCCGAGATTGAAAATTTATTGACAGATTTGTTGACGATATGGGAGTAATATTCGTAATCCCACGGGTTGATTTGTGTTACCTCTCGCCCGCATTGGCGAGATGCTTCTTGCATGACGGCTGCTTGGTGCGTTATCAGTTGAGGCTGAATTTTGTCTAACAGCCCATCAACAAAAGCCAATGCTTTTTTACCGCTGTTCATGAGGGCATCATCGGCTACGCTGTCGGTATGGTTGCTGAATCCTTTGAGCTCTGCTATGTTTTGGCGCAACTCCATGATGCGCATAACGATAGGCCCGTTGTCGTGTTTATGGGTGTTGCCGATGGAGCAGACTCCCTGCCAGCATTTTTTGCGTGTGGCTTCTACGCGGCAGTATTTATTGATATCCACCATGGCACGCATGTTCAGCGTAAAGAGCCAAGCCGGTTGTTCTGCTGTGCCGAATCCGCGTTGCCGTGCGTTTTCTTCCATAGAAGTCAGTGTGCTCGGGGGGACACCTTCCAGCTGTTTGCGGTCTCTGAAAACGTAGTGCCAGGAGTTTTCTACACTTTGAAAATGGTAGATGTATTCATCGATGCGGTTGTTTAATTCTCGGTTAAGTTCGGTCAGTTGGCGGCGGGTTGGCTCATCGTATAGCGGTTTGAGCAATCTGGTGCAACGAGATACAAAATGCTGACGCTCCGGGGTGAGTTCAGCAACTTGTCCGGTTGCAGCCCATTGTTGCAGGATTTTCTGCACGGTTGCAGAGTTGTACACCTCGGCACGGCTCATACGCATGCTGTTACAATGGCTTCTGTATACATGCTCTTGTGCGTCTATACCGGTGCCGGCATAGTACATGAAGTTGAGGTATCCGTCCACAAGGTCAGCTTCGTAAGAGACTCGCCCCAATGCGCCGAAGGTGTTGTCAAAGGTGGCTGTGCTTGGGGTGACTTGCAATAAGGCGTCATGACGTTGACGGATGCGCTGCGTTGCTTCATGTGCATCCTTTACCAGTTGTTGAGGTGTCATTTGAGACCACCTCGGGTAAAGCTCCTCTGCAAAAAACGGGTGTTCGCTTGCCGGTTGCGCAGGCTCAGCCCATAATACGGCCGGTAAACAAAACAGGGCGGCTGCTGTGTGTCGGAGTAGAACTCTTGCCATCATGCAGCCATACTACCACAACAGCCGCCTTTTGTGAAGCGTGTAATGTTGATACGCGAGCTTTTTCCGGAACAATCGCTGCCTGTTGCCACGATATTCGGTGGATAAGTCTTCTCTTAGAAAAATAATAGAGATAGTATAGTTGTTGGATAAATTCCGCGGGAAAGGGGATTGAGCTTGCCAAAACCGGTGATATCAGGTAGAATCTGCGCGCGCATATGGCTATTTCTCTCAAGACTTTACTGTGCATAGGCTGCGGGTGTTTTGCCGGGGGCACATTACGGTATTTGACCGGGGTATATATCAGCAGTCATTGTGAGGTATTGCCGCCGCACATGCCTTGGCATACACTGGCCATTAATTTTATAGGTTGTTTGGTGATGGGGATGTTTTGCGGGTTGTTTAATGAAGGAGTGGTCAAATCGCCGAGTATCAAGGCCGGACTTACGGCCGGGCTTTGTGGCGGGTATTCTACCTTGGCCGCCTTTGCGTGGGAGAATACGGAGCTTTTGAAAGCAGGCGCTTATCTGACGGCGGGGTGTTACATGGCTGTGACCATGTTCGGGGGTGTCCTCTGTTTCATGGTTGGCTATATGTTGGCAAAATCCATGGTAAAAGCATAAAAACGAAGATTGTTGAGGATGATGAACGGTGTACCGAAAAGGAAATACGTGTATGGTATTGTGTTGATTGCAGCCGTGTTGCTCATAGGCTGCCTGAGTATCAGTGCGCATAGTTTATGGATGGATGAGGGCCTGCGTATCGGGTTCAGCAATGTAGATGTTGAGAACGGTTATTTCATACGCAGCTGGCAGTCCATGCATGTGGGGTTGGTGCATTATATGTATGCATGGGGGCAGTTGATAGGTACCTCTGAGGTAGCATACCGGGCCATGAACCTACCGTTTTTCTTGGTGGCTGCGGTGTATATGGTCCGCATGCTGCGGCGCATGAATTTATCTGCATGGTGGGTATTGCTGTTTGTGGCTCACCCCATGACTGTGTATTATATGAATGATGCCGGCCCCTATATTGCACTGCTGGGGTGCGCCTGTGCAGTAAGTTATCATTGTTTTTTTGCGTCTAATCTTAACAGTGCTTGGAACACGGCTGCTGTATTGGCGTGGCTGTTGTTGGGCTTTGCCATGCATTTTACCTTTGGGTTTGTGGGCTTCCTGTATCTCTATTCATTGGCTTATCGGTTGTGGCAGGGGCGCCGCTGGGGTATTTTGCTTAAAGATGTAGCGGTGGCCGTGCCGTTCATGCCGGCATTTGCGTATATTTTGTGGATGTATCTTACCTATATGCCGAAAGGGGCTGCACTGGGTATGGATACCCCGGGATTTATCAATTTGGCCACATGTGGGTACTGCTTTACGGGCATGAGCGGGTTGGGGGTGCCCCGCAATGAGATGAAAGCCGGTGGGTTGCAGGCATTCTCCCCGTTGATGCTGACCTTGGTTTCTACCTGTTGTGTGGCCTTGCTTACGTTGCTTTGTCTGCATGTGCGCAAGGTGTGGATGCAAGTGAAATCTCCCGTTTTTGCAGCTACGGCGCTGGTGGCCTGTGTATTTTTTGTCGGTGCCGTGGCTAAAGATTTTCAATTTTGGGAGAGGCACGTTATTTTCCTGTTTCCGGCATTCTTTTTGGTGCTTGCCATCATGTTGCAGCAGGCATGGCAACACCGCATGCGCGTGTTGAACCGTGCTCTGGCCGTGGTATTTATGGGGCTTATCCTGACTTCCTCTGCTCGCCTGCGTTGGTCTGAGCCGTATCGCAAGGATGATTACAAGAGCATGATTCATTATGTGCAAGAGCAGGGGTGCCTAGATGGCTCTATGCCGGTGCTGGCGCAGGGTGATTTCTTCTTGTATCATTACTATGGGGTAGGTTATGCAGAGGCTCGTTTTATCATGGCTCCCGATTGCGTTACCGGTGTTATGTCCTTGCCACAGGAGGATTTGTTGCAGTCGGTTGATTATATCAGTCGCAACTATTCCAAGCTGTGTCTGATTCTGCACCAAAAGAAAACCCGAACCCCCGAGCTCTATGCCGATGCTGAGCGCATTTTTGCTCAAAAAGGGTATTTCGTGACGTGTAACTCTGAGTTTAATACATTCAAAGTACTCATTTTGGAGCGCACGTACGGCTTCGGTAATTTTTAATCTTTGACGGGATTCTTGCCTCATGGCTGTTCAATTATCAGACCATTTTACGTATCGTAAGCTGTTTGCCTTTGTACTGCCGCCGATTGCAATGATGCTGCTTACCTCGGTGTATACGATGGTGGATGGCCTGTTTGTATCTCACTTTGTGGGCAAAACGGCATTTGCCGCAGTGAACTTCGTGTTTCCCGTGGTGATTTTGATGGCGGGCTTGGGTTCCATGTTCGGTACCGGTGGCACGGCTTTGGTGGCAAAAACACTGGGGCAGGGGGCGGCCAAGAGAGCCAAACGCTATTTTACCCAAATTATATTGCTGGCCTCATTGTCGGGCATATTGATGGGAGCATTGGGTTGCATTTGTTTGCCCGGGATTTGCCGAGTATTGGGTGCCACACCGAAGCTGATGCCGGATGCCTTGACCTATGGGCGAATCATGTTGGCCTTTTTGCCTTGCTGCATTTTGCAGTGGACTTTCCAGTCATTACTTATTGCGGCAGAGAAACCCAATCTCGCCTTTTGGCTGAGTGTTGCCGGCGGCCTTACCAACATTGTGCTTGATGCCGTCTTTATGGCTTGGCTGGGGTGGGGCGTGGCTGGGGCTGCCCTTGCTACGGGTATCAGTCAAGTGGTGGCCGGTATGGTACCGGTACTTTATTTTATCTTGCCCAATAACAGTTTGCTGCGCTTTCGCCGTACGCGCATTCAGCCCCGCCCCATGTTGCAGGCTTGCTCCAATGGTGCATCTGAGTTTGTGAGCAGTATCTCTGGTGCTTTGGTTGGCATGCTCTATAATTATCAGCTTATCCGCTATTTCGGGGAGGATGGTGTGGCTGCATACGGCGTGGTGATGTATGTGTCGTTCTTCTTTGTTGCCATTTTCATCGGTTATGATATGGGGAGCACCCCTCTGTTAGCCTATAATCATGGGGCTGAGAATCACTATGAGCTGCGCAATTTGTTTTCTAAAAGTGTCACATTTGTCGGCACTTGCGGGGCGATGTTGACCGTGCTGGCGCTTACGTTTGCGCATTCCATTGCAGAAGTGTTTGTGGGGTATAGTGATAGCCTTACCCTGCTTACGGAACACGCCTTTTGGGTATATGGGCTTGCTTTTATGCTGATGGGGTTCAATATCTTTGCCTCGGGGCTCTTTACTGCCATGAATAACGGTTTTGTATCAGCTGTTATTTCATTGTTACGTACATTCGGTTTTCAGGCTGCGGCAGTGCTTGGTTTACCCTTGCTTTTTGGGGCGGAGGGTATTTGGTGGGCTGTATCCGTGGCTGAGGTCGGTACCCTTGTTATCTCTGCATGTTTGGTGCTGTGTTATCGTCGGCGTTATAGGTATTTGTAAGGCTCATATACATGAAAATTCACGTCCTGATAGAGAATACGAGCACGCGTGAGGATTTGCAGGCTGAGCACGGGCTGAGCTTGTTGATAGAGGCCTGCGGGCAACGTATTCTGTTTGATGCTGGGGCTTCTGCTGCCTTTGCAGCAAATGCAGAGAAGATGGGGGTAGATTTGCGCACGGTAGACGCATGCGTATTATCCCATGGGCATAATGACCATGGTGGCGGGTTAGCGACATTCTTGCAGCATAACCCCCAAGCTGCCGTTTGGGTGAGCCCGCTTGCGTTTGAACCTCATTTCAATGCCGTCGGCAAAAATATCGGCTTATCTCCGCTTGATGATTGGCGCATTCATGTTGCCGCTGCAGATATCACTATACTTGCCCCCGGGGTGGAGCTGCACCGTGCGCTGTATATGCCCACCCCATACGCCGCATCAGGGCAGGGCATGGAGACCATGATTAACGGCGAGCGCGTTTCCGATGATTTCCGGCATGAGCAATATCTGCTGGTGGAGGAGAACGGTGTGCGTATTCTGTTCAGTGGCTGCTCACACCGCGGGGTTCTCAATATCGTTCACCATTTCCGCCCCGATGTGCTGATAGGTGGCTTTCACTTCATGAAATACCAAGCCGGTGCAGATGATGACAAATTAAGAGAGGCAGCCGAGCTCATGCTGCAGCTGCCTACTCGTTACTACACGGGGCATTGCACGGGTGAATACGCTTGCAACATGCTCAAACCGCTCATGGGTGAGCGCTTGCAGGTATTTTCTACGGGAGATGTGCTACACTTGGGATGAGCCCGTCATTTATTGAGCAATAAAGAATTGCCCGTAGACGGAATTCTCCGTCGGCAGGTGAATCAGCACGCTGTCTTTGAGGGCATCTACCCCCAGCAGCACAGAGTGACCGGGTTCATCCAAAAGTGGCGTAATGCCTTTGAGTGTGACACCCTCGGCAATTTCCAAGTCGCCCGCAGCGCCCTCTGTCATGCGCTGATGTTTCGTCTTGTCTACATTGCCCAAGCGGGCCATAATTTCCTGTCCCACACCGGGAGCCCAGTCGGGGGCATTAACACGAGTAACGGCACTGCCGGTATCCAACAGCATTTTAAGATCCTTGCCGCCACAGGTGGCTTGCACCATCATGCGGCCGCCTTGCTCCATCTTGCCACGCAGCGGGGTGAGTTTTGCATCCTCAGGGATGCCCCAGTAGCAGTTTTCGTTTTTCAGGTCAAATGTAAAGGGGAGGGAGCCCAGCACATCCATACCCACAATGCCGTCAATCTCTTCACCCATCATGCTGCGTACCGAGCTCAAATCAAGCACCACTAACGGGTGTTGCGGCGAGAGCCCCGGCCCGGCCTGTAAACTGCCCACAATAATTTCGGGGCGTTGCTGGGTATTGCTCTTAAACTTGAGGTGAGAGGTATCAAGCTTGAAAATGCCTTTCTTGATTTTTTTTACGCTGTCTTTGTGCAGAATGGTGTGGGTGGCCCCGGTGTCAAGAATCATGCGCATGGGGGTGTCTGCCACCATGGCTGTAATGAGCAGCAGTCTGCTGCGGTTGTCGCGCGTGATGCTCATTAACTCATCGACGGTAGGGATGTGTACCTCAGCGGGGACGGTAGGTTTTGCAGTTGCCGTTACAGTGCTGCACGTAAGACTCAACAGTAGATAAAAAAGCTTCTTCATGCGGCTAGTTTATATGGAGCTCCCCTGTTTGGCAAGAGAAATTAACGCTTGAATATGAAAATGCAGGTCTAAAAAAAGCCGCGCGGTTGGCAGAACCGCGCGGCTGAAAATAATCTGTTGTCTGATAATCTTTACCAGAAGATGATGTAGAGAGCAATCGTCATTGCAATGACGGCCCAACCGAACACCTTAGCGCGGGTGGACGTCTTCATTTCAATGATGCCCTTATCGGTAAGCACAACTGCCTCGCCACCCTTCACGTGGTTGACGATGGTGAGAATAAGACCCACCACGCACACGGCAATGAAGGAGAAGCCCATGCGGTTGAGGAAGCTCTGATCTGTAGCGCCGAGAATCTCAACCCACTTGAAGGAGGCATAGAATACGGCACCGAGCAGAATACCGAGCCAACCGAAAATGCGGGGGCACTTGGGCACGAAGAACCCGAAGAGGAACACGGCCAGTACGCCCGGGCTGAGGAAGCCTTGGAACTCCTGAATGAAGGTGAAGATACCACCGAAGGCGGGGTTATCCAAGAAGGGGGCAATTACCGTGGCAATCACGGCGCAACCCAGCACACCGATTTTGCCCACGGCGAGCAGCTGCTGCGGGGAGGCAGGCTTGCCCATTACCTCCTTGGCTTTACCGTAGAGGTCCATGGTGAACAGGGTGGAGGCAGAGTTGAGCATGGAGGCCAAGGAGCTTACCACGGCGCCGAAGAGGGCTGCAAGTACGAACCATGCCCAGCCTGTACCCGGCAACAACTTGCGCAGCAAGGTGGCAAAGGCGGAGTCGTAGTGATAGGCGGTAAGACCGGTAGATACAACGTACTTATCTGCATTAGCACGGGCATCCTTGGTCACCTCACCTTCAAGCTTTGTGATGGCGTTGGCCAGTTCAGATACCTTGGTGCGGTTCTCAACCTTGGTGGCATCGATAGCGGTGAGCTCGGTGGTAAGAGCAGCCAGCTCGGCTTTCTTCTCATCCGTAGCGCCTACTACGGCCATGTTCTTCTCCAAGCGAGCAATGGCATTTTGCTGTTGGTCAGCGCGCATGAGCAGGCTGGGCGCAATGTTATAAATAACTTCCTTTTTCTCTGCCTTGGCGGTATCTTCGGCAGCCTTGACAACCTTGGCATTGTTGTCATCGGCCTTGGCGGCCAAGTCATCGCGGAACAGGTTGTAGGCAAGAATGCCGGGAATAATCACCACAAAGGGAATAAGCAACTTGAGGAATGCGGCGAATACCACACCCAGCTGACCTTCCTCCAAGCTCTTGGAGGCCAAGGTGCGCTGCATGATGTACTGGTTGAGACCCCAGTAGAAGAAGTTCGGAATCCAGAGACCCAGCAGGTATACGGACCAGGGCATGACGGGGTCATTGGCCTCGCGCATCATGTGCAGCTTGCCACCGATGCCGTTGACGGCGGAGTTGGCATCACCGGCGTTCAGCTCGGTCATGCGGGCAAGACCATCCATAAACTGGCTGCCGGTTGTCGTCATGGTGTCTACCGTGGCGTTAGAGGCTACGGTGGCTGTCTCTACAACGGGCTGCAGCTGGGCCGGCTCCATGCCGCCCAAGGTCATAATGGCAAAGTAGGCTACTACGCCACCACCCAAGATAAGGGCTGCACCCCAGATGAGGTCGGTCCAAGCGCATGCCTTAAGACCACCGATGTACACGTATACCGTGGCAGCACCGGCAATGATGAGGCAGCTGGCCCACAGCTCCATGTCAAAGTATACGGAGATAACGTTGGCACCGGCATAAATTACCGTAGCGGTGGGAACACCCACAAGAATAAGCAAGTTCACCATGGCCATGGTGACGCGGGAGATACCGTTGTAGCGCTCCTCCAAGAATTGGGGAATGGTGAATACACCGCGCTTGAGCAACATGGGCAAGAAGGTGAATGCCACAATTACCAGTACGATAGCGGCAAGCCACTCGTAACCGGCAATGGCAAGGCCCAGCCAGTCGGCAGCCTGGCCGCTCATACCCACGAACTGCTCTGTAGAAATGTTAGCAGCCAACAGGGAGAAACCCACCAGCCACCAAGTCAGCCCACGGCCGGCCAAGAAGTAGTCGGCAGCACCTTTCTCTGCCTTCTCATCCTCGCTCTTGTCGGCATCATTACCATCAGAGGCTTTCCAAATGCCCAAGCCGATAACGCCTACTACAACCACGCAGAATGCGATGATTTCCCACACGGGAAGCACGTCCGGCTCCTGAGCCTTTGCGGCAGGTGCGGTGGCTTGCACGGCGGTGGCTTCCTCTGCTACGGGAGCAGGTGTTGCCTCAGGGGCAGGGGCTTCTGCCACGGCAGGTGCCTCAATGGCTGCAACCTCGGCAGGTACAGCCTCCACGGCGGGGGCGGCATCCTGAGCCCAAGCACCGAATGTCATGAGCGCAAGGGCGCTCAGCATGCTTGTCAGTTTTTTCATATTGTTAATGATATGGTTGAATTAAGCTTTGTAAAGTACGCGGGCACCTTCGCCGGGGCGGGTTACCAAGTAGGTGGTCTCAATACCCAGCTCGTTGCGGTAGGCTTCCAGCATTTCTTCGGCAACCTTCTCCACGTCGCTGCTCTTGACAAGGGCTACGATGCAGCCACCGAAACCGCCACCCGTCATGCGGGCACCGTATACGGAGGCGGCAGAGGGGATGCTGTCTGCCAAGCTTACGAGGGTATCTACCTCGGCGCAGGAAACTTCAAAATCATTCTTGAGGGAGGCGTGAGAGGCACGCATAGCCACACCTGCGGCATCCCAATCGGCGGCGGCCACTGCGGCGGCAAACTTCTCTACGCGCAGATTCTCGCCGATGACGTGGCGAGCGCGGCGGTAGCAAAGGTCACCCAGTGCTTCTTTCTTCTCTTCGAGCATCTCAAGCGTTGCCTCACGCAGGGAGGGCACGCCGAGCACAACGCAGGCGTCCTCACAGTTCTTGCGGCGGGCTGCATAACCACCGTCTGCAAGAGAGTGCTTCACGGCAGAGTCAATTACCAGCACGCTCACGTTCGGGTCGGTCATGGGGATGAGCTTGTAGGTAAGGTCCTTGCAGTCCAGCATCAGGGCGTGGTCTTGCTTGCCGTTGGCTGAAATGAACTGATCCATGATACCGCAGGGCACGTTTACAAACTCGTGCTCAGTTGCTTGGCCGATGAGGGCGCGCTCCGTGGGCGTTACATCTGCCCCGCAAAGGGCTGCCAAAGCGGTGCAGGTGGCTACCTCGAATGCAGCAGAGGAGGAGAGACCACCACCGCGCGGTACGTTGGAGTCAATCAGCATATCTACAGCGGGTACCTTAATGCCACGGCGCTCCAACATGCAGATAACACCACGTACATAGTTGCTCCAGAACGGGTCGCCGGGTTTTGTTGCATCTGCCGGGTCAATTTGAATCATTGTATCACCCAGTGCGCCAATCCAGCGGTGCTTGCCGGTGGGAGAGGGAGCCACAGCCACAACGTTGATGTTGTTAAGAGCCATGGGAAGGACAAAACCGTTGTTGTAGTCGGTGTGTTCACCAATCAAGTTTACGCGCCCGGGGGAGGCAGCCACCACCGTGGGTTTCTGCCCGAAGTATTCCTCGAAGTACGGACTGATGGTTTCAACACTGATTTCGCGTTGCTCTAAATCCATAACGAAGTATTTTTAGCACATCGGCAGGGGGATGTAAAGGCTAATCAGCAATTTGTTTGCCCGAATTGAGATATAAAAAGCCGTGCACCGAAATACCGGGGCACGGCTTGAATCTGGAAATGGTCGGGGAAGAATTACTTCTTCTTCTTGCAACCACCCTTCTTGCAGGTCTTCTTGGCCGGCTTGAGGACGGTCTTGAAGGTTGAGGAGGGCTTGAATGCAAGGGTCTGGGAAGCTTCAATCTTGAGCTCCTTGCCGGTGCGGGGGTCACGACCGGTGCGGGCTGCACGGGTCTTCATCTCGAAGGAACCGAAACCGATGAGCTGAACCTTATCGCCACCCTTAACAGCGTCGGTGATGGCGCCAAGTACAGCGGTAAGAGCGGCCTCGGCGCACTTCTTAGTAGCGTCCTCGCCCAGCTTGGCCTGAATGCAGTCAACAAGTTGTGTCTTATTCATAGGCCTTTATGATAGCATGCGCTGCGCTCATTACAAGCGAAAAATGTTGAAAACCCGCCATTTTGCGGGCTTTCTGTGCATTTTTTTGCGTTTTTTTGAAAAAATCCCCCGCATTCTTCGAGAATACGGGGGAAACGGAGCTTTTCTTAAAAAAATGATTAGCGTAGCCCCGGGGTGGTAATGTCTACTTTTAACTTCGTTTTACCGTCTTCTTCGGTTAAATACAGGGTGCCGCCGGTGACAATGGAGAGAATGTGCTCACAGCACCCTTTGTAAATGAGAGCATGTACTCCGGCTGCATCGGTGGTGCGTTGCTGAGGGATGTTGTATTGCAGGAACGGTGCCAAACGGAATCCCATTTTAATGCCGCAAATGCTTTCCTGCTGCGGTTGCGCTGCTATTTTACCGGCATAGCGGAAATCACTGCCGATTACCAGCTCGGAGTCAGAAAGCACCACGGCAGCCGGGCATTGATTATGTCCGTACATTGTAGCCGTAGCGGTTAACGGTTTTTCCTCTACCTCGGCAATGAGGTTTTGGAGCAAGTCGGCATCTTCCGGTGCAACCATACCGATAACGCCCGTAATGGTATTGAGGGTGCCTTTCCATCCGGTGGCCAGCCCGACGCGGTCTGCCACGTTGATGCTAAGTCCCACGTAGGGCTCGTCTGCTGATTCATCGGCGGAATAGCCCATAGTTACACACCAACCATTGCCCAAAGAATCAACCATTTGCTTCACAGGCGCCAGCATGCCCGGCAACATGGCATACACCATACGGGCAGACCCCAGTTGCATAAGCACTTCGCGTTGCTCTTCGGCGGGCAGGGTGTAGGCAAAGGTATTCACCACATCAAATACACAGTTGATGGTGGTGTCAAGATTCGGCAGGTTCGGGGTGTTGACCGTGCTGCCGTACAGGTAAACGGCTGCATCTTCTTTACCGGTGGTGTTCACTGTGGCTGTGGTGAAGCTCTCGCCGCAGGCATCGCTCTCCATGGCCAAGTGTAAGTCCCCATCATGCCATGCCGTGAAGGTAAACGGACTGTTATTAGCCGGCAGTAGCTTGCTTAACTCGGTTACAATTTGCTGCAAAGAGGCAGCCCCGCTCTTCATCTCTGCCTGCATCTGCGGGCATTCTGTCGCAATGCGGTTGAGGGAATCGCGAATGGGGGCGACGGCGTCATTCAGTGCCGTAAGGGGGATGTTGCGTATGCTGTTGAGCAGGGCGGGGGCTATGCTGCCTGCCACCAAGGCTCGGTGCGGCTCCATACCTTGCATGAAATCCGCTTTGGGAGTACTCAATATGGATTCTGCTGCACTTGTACACACCTTCAGTTTGGCCGTGTCATCACATAAGGCAAAGATAAGCACATTGCCTTCTACTCGGTAAACAAAATAAAAAGTTTTGAGCTGTTTTAACCCTTCTTTGTACTCTGCCGGTATGGGCTCATGTTCGGCTACCGCTGCAATGTTAATGCTGACACCGCTCCAGCCGTTGGCCCGGTAAGGCTCGCATCCCGGCGGGGCAATGACTTCCAGATGAGAAATCTCGTGTGCCAGCTTGACTGAGATGTCAGAGAGCAACTGCTCTTGTCCGGGCTTGACTCGCATCACGGCATAAGCCGGCTGAGAGATACTGTTGAGTGTTTCTACGATGGTGAGAGCCGGGTTGCCTACCTTGGTGGCAACCTGCTGCAAAATCGGCGCAATGGCGGCATCTGCCATGTTGGCCCAAGTGTTTTGGATGCTTTCCTTCACAATGGCTTGATAGACGAGAGCTGCAATTTGAGCGTAGGCATCATACAAATGTTCCCAGCCCACGGGCAAGCCCATAGCTACGCTTTCTATTGCTGAGAGCTCTGCGGGTATTTGCTCCTCAGGTAACCCTGTCTTTTTAGCCAGCTCCATAATGCCGGCGGCGTTGATGGTGATAAAACTGTCCAATTCTGCCGGCAGGTAGGCGGCTGCGGTGAAATCATCCGCACAGGTGGCTGTGACGGGGGCTGCTTCTTGTGCATGCAGCGGGCTCATGCTGCCTCCCATCATCAGGGCGGTCAGCAGGGTCGTTGTGAGGAGGTGTTTTGCTTTCATGTCAGTGTTGTCATGTTTGTTATCGTCAAGTCTATAGAAATCATTTGCCCCTGTAAAGAAAAAAATGAGGGCCGAAAAATTCATGTTTCGGCCCTCGGATTCGGTGATAATTTTCTTCAATTTACCACTTGTAGGCGGTAATGGCCTCTTTCATCTCTCTTACAGCTTCCGTTAAGCCGGTGAAGATGGAGCGAGAGATAAGGGTGTGGCCGATATTGAGCTCGGTGAGATGGGGAACGGCGTTAAGCTCAGCCAAGTTGGCAATCTGAATGCCGTGGCCGGCGTGTACCTCAAGGCCCAGTGCATGGGCACGCTCTGCGGCTTGTACCAAGCGGGCGGTTTCGGCTGCGCGTTCTTCTCCCAAGGTGTTGGCAAATTTACCGGTGTGCAACTCAACCATGAGGGCACCTATGGCGGCAGATGCTTCCACCTGAGCCAAGTCGGGGTCAATGAACATGCTCACTTTACTGCCGTTGGCTTGCAGTGCCTCCACAATGGGGCGAAGCTCTGCCACCTTGCCGGCAACATCCAGCCCTCCCTCGGTTGTGATTTCCTCGCGGCGCTCAGGCACCAGACATACATAGTCCGGTTTAAGCCCCAGTGCAAACTCCAGCATGGCGGGGGTAGCCCCCATCTCCAAGTTAAGCGGCAGGGGAATCTCACGGCGCACGGCGTGTGCATCGGCATCTTGCATGTGGCGGCGGTCTTCGCGCACGTGCAGGGTGATGGAGTCTGCCCCACCGGCCATGGCGGCGCGGGCGGCCTCTATCACGGAGGGCTCAGTGTTGTGAGATTCAAGCATCGTGGCGTAGCGAGCCTGACGCAGGGTGGCTACATGGTCAATATTTACTCCGAGGTGCATGACTGAAAGTACAATGAATGATTGGTCATTTACAAAGTGAGACGCTGCTCTTGCCCTTTTTGTTTAAAAAGCCCCGCAAGATGTTTCCTGCGGGGCTTGGTAAGGGGATGTTTTTTATCAGTGCAGGAAGTGGCGGGCACCGGTGAACACCATGGCAATGCCTGCGGCGTCTGCGGCGTCAATCACCTCTTGGTCACGGATGGAACCGCCGGGCTGAATACAGGCTGTTACACCGGCATCAATAGCGGTTTGCAGGCCGTCTGCGAAGGGGAACAGACCATCGGAAGCAATAACGCTGCCCTTGAGGTCGAGCCCGGCTTGGCCGGCCTTCCACACGGCAATCTTGGCGGAGTCTACGCGGCTCATCTGGCCGGCGCCGATGCCGAGAGTGCCGTTCTTGTCGGTAAATACGATGGCGTTGGAGTGTACCTGTTTGCACACGCGCCAAGCAAAGCGCATAGCCTCAAGTTCCTCAGCCGTGGGAACACGCTTGGTTACAACCTTGGCCTCAAGGTTATCAAGGCCCATGGCCTCGTCATCACGCTTCATGGTCATGATGCCACCGGGGGCGGTACGAATCATGGGCTGCTTGCAGTACTCGCGCCAGGCGTCCATATCTATGCGCATGATGCGGCAGTTCTTCTTCTTCTGCAAGATGGCGCGGGCCTCGGGCTCGTAATCGGGGGCAATGATAACATCGGTGAAGATGGCACCGACGATGCGGGCAAGAGCCTCCGTCATCGGGCGGTTCATAACGATAACACCACCGAAGGGTGCCTGCGTATCGGTCTGGTAGGCGCGCTTCCAAGCCTCTACAAGGTCCTCGTCATCCTGACCCACACCGCAGGGGTTGGTGTGCTTGAGGATACCTACCGTCGGGCGGCGGAAGTTCATGATGAGAGAAGCTGCGGCATCCAAGTCAAGAATGTTGGTGTAGGAGAGCTCCTTGCCTTGCAGCTGGGTAAAGATGGAGTCAAAGTTACCGTAGAGCACGCTGGGCTGGTGGGGGTTATCACCATAGCGCAGGGTCTGGTTGAAGGGCAGGGAGAGAGAGAAGTTGTTCTTGGTGCTCTCTTCTGCACGGTGGCCGAGGTAGTTGGAGATGGCGTTGTCGTAAGAAGATGTGCGCATGAATACCTTAACAGCCAGCTTCTCACGGGTCTTGAGGGTGGTGTTGCCGTTGTGGTTCTCCATTTCCTCCAGCACGGTGTCGTAATCGGCGGGGTCAGATACTACGGTTACAGAGGCGTAGTTCTTGGCTGCAGAGCGCAGCATGGACGGGCCGCCGATGTCAATCTTTTCAATAGCCTCAGCCAGGGTTACACCCTCCTTGGCGATGGTCTCCTCAAAGGGATACAGGTTGACGCAAACAAGGTCAATGGTGGGGATGTTGTTGTCAGTGGCCTGCTGCTGATGCTCGGCCAAATCGCGGCGCTGCAAGAGACCGCCGTGCACCTTGGGGTGCAGGGTCTTTACGCGACCGTCAAAAAGCTCAGGGGCGCCGGTGTAGTCGGAGATTTCGGTTACGGGCAGCCCGAGTTCCTGCAGGTATTTGCAGGTGCCGCCTGTAGAGATAAGCTGTACATTCTGGGCTACCAAGCCCTTGGCAAACTTGTCCAAACCGGTCTTGTCCGATACGGAGAGCAGTGCGCGCTGAATTTTCATCGTTTCCATGTTAAAGATAGAATTGGTGTTCATCACCGCCTTGGCGGCGGTGCCTCAACATACACCATTTCGGGCTTGAATGCAAGCCTTATTTTGGAAACGCTTGTTTATCTGAAAAATGCGGGCACCGGGGTGCCCTCCGTCTGCCAACTGTAAAGGGCCATGCCTGCGTACAATGCTGCAATCAATATAATGACAACGTACAATGTGCTCACGCCGCTACCGCCGAAAGAGCCTGCCAGCATTTTGGCCTTGTGTTTCAGCTCTTCATCGCTCAGGGCGCGTTTTGTTTGCTTGCCTGCCTTAAGCTTGTTTTTGCGGGCCGGTTTTCTGCCGGGCAGGGGGCGTGTGTGCTCGGGAGCTTTGGCTTGGGGGGCCGTGGATTCTTCGCCGATGGGGGCGGTTGAGGTGTCTTCGCCATCGCTGATAGGGGCTGTGGGCGCCTCTGCTTTATCTGCCTCCGGTGTGGTGGGGGCTGTTTCCTTTTTGTCCTCCAGCGGTGCTGTTTCGGCCGTGGTAGCCGGGACTTCTTTGGGGGCAATAGGTGCGTAATCGGCCAGCTCGGCAATAATCATGGAGGCATCGCCGATGGCGTACACGATGCCTTCTTTCATCAATACCGGCTCCTCTACCTCGGTGTCATTGGCATAGGTGCCGTTGGTAGAGTCCAAATCCTCCAACATGAATCCTTGTTCGGTGCAGGTAATACTGCATTGGCGGTGGGAGAGTCCGTCTACCCCGCTCAATGAAATATCACACGCATCATCGCAACCGATGACGGTGACCTTGCCGAGAATAGCGGGCAAATCAAAGCCCTGCTTGCGTTCGTTGATGGTAATGATGAGAGATGCCATGCCTGTTACCTAAGTATGCCACATACAGCGTGAATTGCAATATAAAAATACGTTCTTCATTCCCGGAATCAGAAAAAACAATCAACTTGACACGGTTATCTTTTTGTGGCAGAATCCATTTCAACAAACAGACAGACCTCTATGAATATACGTATTCTTTTCATTTGCTTGTTATTTTGTGTGATGCAGGCTTGGGCGTCCCTCCGGGTGCAGAGCAACACATCCTCTCAAACTGTTACTATTCATTTTCCGGAGCCTGTGGTGAGCGTATCGGTGGTGGATGCCTCGGCGGATGCCGCTCCGGCCGTTCGTGGCCTGGATTTGTTTCGCATAGAGGGTGATGCCTCCCATTGTCCCGTGGCGGAGTGGGTGGATCAGGATAGATTGCAAGTGTCTTTTCCCGAGGGTACTCATGCCGATACGGAATATCGCTTGGTGTTTCAACCCGGTACTTGTTATTTGGGTGGTAAAGCGCTTCCGTCGGGCGCCATTAAGTTTCGCTGTCCGTTGACGGAGCTGGTTGCTTTTGAAACAGTCACAGAGCAGGGGTGGGGCTTGGTGGTGACTCCTGCGCATACAACCTCGCGTCAGGCGTTGAACTTTTCTGCCGATTCTGCGGTGAATTACGAGTTCCGTCAGGTGAAAACGCGTTTTTGGAGCAATGAGCGTTACTATGCTCGCCGAGTACCTGCCGTGGTATGCCCCTCGAGGTTGTGTAATGGGATTCAGGCCGATGGCCTGAAACGCTTACATGCCAAGGGCAGTAAAGTGTGGGGCTCTTTGCGTGATAACTCGGTTCTGCCCGGGCATGTGCTGGTACGCCCGGCAGAGGAGTTGGACCCGGATGAATCGTGGGATTTGGTGTATACCGGTGCTGAAAAATCCGGGGTTTCAAGTGGCTCGCTTGGGGCGTATTCTCCGCAACATGAAATGCGGACGGGGGTGAGTATGTTACCGCCGGCGGAAAAAGCGGCAACCGTTGATGTATTGGTGCATTTTGAGTATCCTGTGCCGGAGTCTGAGCTGCCGGGGCTTTTCTCCCGCTTGGGGCTCAGTATCGATGGTGAGGGTGCGGTGACAGCTTCTGCCGATGGCCGTACCCGTACCCTGAAAGTAGATGATAAGGTGTGGTTGCAGTTCCGCTACATGGGCGCTGTGCCGTGTGAGTTGCAAACATGGAAGCAGCCGCGAGAGGGCGCGCAAGAGCCTGATATGTTGGCGTACCGCCCTGTGGGAGTAGCCTCGGGCCTGCGTATGCGGGTGAGCGGTGTATTGCCCGCAGAGGTGGATATTGCCATACCCGCCGGTTTACAAGCGGCCGGTGGTGCTACGGTGAGAGCCCCCCATGTTCACCGTATATCGTTGAACCCCGTGCCGCCGCAGTTCGGGGTGTCTGATGACGGGGTGTGTATTGTCCCCCTGCAAGGTTCTCATTCCATACAACTGCCGGCGGTAAATATGGGGCAGGTGGATGTAACCCTGCGCCGGGTGGATGATACCATGGCCCCGCGCGTTTATTTTAACCCCCGCTACGATACGAGAGACCTTGCTTACGGGCGTTATGTGTACAATACGGCTATTTTGAGGGCTCGCAAGGATTTGTTCAATGCCTCCTCTCGGGCCACCATGAAACGCAACTTGGACCGCATGGAAAAAGACTTGGAGACCGCCCGTAACCTGCGCGAGCAATGGTTTGAAACGGCACAGCGTTTTCGGGCGCATCGGTTTGATTTCAGCAAAAACGGTATGCTGCGCCGTACGAATATGTCGCTCAATCTTGATACGTTGAGTGGGGGCAAACTGAGCCCCGGTCTGTATGTCATTACTGTTACATCGCGTGCTAATCAGCAGGTGCGTTATGCCATGCAGCTTCAAAAACAGCACCCCGATTTCTTGAGCTTTGAGTTTGATATACCCGTGCTGGTTACGGATTTGAACTTGGTGTGTGCCCGAGAGGGGGCTCTGGTAACGCGTTTCTCCGATGGTTCTGTGGTAACAGGGGCTGAGATTTCGGGGTACAGCACTGATTCCGATTCTGCTGCGCAGCCTGTCTCCTTGTCAAAAAACGGCATATATTTCGGCCATTTTGCCAATAATAAGGTAATGGCTCGTGCCGGGGCAGATGTGGCGTATGCCGCTGTGCGTGCCGACTGCTCCCCGAAAAATAAGGATAAAAATAGCTGTATGGTGGTGTTGGATCGTCCCTTGTACCGTCCCGGTGATACGGTGCATGTGCGTGGTTATGTGCGCAAAATGGTGCAGGGGCGTGCCCGTCATTATGCCGCTTCAAGCGTAAACATGAAAGTGTTTACTCCCGATTGGGCGAATCTGAGCGAGCAGAAGCTTTCCTTAGGTAAATATGGAGCTTTTGCTGCCGATATTGTTCTGCCTGAGGGAGAAGAGGATGTAACCGGTACCTATACCTTGCTCATAGAAGGCCCGGATTTGGAGAGCAGCACCGAGATTAAGTGCCAAGTGTTCCGCCGAGATGCGTTTGCGGCTTCTCTTAAGGCAGATGTCGCCAAGATTGCCCCGCAAGAGCTGACCCTTCGTGTGCAGGCGGATGATTACAGCGGCGTGCCGCTCAGTGGTGCGCGGGTTAAGTTGACCGTGGCCGTAGAGGATGAAAAAGAAATCCACCGTGAGTTGGTGACAGATGCCGCCGGCTATGCTGAATGTGTCTTGCCGTTGTCTGCCGAACAAGTGCGCCAAGGGGCGCTTACGGTGTCCGGCTCGGTATGCAATGACCGTGAGGAGTATGTGAATTTACCCCCACAGAGCCTCGAGTTCAGCCCGGCTGATTTTCGTATAGCGGTGCGTAAGGGGTGTGTTGTGCTTACCGATGCGGTAAC
>JAFYUT010000035.1 GCA_017549485.1 Akkermansia sp.
CCTTAGAGAACCGTATGGACTACCTCAAGCGCCTGCCGCAGCTGGCCGCCGCCGGTATCACTGTGAGGGACACCGCTGCCACGGATGAAGACTTGGCCGTAGCTACTGCCTGCGGTTTACAAATTAACCGCGCACCTATCGTCGGCAACGGGAGAATTGAATTACTGCATTACCTGAGAGAACAATACATTACCCATAAACGCTGAGTTAACGCCCCACGGACCACTTGCCCGCGCACAGTCAAAAAAAACGCTTGCCAAACGCGGCGAGATGTTATAATCTTGGCTTCTCATCAACTTTGATATATATGAAACACGTCCACTTTCTCGGAATCTGCGGTACAGCCATGGGGGCTGTCGCCTCAGCCATGGCGCGCAAGGGCTATGTGGTAACCGGCACCGATGCCAACGTCTACCCGCCCATGTCCACCTTTCTGGAAAGTGAGGGCATTGAGATTTTTCAGGGGTTCAAACCCGACAACATTCCTGCCGATACCGATTTGGTTGTTATCGGCAATGCCATGAGCCGCGGCAATGTTGAGGTAGAAGCCGTACTGGAGAAAAACCTGCGCTACATGAGCTTGCCGGAGACCATGAAAGAGTTTTTCCTGTGGGGCAAGAAAAATTATGTCGTCACCGGCACCCACGGCAAAACCACCACTTCCTCCATGCTGGCATGGCTGATGAAAGACAACGGCCTGGACCCCAGCTTCATGATAGGCGGCATTGCCCGCAACTTGGGCCGCGGCGGTAATTTTACCGACTCCGACTACTGCGTGCTTGAGGGTGATGAGTATGATACCGCCTTCTTCGACAAACGCTCCAAGTTCCTGCACTACCTGCCCAAGGTGGTTATCATCAATAACATTGAAATGGATCACGCAGACATCTACGCCAACGTAGAAGAGATTAAACTCTCATTCAAGCGACTGCTGCGTGTGGTGCCTAAAGACGGCATCGTTTTCATCAATGCAGATTGCCCCAACTGTGCCGATGTACGCGCCCATGCAGAAACGGAGCTGCGCATGGTCAAGGTTGTATCCGTCGGCATGTGTGAGGATGCAGACCTGCGTATTACTGACATTGCTTACCGTACCGACGGCAGCGACTTCAAGCTCGACGGCGAAACCTACAGCGTACCCATGGTGGGTGACTTCAACATCCGCAACGCTGCCATGGCCACTTGCGCGGCCCGTTTTGCCGGTCTCACACCGGAGCAAATCCGCAACTCTCTGAGCGCGTTTGAGGGTGTTGCCCGCCGCCAGGAAATCCGCGGCACCGTGCACAGCGTCACCGTGGTAGACGACTTTGCCCACCACCCTACTGCCATTAAGCAGGCCGTAGCCGCACTGCGTCAGCGCTTCCCCAAGAGCCGTCTCTGGGTACTGTTTGACCCGCGCAGCAACACCACCATCCGCAACATTTTCCAAAAAGAACTTGCCGAGTCTCTTGCCACGGCAGACTTTGCCGTACTCTCACCGGTAGAGAACCACAAACGCGTAGCCCCCGAAAACCGTTTGAACGAAGAACAGCTCAAGGCAGACATTGCAGCCGCCGGTACAGAGTGCTACCTCGGCACCGGTGTAGATGACATCGTGGCACACGTCATTGCCCACGTACACCCGGGCGATGTCTTGCTGGTCATGAGCAACGGTGGTTTCGGCGGCATACACGGCAAGCTGCTCTCTGCGCTTGCTCAGTAAAGCCAATTAACTTTCTCCATCCTCTTGACGAGCTGCGGCTTTCTCCTGCTGCAGCTCGTCAAACTTTTTCCTGAGCTCCTCAAAACTGCGGCGCAGGCTCTTATTGCCACGGCGCAATGATACAAATGAGCTGAACACAAACACCGTCACCAAGCTCAGGTACACAATGATAGACCAACACAACACCTGAATGGCCGTAAGCGCAGAGCTGATTTTCGGGTCCTCCTTCACGCGCTCCACCATGCGGTCACCCAGCTCTTTGGCATACTGCCGCCCCTCTTTCTTGTATTGCTCTTTGTACTCATCTATGAGCACATCCATGGAGTCCTTCAAAGAAAACGCCAACACCTCCGAGGTAGAGCGCTTACCCAACTCATCTGCTGCGGTTCCTATAAAGGTACCCACCATGTCCGCGCCCCGGTCGCTCCAAGTTCGTTCCTTCCGCGGCGTGGTACGCGCGGCAGCCTCGGCTTCGGCCTTGCTATCAGCCTCTCGGCGCTCCAATTCATTCTCCAAAGCCCCCTGCCCCAATCGCAGCAAACCATGTATCACGCGGTCCGTCGTTTCGGACGCCGCCTGCACTTGGCTCAATCCCCCCAATACCATTGCAATCAACACACACAATGCTCTCATACCCCTCAGACTACCACGCCGGCTTCACCTTGGCAAGCTGAATTTAACTTTTTGTTCCGGTAACTGAATTGTATAACTAAATGCGGCAGATACCCCTTTTCTCTTTCATCTGTACACCTAAATGGATGCGATGCAGATTTCACTGTCGCATTTCATGTTTCAACGCTCCTGTTTCGAAGAGGCTCAAATAATTGATTGAC
>JAFYUT010000036.1 GCA_017549485.1 Akkermansia sp.
CGCAAGGCCATATAAGTCTGCGCTCCTTTCCCATCACCAAGAGGGGAAACTTGATATTGGCATCAAACTTAGCACGGCTGATATCCCCACGCGCCACTCCATACAAGGGCATGCGGTTGTTCATCGGTATACGACGCCCTGCACAATAACGCTGCATTGCTTCACGGCTCTTGGCGCTGTCGGCATTATACACCACAACTACCTCGCTCGGTTCCAAACCGAACACGCAACTACACAACAGCAATATCAAGCACAGTATCCTCTGCATCGTGCCCGTATTGTAGTCTTTTCCCCCCGCCCTGTCAAATGCAAATCACCCACATACGCATCGGCAATGAAAACATATTGTATACCAATCTCTTGCCGACATGATTCTTTATATCAGGGGCTCCATTAAAATGAATATTAGTTATTTTTTTGAGTGCAATAACAATTATTTCTTTACTTTTTCATAACATGATGGTATAATTTCTCCCGATGTGGTGCTTAGGAGTGCTTAGGAGTGCTTAAGAGTGCTTAAGAGTGCTTAAGAGTGCTTAAGAGTGCTTAAGAGTGCTTAAGAGTGCTTAAGAGTGCTTAAGAGTGCTTAGGAGTACTTAGGAGTACTTAGGAGTACTTACTGTGCCACCCGTGGGAAAACAAAAAACAATCTAATACAACAACATACATGATGAAAATGCAAATCAAAGGTTTACTACCCGCTCTGTTTGTATTTGCCGGTCTCTCTCAAGCTGAAACGGTAACATACTGGGACGGTGGAAACACTATGTCCGGGTTAAGTGCTGACAACGGCACCTGGACGATTGGTGTCAACCTGAACGCGAAAAAATTCCAAGAAATTGTATCCACTGCTAACAAACCTAGTGAGGGTAATTTTTGGGAGAATCCCTACGACAGCAGTGGCAACGTATTATTCGCCATACAAGGTAGCGGCACATCAAAAGAAGGCTTTGAAAACTCACGAGGTGAGTACAATGACCGCAGCACCTATGTGACAATGGGGTGGGGCGGTGAATGGTTCGAGGGGCTTTCAAATGGTGTCGGTACCGGGCTTCAGCTGGGTGTGGCATCCACAGCCGAGGGCGCAAAAGATTTGGGTGGCACCGGTAGGAATCAGACATACCGTGTTGACATGAAAAAACAGAACACGGATAACTGGACCATCAATGAAAGCAGCCGTGAGGCGACCGCAATGACGCTGGACGAAATAGCAACATTATCTGCCATCAGTACGGCCAGAATGGATATTGTTCACAGCTTCGGAAGTGATAACAATATCACCAATGATGGAGAATACATGGAGCAAGTGGTTTATACCTCTTTCTACCTGACTGTTACCGGTATCAAAGATGGCAACGAAGTGACGCTTCGTTACATGGGGCAATTTGACGACAACTCTACGTTAAAAGTAGATATACCCGTTATAGGCAACTTCACTGTTGGTTCCGGCGGTTTCGATGTGGACGATGTAACCACCCTCACCGGCATCAACACTAACTTGATTGACAGCATGTACTTCTCTGATGTTGCCTTGAATGAAAGCGACCGCAACCTGCGCGCTGAGGGTGTCATCCCCGAGCCGACCACGGCAACAATGAGCCTGCTGGCCTTGGCTGCGCTTGTCGCCCGCCGCAGACGCAAATAAGAGTTGTTTAATTTCTTCCCACGAAAGGCTATCCGCATAGGATAGCCTTTTTTCATGCAGGGAGGGAAAGATTGAGTGTGTAAACAGAGCCGGCGTCATGGGGGGGCATAAAAAGCTTGAAATGAGGGGGCAAATGGAGTACAATCAACCCACGCATGGCAACGGATAACAAGATAAGCCCGATGATGGACCAGTATCTGCGAATGAAGCAGAGCTTACCGGAAGATGTGTGGCTGTTTTTCCGCTTAGGGGATTTTTATGAGATGTTCTTTGAAGATGCGGTAGAGTGCTCTGCCCTGCTGGGGCTTACGCTTACCAAGCGCCAAACCATCCCCATGTGTGGTGTACCCTACCACGCAGCCGAAAACTACATAGGCCAAGTAGTCAAAACAGGGCGGCGTGTGGCCATTGCTGAGCAAATGCACACCCCGGTACCCGGCAAATTGGTGGAGCGACAAATAACCCGCATTATCTCCGCCGGTACGCTTGCAGACCTTTCTCTACTCAACGAAAACGAGCACAACTACATTGTAGCCTGTTACAAGGAGAAAAAAGCTTGGGGCTTAGCTTGTGCCGATCACACCACCGGTGAACTCACCGTTGCCGATTACGATACATTTGAAGCACTGGCGGATGAAATTGCCCGCATTCAACCACGTGAAATGCTGGTGAGTGATGAGCAAAAGGAGCTTTTCCCGGGGCTACCGGTCACGCAGTATTATGATGGCTATACGTTCCTCCCCGGGGTTGCAACGCCGTTCTTGGAAAGCCACTTCCGCGTACACTCGCTGGCGGGGTTCGGTTGTGCGGGTCTGGTAGCAGCACTGGGTGCAGCCGCCGCAATTCTGCACTACCTCAAACACCAGTTGAGACGCAGCACGGATCACCTGCGTCGCATCTCCCTGCGCCCCACGGATAACGCCGTACTTATTGATACTGCCAGCCGTTGTAATCTGGACTTAGTAGAGGCACGCGGTGGCATGAAAAACACGCTACTGGGTACACTGGATGGTACCTCTACCCCCATGGGTGCCCGTAAAATGAGGGATTGGATTCTGCACCCCATTTGCGATTTGAATGAGCTGACACGACGCCAAGACATCATTGGCACCTTCCTTTCCGAAGGTTTCCTGATGAGTCAACTGCGCGACACCCTGAAAGGCGTGCGAGACATGGAGCGCCTTACTTCTCGATTGGCCCAAAATGCAGGTAACGCTCGTGATTTGTTGGCATTAGGCACTTCTCTCTCTCGCCTGCCCGACATTGCGGAAGATTTGCGTGTGTTGGAGGGCAAGCAACCACATTTCACACCGCTGCTGCAAAATCTGGGAGACTTCGGTGAACTTACCGCCCTGCTGGAGCGTGCCATTGTAGATGAACCTCCCGTTACCATCAAAGAGGGCGGCATGATGAGAGATGGCTACAACGAACAGCTGGATGAACTGCGCATGGCCTCCCGAGAAGGTAAAGGCTGGCTTGCTCAGCTGGAGGCTCGTGAGCGCGCCGCCACAGGCATTGACTCCCTCAAAATACGCTACAACAACGTTTTCGGTTACTACATAGAAGTGACCAAGGCTAATTACGCCAAGGTGCCTGACCGCTATGTGCGCAAACAAACGCTGGCAAATGCCGAGCGTTTTGTAACGGAAGAGCTCAAGCAGATGGAGGGAACCATTTTGGGAGCAGATGAGCGCTCTCGACAACTGGAATACGAGCTGTTCTGCCACTTGAGAGATGAGGTGGCGGGCTACATAGACCGTATACAGATAAGTGCAGAGGCGCTGGCTGAGATTGACGTATTGCTGAGCCTTGCCGAAACGGCGCAACGTTACAACTACTGCCGCCCCGTGCTGGATAGCAGCCGCATCCTATTGATTCAGAATGGCCGCCACCCCGTTATTGAACAGGTTCAAACGGATATCTCTTTTGTACCCAATGATGTGGATATGCATGAGGAGCACGACCGCGTGCTGATTCTCACCGGCCCTAACATGGCAGGTAAATCCACCTACATTCGCCAAGTGGCACTCATTACCCTCATGGCGCAAATGGGCTCTTATGTACCGGCAGATTCAGCCCACATCGGCTTGGTGGATCGTATTTTCTGCCGCGTGGGCGCCAGTGATGATATTGCGCGTGGGCAGTCCACCTTTATGGTGGAAATGAGTGAGACAGCCCTCATTCTCAACAATGCCACGCAGAGGTCTCTGGTTATTCTGGACGAAATCGGCCGTGGCACCGCTACATTTGACGGGCTTTCTATCGCATGGGCTGTGGCAGAACACCTGCATGATGAAATAGGCTGCCGCACGATGTTTGCCACCCACTACCACGAAATGGTAGATTTGGAGCATACTCACAGCGGCGTAAGCAACCGCCATGTAGAAGTGCGTGAGTGGAAAGATGAAATCGTGTTCCTGCGCAAAGTGCTGCCCGGCCCGGCTGATAAGTCATACGGTATTCAAGTGGCGCGCTTGGCCGGCCTGCCCAAACCGATTATTGAGAGAGCCAAGCAAATTCTCACCCATTTGGAGATGAGTGCCGGCAGCCGTGAGCCTAAAGAAACCCGCCGCCGCAAATCCCGAGAACACGGTCTGCCCGTTGCTGAACCCGCAGATGATATTTTACAGATGGATATGTTCTCCATGCTGGACGAAGGAATTTAACACCAAAAACAACCATGAACTCTCAATATACTCTTAATTACCGTGTAATGTACTACGACACCGATGCCGGCGGCGTGGTACACAATTTGGCCTACCTGCGTTGGGTAGAGGAAGCCCGTACCAAAATGGCCATTGAGCTGGGTATGGACTACGGCGCCATGGCGAAAGAAGGCCGCCACTTGGTGCTTGTAAGCCATGAGGTACACTACCATTCCCCTGCTTTCCTTGCAGATGAAATCCACGTGAATACTTGCTTGGAGAAAGTGGAAAAATCTTCCATGTACGTTAAAACAGAGATTCGCCGTGCAGAAAACGACAAACTTTGTGTAAGCGTTCGCCAACGCCTTGCCTTGGTGCAAATGCCGCAAGGCCGCCCCTGCCGCATGCCTGCCGAATGGGTTGCCCTTGCCGCCCCTCAAGAGGAGAATTAACACATAACGCGCTTTCACCATGATTCGCTCCCTTCTTCGCGCAGGGCTGATGCTTACCTGTTCCGTCAGTTTAACAATGCCTCAGGTATGGGCTGCAGAAACCTCTGCAACCAAACAAGAAAAGAAGAAAAAGCTGAGCAGCAAAGAAAAGAAAGAAGCAGCCAAGGCTAAACGAGAAGCAGCAAAAGCTAAGAAAAAAGAAGCAAAAGCAAAAAAAGAGGCTGCCGCTAAGGCCAAAAAAGCTCAAGCAGCATTTGAAGGAACGGAGGCAACCACGCCTGTGGGACAAGCACTCAAAAAGATGGAGTTTGTTGGCACTGCCCGCCCGAATGTGAATGCCGAGTTCTATTTTGTGGTACGCTCCTCATCTACCTGCCCGCACTGCGTCAAATTGCTGCCGGATGTACTGGCAGCCTACGAAGAAATGAGAGCAACCGGTAGGGTTGAGCTCCTGTACGAAAGCTTTGACAACTCTGAGACAACGGCAGAAGAACACCTGAGCAAACAAGGAGCCACATTCCCGGTTGCCATGCGTGCCCAATTAGGGAATCTGCCCGGTGCTGCCCCGATTCTTGTGCCTCCTCCCGCGGCTTACGTGGTGGATGCACAAGGCAAACGCCTGGCCAGTGGTCCCTTGGCCCCCGTACTGGCGGATTGGCGAAAATTGACGCTGGATAAACAATGAGACTTATTGATTCGCTCAAACAAAAAATCGGCAGGGGAGCATAACTCCCCTGCTTTTTTGTTACCATGATATTATTACAGCCAATGGAAGTTTATTTCGTTTGTTCCCAGCCGAAAGGCTCAAACTCGGCCTTGGCTTTGGCATCTGCCCATTCAGGCTTGCGCATAGAGTAGATAACCATAGGTATGGCCACGAATATGATTGTACCTACTACCAGAATGCCCACATACACAGCGGGACTACCTACGGGAATTTGACCGGGCGGAATAAAGCTGAAAAAGAAAGCTACCAAACTACTTAACAGCCCCACACCGGCCACCACCCACATGCCTATTGTACCACCGGGCACACGGAAAGAACGCTGCACTTGAGGTTCTTTGTGACGCAAATAAATGGCAGCAGAGAACATGAGCAGGTACATGATGAGATATAAGATAATGGTGAGCTGAGAAATGATTTGATAAGCAGTTTGCACACTGGGTAATATCACAAAGAGAGTCGCCAGTAACGTTACGATACATCCCTGCAAAATGAGGATACCAACCTGCACCCCATTGCCATTACGCTTTTGCAAGCCGCGCGGCAAATACCCGGCCATCCCCACCTGCAACAAGCCTTTGGACGGACCGCCCACCCAAGCTACAACTTGAGCCAACACGCCGAAAGCTAAAAATATGGCCAGTACGTTCCCCAACCAGGGCACACCTATCCACAGGAATAATTTATCATAAGCAACCAAAAGACTTTGTACCAAGTTGATTTGGCTGCCCGGGATGACAAAGCCAATGGCAAGTGTACCGAACACGAAAATGCACACGGTAATAATGGCTGCCAAACCAATAGCCGCAGGATAATCCCGACCGGGATTGCGTACATCTTTGACGTGCACGGCACTCATCTCCATACCGGCGTAAAAGAGGAAGATACTGGCAGCCAAGACGATATTATTGAAATTGGAAAGGTCGGGGAAAAAGTCACCGGCACGCATTTGAATGTCTATGGGATTGCCCAGCACCCAATACGCCATGCCCAACACTATCAGCAATGCTGCGGGTATCACCGTACCCAGCAAAGCCCCCCACTTAGTAATGGCCCCGCTGGAACGCATACCTCCCAAGTTGAGAAAAGTAGCCAACCAATATACAGCCAATACGATACAGAGCACATAGATACTGTTGGAAGACAAAGCGACGTCCCAACTCTGATTCGGCCCGATAAACGCGATACTGACAGCAGCAAAGGTCAGCACTGTCGGGAACCAAATGGTGGTTTGAATCCATTGCAGCCATATCGCCAAAAATCCAGCGCGGGTACCGAAGGCTTCTCCTACCCAGCGAAACACACCGCCTTTTTGCGGCCAACCGGTTGTGAGTTCAGCCGCCACCAAAGATACGGGTATTAAAAAGAACAGCGCTGCAAACAAATAATAGAATGCAGAGCTGAGTCCATACACGCTCTCGGCCGGCAAGCCTCGCAAGCTCACGATGGCAGCAACATTAATCATTGCCAAAGAAAAAATGCCCAGCCCCGCTGTGCGTATTCCCCTTGGTTTTCCGTCTGATTCAATTTTCTTGTTCATAAATTCGAATGGTTGTGTTAAGGGTTGGCGGCACATGCGCCATCAGCTCGGCTATATGAGGTATTTCCTCATCCGGAGCATCGGCACTGCTTTCATAATAAAGAGTGTGCATCATATTGAGCGGATACCACACCCCCAATTCTGCAAGCCGAGCCTCCTCTGCCAGTATATCACCGGCCTCTTCCCCTGCCCGCTTGCGCGGCTCATAGTCATCTGTCGCCTCGTCCATACGCAATTAATACACCCCGTAACTCCTCGGCGTTTGATATAAGGTAGCGTGTTGCGATAAACACAGCAAGAAAAAGCACACAACAAAAATCACGCACACGAAACAATCGTATGCGAGCCCCGGAGTCAGCCAACGCTGACGAGAGTCCTTATTTAACGCAACCAGTTAGTTGCGTCTACGCCGACAAGCCAGGCCTATCATTGAAATTAGAGCACACAGTGGCACGGAAGGCTCAGGAACGGACTGACTCTCCAATTTCCACAATTTTATATTAGAAAAATTATATATTCCATTAATCGTAGAATCCAATGTGGATGTACCGGAGGTAAGATATGCCACAGAAGCAGCTTTCTCATCCTCGACCACATAGGACATACAATAATCATCAAATTTCACGTTGAAAACACCTTCGCTGAACTGCTGAAATTCATCATAAGAAGAGATGAATTCTAGAGTCACGGATACTTTCTTATTGAAATCAAATATAGGTTCATTAGAATCAACAACCACCCCACCTATATTAATAAAAACACTATTATCATTTTCTATATTCAATCGCGTATCTTTACGCGCATAATTGGGGTCGTTTCTAGTATATAAAATAACGGCACTACCCTCCATTTCCACAAGCAAATCAAACTCTAACCTCCACGAAGTCAGCGTCGTATCTTCACCCAACCAATTCAAAGTCGTTGCATTCTTATCCCAATTCTCCAATAATTTCTGTTGCTTATCATACAATTCCAGCAGCTCATCCGCATGCACAAATGAACAAACAAACATTAGCAAAATTGAAAATAATTTTCTAACAGAAATCATACATATACACTACTCCTCACCACACACTATGTCAAGAAAAAAATTATCAATTTTAATATTTTTAGGGCACTGCGTCAAAAAAGTCGAGGAATGACGGGGAGGTTATCTGCAAATCTGTAAGACCGCCACGGAAATACCATTCTAACTAATCTCACGAGTATATATGATATTTCATCGACACATATGAGTTCTATATAAAAGCGCGGCCATGCGAGCAGACCAACATATAAGTATCAGCTGGCCTAAACATAATGAAGGCATTAAATAACGATAATCTGTAGTAGGCGTAACAATGGCGTAACTCAAAGCATAAACAAACGCCAAACTTGCAGCGAAAAGATAAAACGCATCAAAAGAAACTGCATTTTTTCCATTCTTTTTATATCGTTTAAACGAAATTTGTGATGTTATTAACAACAGAGAAAAAGTCCCCCATATCAGTACTATCTCCCTTCTGGAAAATGTATTAGGCCAATTAATACGGCTATCAGAGGCAATACAGGGATAAGCCTTTTCAATAATAAACTCCAGAGGCAACACCACTTTATCTATTCGATAAAATTGCACTACTTGGATTAATTTTGCAACCAGCATTTCCTTTGGTATAGTTTTCCAACCTTCAAGAAACAGAGGCCACGGATTTGAACAATGATATACGTTCTTTTTCTTTGTTATATTGCAAAGTAAACAAGTTTCCTCATTACCATGCATAAAATGCCAATGAGCCCCTATAAGATTATCTCGCATCAAAGAACGCCCCACCACACAGCTATTATCTAAAAAAGAATCCTGCGTTCCATTCAAGATATGGGCGATGCGAACATCCGATACCAACATAGGTGTAATTGGATATGTTTTAACAGCTGGCATTATGAAGTTCATCAATGGACCAACAACAGCAGCAAAACTACATGTGAGCAATAAAATAAAACCTACCACTTTCTTATATGAAAATTGTCTAAACTTTTCATACGAATAACACACAGCCCCCATAACAACCGGAGCCATTATTATCGAATTTTTTCTAAACGCACAACAATGCCACAACACAAGCAATACACACAACGTTACACCTGTTTTCCACCACTTTCTACGGATTCGATACAAGGCCACAATACCAGCAACCAAACAAAACAAAAGATAAACGAAAAAATGATCCAAGCGCCATTCAAACTGGGCTTCGTTTATTCTAGTAACAACAAACACGCATATCGGCAACAAAACACACCATAAACTTTTTTTGCAACCAACATATGTTAAATATGAAACAGCTAACATCATCAGAGTAACAATAATGCTAGCCATTACAGTTATGCACGCTTTACCACATAAATGAATATCGAAAAATCGCGCCATGCGTTTAAGCGCAATCCCTTCATAACCAAACAACGAACTATGCCAGTCCGTTACTATTTCGGAATCTATATCCTGTGCATATCCATATATTGCATCATTTGATAAATTAGTACCATCGAACAAAGGTAAACCAAACACCAAAAAAAGCACCCAAATTACAATTACTAATAAAATGATTGTATAATTGGTTATCCCTATAGTACTCTTATTTAGATTCATGGTACTCTTTCTCCGTGTTTACGTTCCAAATGTTATCTTTGGTGGTAATACCGGCAGCGATATTGTTGGCAGCCTCCATAGCGGAGAGCATGGAGTGGTCCATATTATTGTAACGGTGCATGCCGTTGCGCCCCACCAAATACAGGTTGTTCAAGCCATCCACCCACTCACGAATGACGGGGAA
>JAFYUT010000037.1 GCA_017549485.1 Akkermansia sp.
AATAATCTTGCCGCCCCGCCTACGCGGGGCTTAGAAATTCGGCTCTCTTGCGCTCGCAGGACTAGGCAAAGCCTGAGCATAAGTTGCCGCCAGCATCCCGGCAGTAAGTTGTGCTTAGGCTTTGCTCTTTCCGCGAGCGGAAGCGAGCCAAACTTCAAAACTTGTCCATCGTAATTTGTAACCTGTAAATGAAACATGCTCTTCAATCAATTTTTTGGTTGATATCCCGCTGGTGGTTGTGGTATACTGAACATCGGTATATGAGTAATGAGGAACAGAAGAGCTTTTGGGTTCTGGTGAAACCGTTTTTGAAAAAATACCTGCCGCGCTATCGGTTTATGGTGGTGGCGGGCATCATGGCGGGTATTCTGGCCGGTGCGGCAGCGGGGTTCGGATTGCCGGTAATTGTGCAAAGTATTGTGCCTATCGTGTTCGGTACAGAGCCTGCGCCTGCGTGGCTGTTGAGTATCATTGATTTTTGTATACCCGGTGGTATGGGGCAGGGGGCCGATACAGCCATCCTCGTCATGTGGGGGGCCGCCTTGTTTATCCCGCTGGTGATGATGGTGCGAGGCTTGGCCACCTATTATAACGCCTACCTGCTTTCCAAAGTCGGCTTGGGGTTGATGACCGATATCCGCTCCGACGTCTTTGCCCGTTTGCAATATCTCTCCTTCTCCTTCCACGACCGCAACTCCCGCGGTAAGTTGATGACAGCCGTTATTCAGTACACGCAGTCCTTGCAACAGCTGTTAATTCAGGTGCTGAACGATGTTGTGGTACAGCCGCTTACCTTGGTGGCCGCCGTGGGGTATTTGATATACGTAGCCGTTACCAATGAAAATGCAGCCGTCTTGCTGGGCAACCTCATTATCACGGCTCTGTGCATCCCCTTGGTGCGTTTTGTCGGTAAGCGCATGGTCAAAAAAATGCGCAAGGTATTGCAGGGCATGAACTCCGTCACTGCTGATGTTGAAGAGGCCCTCTCTGCCCAGCGTGAGGTGCGTGCCTTCAACCTGCAAAATCACCGCGAAGAGCTGCTCAATGCCAGCATTGCCCGCTATAACAAAGCCATCATCCGCGTGGAATCGTGGAAAGCCTCGGTCTCGCCCTCCATTGAAATCGTCAGCGCGCTGGCCTTGGCCTATTCCCTGTACCGCAGCTGCGGAGATGGCCTCACCTTGGCACAATTCACCGCTATTGCCACGGCGTTCTATTTCTGCTACGACCCCATCAAACGCTTGGGCACCGTGGCCAACTACTGCCGTGTGATGGAGACCATGCTCTGCGGTATCAATGAGATTCTGGAGGCGCACGATGAAACGCCCGAGCCCGCTCAGCCCACCGCCTTGCCGCAACCCTTGGCCGGCAATGTAGATTTTGAGCATGTCACCTTCTCATACAATGAGGAGAAAACCGTGCTGCACGACATCTCCGTGCATATCCCTGCCGGGCAAACCGTGGCGCTTGTAGGCCCCAGCGGTTCCGGCAAAACAACCTTTATCAACTTGGTCAGCAGATTTTATGACCCTGACAGCGGCTGCGTCCGTATCGATGGGGTGGACCTCCGCGAGGTCTCCCGAGAGGAGCGCACCGCCTCCATCGGTTTGGTGTCTCAATTTGCCGCCTTGTTCCATGATACCATAGCCGAGAACATACGCGTGGGCAAGCCCGGGGCAGATGATGCCGCCGTACGCCGCGCGGGGGATGCCGCTTGTGTTACCGAGTTTGCCGAGCAGAAGCCCGAGGGCTACAACCTCATGCTGGCAGAGGGCGGCGGCGGCCTTTCCGGCGGTCAAAAACAGCGCGTTTCCATCGCCCGCGCCATCTTGAAAGATGCCCCCATTCTCATCTTGGACGAAGCCACCTCGGCCCTCGACATGAAGAGCGAGGCCGTCATCCAGAAAGCGTTGGAAGACATGGCCAGCAACCGCACCACCTTTGTGATTGCGCACCGCTTCAGCACCATCCGCATGGCAGACCGCATTCTCGTGTTCAACGAGGGGCGCATCGTGGCCGACGGCCCGCATGCCGAGCTGTATGAAACCAGCGCCCTGTACCGCTCCCTCTACGATGAGCAGGTGCGCAGCGCTGACCAAGACGGAAAGGAGACCACTGTATGATGAAGAGAGTTCTTAGCTTCGCCAAGCGATTCCTGATGCCGCATTTTCGCTGGCTGCTTATTACATTTATCACCGGTTTGATTACGGCGGCGGCCAGTGGCCTGGCTGTGCCGTTCATGGTCAAGTACGTATTCCCCGTCGTATTCTATAACGGTGAGGGCGCGCAGCCGCTGCTCATGCAGTATGTGCCCGCGTTCCGAGAGATGGAGCACGCCACCCTGTTGTTGCTGGCCTGTGCCTCCATGCCGCTTGTCTTTGCCATACGTGGCGTGGCCATGTGGGCTAATCACGTGGTGGTCAATATACTGGGCCTGCGTATTCTGGAGTCCTTGCGCACCACGGTATTCCACCATGTGCAGCAGTTGCCTATTGCTTATCTGGAGGGGCAGACTAAGGGTGATTTGGTGAGCCGCATCGTGGCCGATTCAAGTAACGTGCAGCATGTGCTCTCTCACGTGGCGAATGACTTGGTTAAACAGCCCATCACCTGCGTGTGCGCGTTCAGTGCATCCATGTATCTGCTGTTCAGCACCGGCAGCCCTGAGATGGCCATCGCCCTGCTGTTCATCGGCTTGGCGGCTTGGCCCATCGTCAGCTTCGGCAAGCGCATTGCTCAGCGTGCCAAAAATGCCCAGTCCGAGCTGGGTGAGCTCAACACCGTTGTGCAGCAAAACCTTGAAACCCAGCGAGAGATTCGCGCCTACGCTCTGGAGGAACGCGAGATTGCCGACTTCGCCTCCGCCTCGGTGGGCTACAAGCGCAATATGGCCAAACTGGTGAAATACCAGCGCCTTATCATCCCCATTATGGAGACCGTAACGGCTCTGGCGCTTTCGTTCTTGCTGATATCCGGCAAAAACAGCGGCATGGGGGAGGAGGACTTCATGGCCCTCGCCTTGGCCATGTTCTTCACCTTTGATTCTATGAAAAAAGCCGGTCAAGCTTTCAACCGTTTGAACGAGGCCCAAGGCTCACTCACCCGCTTGGAGGATATACTGGCAGAGCCTAATCCCATTGAAGACCCTGAGAACCCGCTGCCCATGCCTGCCAAGGTAAAAGGCGAGCTCGATTTCCGCAACCTCACCTTTGCTTACGATGCCGGCAAACCCGTGCTCAAAGATATCAACGTGCACATCCCCGCCGGGCAGATTGTGGGCTTGGTGGGCCCCAGCGGTGCCGGCAAAACCACCTTTGCCAGCCTTATCCCCCGTTTTTATGATGCCACGCAAGGCAGCGTGTGTGTAGATGGTATCGACGTGCGCGATGTCACCATGCACGACCTGCGTGAGCAGCTCTCCATCGTAGGGCAGCAGGCCCTCTTGTTCAGCGGTACCATTCGCGAGAACATCGCCCTGGGCAAACCCGGCGCTACCGATGCGCAAATACAAGCCGCTGCCGATGCCGCCCGCGTATCTGTATTCTTGGATAACCAGCCTCAGGGAATTGACACCCAACTGGGGCAGGGGGGCTCCGGACTTTCCGGCGGCCAGCGCCAGCGTGTGGCCATTGCCCGCGCCTTTGTGAAAGATGCCCCCCTCCTCATTCTGGACGAAGCGACCGCCTCGCTCGATGCCGAGAGCGAGCGCGAAATCCAGCAAGAGCTGGACCAATTGGCCCAGGGCAGAACCACCCTCATCGTGGCGCACCGTTTCAGCACCCTGCGCCATGCGCACCGCATTCTTGTCTTTGAGCATGGCCGCATCGTGGGCGATGGCCCGCATGAAACCCTCTACGCCACATGCCCGCTTTACAAAGAACTTTTTGACAGGCAAGGTGCCGTTTGATTGCCGGTATGTCCGTCCGTAATATCACCCCCCAAATCCTGGCTCGCGCTGCATCCGCTCAAGATGTGGCCGAGATGAGCGCGTGGAAAGAGTCTGACGTACTGGCCTTGGCCGAGTCTGCCTTGGCTGCCGTGGTTGCAGAGCATGCCTCGGGCACCGTATGCAACCGCGTTATTGACGCCCTGCGCGCGGCCGATGGTTCCCCGCACTATACGGCAGAGCACCATGACACGCAGGTGGCCGTATATGTGCTGTGCCTCAGCTCCCCCGCCTCACACGCAGCGCTCTCTCTCCAACAGGTCAGCTGGGCAGAGTCTCACCCCGCGGCAGATGTATGGGTGCTGCCCTGTGTGGTGCAACACCTCCGTGCAGATGCCGCCCGCTGCGTGGTAGACTCCATCTACACCGTGCGCACCCGTGGCCGCTGGGGCGCAGATGCCGCCGTGCGCCAATTCTTGCCTGCGGCAGACCGCACCCCGCATTACCTGGGGGGCGCCGCCTTGCTAAAAGAGCATAACCTCGTGCGCGAGGTCGCCAACGCCGGTACACGCATTTACCCCTACATTGCCGGGGTAGCCACCCACCGCCACTTGCCCGATTCTCATGAGCTGCGCTGCTCCGGCGCAGGGGATTTCCCCCTCATGCTGGTGCAAACCCGCGGGGCTCGGGACGGCGCGTTGCGCGTGGTGCGTGCCGGTATTTACTCGGCAGAAAACCCCGTCAACGAGCTGGAGATTGACTCCGTTCAGCGTGATTCCGTGGCGCTGATGGATGTCCGCGGGCACATTTACCATGCCGCCTGTGCAGAGCTCTCCATGTTCCCCGACCGCCTGAAAGTAGGCATGCACCTGCGCTGGGCCGTCAGCATCTTTGCAGATTCTTTTGAGCTCTGCCGCAAAACCCGTATTCGTATAGATTCCGCCGCCGTGCAGGTGCGCGCCTTTGCCTCTCGCATTCAGGCGGTTAAACCGGTTGATTTTTGCGGGCTCAAAGGCTATTGCCTGCAAGCCCCCGTGCATGAGCAACTGCCCGGTCTCCTCTTCAACGTGTACGTGTTTGAGCATCTGCTCGCCGGGCGCGTTCCCCGCGTGGGGGAGTGGTTCATCGCGCGCGGCCACACCCTTGCCGCCCCGGATTCTCTGGTAGACGCCGCCACCTGTTGGGCAGATTCCCCTGAAACCGCCGCCGCGTCTCAGGCAGATGCCGCCGAGTCCGTCGCCCTGCAAGAGTATGATGCCCTCTTGCCCTATGGTGCCCCCCTTGCTGAGCTGGTGGCGGCCTTTGTGCGTGCCGGCTACCGCATGCAAGAATCCTTCCTCCCCCTCTTCCGCTTCGGTCGCCCCGAGCTGCGCTTGCTTTCCCCCCAAGGCTCGCTCTTGTTGGTGATGGTGGATAGCGTGGTCAACAACCGTGAGGATATCTACGGCTACCGTTGCCGCTTCAAGCCCGGCCAATACCCCGCCCACATGAATCAGACCCCGCAGGGCGATGGCCCGGTGGATATCTGCTTTGCTACCTTGCACCTCGGCCCCGCCCCCACCGCAGAGGCCGACTTCTCGCTGAGAGCCGAGCTGCACGGCTCCGCCCCCTTGCTTGATGTTTCTGCTACGGTCACACTCCCCCCCGTGCCGCCCCTTACCGAGGAAGACGCCGCGCACCTCTTTGCTGATTGCATGGCCACCCAAAGCTTTGAAAAAATAATCCCCCACCTCTCTGAGGATGTGCAATATCACTCCGAAACCGCCGGGGTGGCGCTCTTCAGTAAATCCGACCTCCTCCGCCACCTCCGCACCTGTTTCGATTCCTGGAAAAAGCGAGATGTCCTCAAAGATATCGCCTTCACCGTGCAGCAAACCCCGGTGGATGGTCAACCCCGCTTCTCTTGCCTTGCCTCCCAATCCGGCAACCCCATCTCACGGACATTCATTTCCCTCAAGGGGAATCGCATTGACAGGTTACAAGTTACGATGGACTAGTTATTTACATTGACGAGTTACAAGGTACGATTGACCCGTCTACGCCACTTCGTGGCTACGCCGTGGCAAGCGAGTTCAGAATATTGGCTCGCTTGCGCTCGCAAAAAGCGCAAAGCTCAAGCATGACTTACTGCCGAGATTACGGCGGCAACTAATGTCTGGGCTTTGCAGCATCCCGCGAGCGAATGCGAGCCAAACTTTTAACTAGTCCATCGTAACTTGTAACCTGTAAATGTAACTGTCGTAGCCACGAAGTGGCGTAGACGGGTAAATTGTAACTTGTAAATGCAACTACCTTAGCCCCACCAAGCAACGCTTTTCTGTCACCACCGTTTTCAACGGGGTTCCACGATTTATCAATCATCACCGAAGGTTCCGTTCACCCGCTGTCGCGGCCTCTCTCCACCCTCCGGCTAATAATCTTGCCGCCCCGCACCCGCGGGGCTTAGAAATTCCGCGAGCGTAAGCGAGCCAAGCTTCAGAACTTCGACAATCGTACTCTGTACTCCGTCAATCTAAATCGCCCGGCGGCACAGTACCCCCATTTTCTTTAGTGTCGAGATGTCTCGTTCCACGGTGCGCGGACTCACCGACAATGTCTCCGACATTTTTTTGCGGTGATTGTCGGAGACGATTTAATAATGATAATGATTTTCTTCTGACGCTCAGAGAGTTCTGTTCTCGACATATCTTCGTCATCTTGTGCAGATAACAAGTCCTTAAACCAAATCGAGTGGTTCACAAAATTAGGCACAATCTCAATCTTGGGCTCGGGGAGACCTTGCTCCTGCTAACTTGGGCGAAGGGTTAACAGTTATGCTTTTCCTTGTCGTTTGCGTTTTGCTTTACACAGGTCACACTCGCAACGATTGTTTGAGGTGTAGTGGTTAAACCCTACGATATCAGAACCAATTTTATCAGCACGGGCTTTTATGGGGGTGTAGAGGGCAGCATCTGCTGAGTCGTAGTAGCGACGTAAAGCATAGGCGCAGCAATCTGCAATTTGTACCATGTTGGTATGGTCGCTGCTGACAAAAAGAGGAGTTTCGATGATGTGCTTAATCTCAGATTTAAAGGTACCCCGGCGATGATATCTCTTCATGTTGCAGACATGGGAAGCTGTGACGGATTCGCATTCATCATGAATCAACAAACCATACACCTTTTGCTCATTGGAAATGTGAGAAAGATACTTTTCAATTCGTGTTACGATACGTTCAAAGGCCTGAACCTCCGGAGTCAAATCGGGCTTGGGAGGGCGGTAATCTTTCTTGTCTATTACCTCCGCAAATATACGAGCAAAAGACCAAGATTTAACCCTTGCTGCTAAATCAAATATGAAACGCTCTCGTTCCGAATAAGTCAGATGAATATAGGGTTCAGTATTTTTGTAGATTTTTTTGAGACTTTTTAACGCTTGGGGAGATTTATTTGCCTTGTAATTCTGTACTTTCTGTTCTCGCACCCGAATAACGGCTTGGCGACGCTCCTCATGTGGCATAGAATCAAAGCCTTCTATCTCTTGTTGCTCCCGGTACGAACGCAACATCCACGCTGTGTGGATTTCGGAACTAAGCAAATTATATGAAGCTTTCAGTTGATTGATGGCTTTATCGCAGGCTGTCCACTTTTCAATAGGAATCCCGACAGCTACCAAAACATAGCTGTCAGAAGCCCCCGAAAGCTCGGGGTTG
This sequence comes from Akkermansia sp., assembly GCA_017549485.1. Classification (GTDB taxonomy): domain Bacteria; phylum Verrucomicrobiota; class Verrucomicrobiia; order Verrucomicrobiales; family Akkermansiaceae; genus Akkermansia. The sequence goes on from JAFYUT010000037.1 coordinate 7,578, forward strand.
CCTGATTCATCTAAGTAAAAGAGTCTCATTCTGGCAAATGTAAAAAAAATGAGCGCCCAGGGTGGCTTCTGATAAGCGACGGGGTGCTAGAGCATCCCTTCCCAGGCGCAGGGTTATTCTAGCACTTTTAAAGGAGTAGTCAAGCCATTTTTGTGATTCTCTACTGATTTGAACTGATTTCCACTGATTTGTACACTCGTGTCCCAAAGACTTTCAGAAAGGATAACGAAATAGCAAAATTAACGCGGGCTCATGCCCGCCTAATCTATGAGCCCCGGTGGGGCTACCCTATACCGCCCCGCCTACGCGGGGCTTAGAATTTCCGCGAGCGAAACGTATTGACGGAGTACGAAGTACGATTGACGAAGTATATGAGTTAGGCGAGCTTTGCTCGCGGGATGATGCAAAGCCCAGACATTAGTTGCCGCCGAAATTACGGCAGTAAGTTGTGATGCGGCATCGCATCGGCTCGCGAGCGAACGCGAGCCAATATTCTGAACTTCGTAAATCGTACCTTGTAACTCGTCAATGTAAATAACTTGTCCATCGCCTGCCACGGCGTAGCCACACCGTGGCGAAGACGGGTAACTTGTAACCAGTAAATGTAACTGTCGTAGCCACACCGTGGCGAAGACGGGTAACCTGTAAATGTTTTTTTTGTTAAAAATCTGCAATTATTATTTTTGCTTTTGTTAATTCATACAAAAAATGTAGATAAAAATGAAAAAACTCCAACTTCCTGCTTGACATCTCATCTCCTATTGTGTAACTTACCATTAATCGACTTGGCGTGTAGCCTCGGGCTATGCCTGTACCTACGCCGTCCACGGTTCTACAGATAAGCTTTCATCACTCAATCTATATGAAATTACATCTTCCGAAGAGTCTCCGTTCCGCGCTGCTTGGGGCTATGATTATGGTTCCTGCTATCGGGATTACAATATCTGCTACATCTTGGGCTGCATTTGCAGGGCCGGCAGATGTTACGTATGAAAGCGTCACGGCTCCCGGTGATTCTGCAACCTTGACGCCTACGACCAATACGGCGTATGATATGGCTTCGGCCGCCAAAAAAACGTACACAATCAATGCAGATGGTCTTCATGTCAAATTAAGTGGCAATAATTCTACCAATGATAAAGAGAATTATCTTAACGCAATAACCGCAGAAAGTCTTTGGGTAGCAGGTGGTAGCTTCGTTGCTGACTCCGCAGCTGATTTGGAAGATGCCGGGGATGTGTATGTAGGAGGCGGACAAATTCATTTTACTGCTGATGCTACCTATGGCAACAAATTTATTGTAGGCGCCACGAATGTCGACACGACACATGCTTCCCTCAACGCTGCTCTGCGCATTGGTTATTGGAAAACCTCCGGCGTAGATATAGTGTGGAATGGTAACGTAGAGGTTCAAGAAAATGCCGTTTTCGGGTTCCAAAACAACTCAACACTCACTATTAATGGAGCGCTCTCCGGTAGTGGTGATATTAAAATGATGCTGTATGACGGTAAGAGCAATGTGACATTTGCGGGCGATACGTCAAACTTCTCCGGTAATCTCAATATCAGCAGTGATATAACGCTCAAAGTGCAAGAGAAAGCAATAGGCTTCATGTCTAGTACAGGCGCCATTAGATTAGAAAGCTCAAACACTACTTTGGATTTAAGTTCTATCACTTATGCGGATGGCAATACTCCGACAAAGGAAAAAAACATTGCGCTTGTTAACTTGATGAATAAGACGACAGGTGCCGGTACAGTAAAGCTTGCTGCTCAAACTGGCATTCAGACATCAGGAGACAAAACAAATGTTACGTTAGGCACAAATTATGTTGTAGGGACGGATAATACGGCATCGCTGATACTCAATTCTTGGAAACATGACGGCTATGGAACGTGGCGCACTTGGACAGTCATCAAAGGCGGTAGTATCACTGTAGGTAATGGCGCCGGTGAGCTCAATGTACGAGCCGGTCAGCAGTTGATTATTGAAAACGGGGGTATTGTCAATGCAGGTCAGTTGTTGTTGGGGCATGAAGCTGTCGATAACCCCGGTAGCGTTGTGATGCGTGGCAACGATAGCCAATTAACGGTTTCCCAATTCCGCGGCAATGCCCAAAAAGGTAATAATTGGAACAATGAGGTTGTTATCAATGGTGGCACCCTCACGATAACCGGCACTCAAGCGTTTGCTTATCGCCAGAAGACTGAAGATTATGAAGCTGCTATTCTTAATGTCACCATTGTGGGTGGTGCAGCGAGTACCCCAGTTGTATTGAAGACCGGCTCTAACGATGTTTTGATGTCCGGTGATGCTGCCTCGTTGGGTGGCGGTTCATTTAAGTTGGGTAATGTAATAATAGATGCAGCTAATACCAACACTATAACGATTCAAAATGCAACTTTCGGAGCAGGGATTGTCAACAATGGCAAACTTGTGTTAGGTGGAGTGTTAAAAATTGAGGGTGAGTATTCTGCTTACGCTTTGGGCGAAAATGGTCGTTATTCCGTTGATGACGAAAACGGTTTTTATACCTCAAGCGGTATTCAGTATTTCTTGGTGGGTGGCTCCGGTCAAAATACATTGTTGACAGATGAAGCTACATACTCTGGTAACTCTGTTGCACTTTGGCTTAATGCCGACGGTGATGTTATTTTTACTGTTGACGGGGAAAGTACAACGGGAGATTTCTTTATTAACAACGGTAGCGTGGATGTTGTCGGTGCCGGTGCTGCCAATTCCACCGGGGCTCTTAAATATAAAGTCTCTACAAAAGGCACCTTGAATTTAACAGGTGGTTCTTTAGAGACTTTCATCATTGAAAACAACGGTGCCGTTAATTTGGGCTCGTCTGCGGCTAGATTGATTATTAATACGGATAATGCTGCTGCTTATTTGACCGAAACGACCGGCCAAGGTACCATGGAATTGAAAAAAGATGTTGCCTTTAGTAATGGTGGTAGCGTGAAATTTGCCGGTAACTTAGAGCTTGCATCCGGAGTCTCGTTAACTTTGGGTAATGACAGCTCAAACACCGCTGCTTATTCTACGAATTTCTCCTCGCTCTCTTCGCTCGACCTGAATGGCGGTACCCTTAACTTATATTATGTTGCCCCTGAACTCAAGAGTATGACGGTTGTAGAGGGGGCAACCAATTCAACCATTTATATACACGATACATCGTCGGAAAAACTCTCCAAGGCTGATGCTACTCGCATAAATTCTTTGACGCTTAATTCTTCATTAGCGCTCACAACCAACTGGAAGAGTAGTGTTAATATCGGTATTCTTTCCGGCGCCGGCAATTTAACGGTATCTCAGGCTAAGACTGGTGATCAGTATACCTCTAATCTATGGATTGATCGCGTTGATAATTATACCGGTACTGTTTCTGTGAGCGGTAAAATGGTTTTAACGCTGAATATCGGAGAAAATCAGTCATTGAATAGTTCTCAGTTCCAATTGAGTGGAGATCATGCACGCATGATTGTTACCGGTAGTGGTGAATATAATTTTACAGGAAACGTTGGCTCCGGCGTAAGCGTGGGGGATGCATGGACCGGTACAGTAACTATTACCAATGCCTCTGCTAACGGTACTTCCTTGGCCTCGTTGGGTAACGCCTCATCGAACATTTCTATTAATGGAATGAGTGGCTGGATTCAACGCGATGATGTGACCGCCCATGTTGAATTGGGGGTTAACGGACTGACACTGACAGCTTATAGTACTTACGGTACATATAACTTCGCTGGCGGTATCAGTGGTGCCGGAGACTTTATCTTAGACTCATCATCTGCAGATGATCCTCACTTCAGCATCGGAAGTAACGGTACATCCGAATGGAAAGGCGGTTTTATTGTTAAAAATATGGCTGCCGGTAAAACGGCGGAACTGAAGATGGTTGGTGGCGGTGAACTCATGGCTGCTGATTCCAAGGGCGTTCAAATGAACAGCAATAACGGCACCTTGAGCTTGATTATCGGTAATGCCGATGTCTCTACAACCATGAACGGTGCTGTAAGCAAAAACGCTAACGGTTCTCTCAACATGACCGTGCAGGGTGATACGGTCTTTAATGCCGGTGTTACAACCAGCAAAATTGATGTAGCCACAGATGGCTCAGCCACCTTTAATGGTGCCGTCGTAACCGGTCAGGTTAATGTCCTCGCAGGCGCCGAGGCTACATTCAATCAAGAAATCAAAACGGCTGTGATTGATATTGCCGCCGGTGGTGAGGTGGTTATCGCAAACCATTGGAAGAATGCTACAGCTGTTAGTACTGACGAAACACATGGCGTGTTACGAGGTGCCGGCAACTTGACGCTGAAGGCTGCCACCAATGCATCGGCTGCGAATCTGACGACCACGATGTTCCATGTAGAGGATTATAGTGGTGTGCTTGACGTTGAAAACAATGCCTTTATTGCATCGTACATTTACGTAAATGGAGAGAAGTCTCTGAAGTTGGATGGGTCTCATAACAACGGAGATGCCTACATTGCACTTTACCTGCAAAACGCTGCGTCTGTCACAACTGATATCACTGCGGGAGATACGACAATTGGAATAGATAGATTGCAAGTATCGGGGCAAGCCGTGTTCGGTACAGATGCTTCTCTTGACTCATCAAACCAAGGGTTAGCCGGCGTATTTGATATCGGCATTTTGATCGGCGTATCAGATGATACGGTAAATGATAATATGATATTCCGTAGCAATTCCAAAACGTCCGACATTACTGTTTTCAATCTGGAGGCTGTGGAATTTTATGGTCGCATTACTTTAGAATCTACCAATACAGAAAACTATCGATATGCAGCGTTGAATATAGGAACTGATGACCCTGAACAAATATACGCTTCATATTTCTACCAGTATTCAGATATTGAGCTTCTTACCGGTGCTTCCGAGACGGATCAGGTGGTTTTGGGCCTTGTTGGTGACATTGTTGTTCGTAGTATTGTGGGCGATGATTCAGATGCTTATATTGTTGCCGGTAAAGTGACGGAAACTTTGGCGGATGGCGAGACTTTCAAGTCCACCACAGATGAATATAAACATCTGTCTATTTATGGTCTTGATGAAGAAACGCCTGCCGTATCATCTGCCACAATCATGAGTAACATCAACTTGACGAAGTTATCAGACGGTAGCCAAATCTTCAACGGTGATACAACTGCATTTAACGGGACGGTGGATGTATTCGGTGGTACGTTAGGATTCGGCTCCTCTTCATTGAACACCATTGAAACGGAGGTTCATGATGGTCAGCTGCAATATGCAGATGGCGCCGTGACCATGACTCGTTTGGGTGAAAAAGATGTGGTGTTCGCAGAGATAACGGAGGCTTCTTTCAGTAAAGCTGAAGATGGCACGGTATGCATTGATGGCTGCACCATGAAGAATACCTTGCTTTCCATTAAGGAGGCTACATCCTTAGAGTTAGGCCGAGTGCACATGTACGACAACTCACAGGTGGCCGGTCATTCTCCCGCCTCTCACAACAAGGTGACGCTGAATCACACCACCTTGGTCATGGAGAATCTTGGTGAAGGTACGCTTGAAACGCTGCGGCCTACCACCATGAGTGCAGAGGGGATGCTGGAGTTGGGCCTGATGGCCGGAGCCGAGGGTATCATCTATACCACCGATATGTTCAAGGATGTTGACCTTACCGGTACGGGTTACGTCGCTATCGGTACCTTGTTGGCAGATGCCTTGTTGCAACATGATTATGTCGCCTTGGAGTTCAATCAGTCTTATCTGGACCAAAACTTGCAGCTGATTACCGGTGTGGATATTGATCCCCGATTGGAAGGTGTCATCATTACCACCTTTATTGACACTGAGGCCGGTCGCCTGTACATGAGCGTTCCCGAGCCCTCAACCGCAACCCTGAGCCTGCTGGCATTGGCAGCCCTCGCAGCCCGCCGCCGCAGAAAGTGATTTGCATTGACGAGTTACAGGTTACGATTGACAAGTTAAGAATATAGGCGAGCAAAGCTCGCAGGATAAAGCAAAGCCTAAGCATTTTAAGTGCTTAGGCTTTGCTCTTTTCGCGAGCGCCAGCGAGCCTGAATTCCGAACTTCGCTTGCCACGGCGTAGCCACACCGTGGCGAAGACGGGTAACCTGTAAATGCAACTACCTTAGCCCTATTAAGCCGCGCTTTTCTGTCACCACCGTTTTCAACGGGGTTCCCATATTTATGCCTCATCACCGGAGGTTCCGTTCGCCCGCAGTCGCGGCCTCCCTCCACCCTCCGGCTAATAATCTTGTCGCCCCGCACACGCGGGACTTAGAAATTCCGCGAGCTCCGCTCGCCTAGCTTAAAAACTTGTCCATCGTAACTTGTAACTTGTCAATGTCCTTGACTTCCCCGTCGGGGTGTGGTAGATATAGTGTCATGCTCAGAACAATCATAATGTTGGCGGGGTTGGCGCTGGCGACCCCGACCGTATGGATGACCGCCGAGGCTGCACCGACGACGTGGACCTCACCGCATGAAGTGAAGGATGAAGCCGAGGCCCCGGTGGCGTTGATACCGTTTCCGCAACAGGTAGAGTGGGGGAAGGGAGCGTTGGATGTCTCAGACATCGGTAGCCTGAAACCGGTATATGATTTTCCGCACAGCAGGATATGCACCAAAGTGCAGGTAGCGTGTCGGGAGGCCGCCACGCAACTGAAAGGCAAGAAGGCGTTGACGGTACGATTTATCAGAGATGCCAAGGAGATACCTGCACAGCAGTTGGCAGAGGGCTATAAGTTGGTTATCAATAAGGACGGTGTGCAAATAACGGCATGCACCGATGCTGCTCGATTCAACGCCGTGCAAACCTTGCGCCAAATGCTGGCTACCGGTAACGGCAAATTGCCTTATTGTGAGATGACGGACTGGCCGGCCTTTAAGTACCGCGGGTATATGCAGGACTGTGGGCGCAACTTCCGCACCATAGAGCGCCTGAAACAGGAGCTGAACATGGCGGCTCAGCTCAAGGTGAACACCTTCCATTGGCACCTGACGGATTACCCCGCCTGGCACATAGAGTGCAAAGCCTACCCCGAGCTGAACGACCCCAAGCACCGCACCCGCGACAAGAATGACACCTACACCTATGCGCAGATACGCGAGGTGTGCAAGTATGCGGCAGAACGCAACATCACCGTGATACCGGAGCTGGATATGCCCGGGCACAGTGCGTACTTTGAGCGTGCGTTCGGGTTCAAGATGCACACGGAGCAGGGGATGAAGATTGTGGGTGAGTTGCTGGATGAGTTCTGCAAGGAGGTACCCAAGGAGCTGTGCCCCATCATTCACTTCGGGGCAGATGAGGTGCGCATACCGAATGCGGCACAGTTTGTGGATTTTGTGACCAAGAAGCTGCAATCTCATGGCCGCACGCCCATGCAGTGGGCCAGCAGCCGCGATTTGCCCGTGGGTGAGCATTCTATTGAGCAGCGCTGGGGCGAGGGGGCCGAGCTGGTGGCCAAGTCGATACCCGAGGGGCGTATCAAGCGCCGCGCGTTCGACTCCACCATGGGCTATGCC
>JAFYUT010000038.1 GCA_017549485.1 Akkermansia sp.
CATGCGTTGAAAAAAGGTTTCTCCCAAGCAATGCAGCGTGCCGGGGTGGGGCTGCAAACTACCTCCTCAGGGCCGTCGGTCCATTTGGTGATTGACGAGTCGTCGATTCGGCTCAACGAGGTGGGGGAGTACCGAGAACCCTTGCATATGAGCAAGAAACAACTCAATATTCTTCACGAGCGCCGTATGCAGCGAACTTATAAGGGCTTAACCCATGCCGAATTGCGTGCTCGCGTCAGTTTGGTATATGGTACCGAGGTGTTGTGGCAGCGCAATCACACCGTTACCGATACCATTCCCCCCTATACCCGCCCTGATTTGCAGGCCTTATGTGGCCGGTTCGTTGCCGAGATTCTACCCGATATACTGCCGCAGCGTGAAACCTACACCGTGCAGGTGAATGTAAAAAATGCTTCTGCGGAGCTGCGTCAGGCAGTGCAGGCGTGCCGTAATAAAGATTGGGAATCGGCGCTTAATCTTGCCCGGCTGGCGCATAAGCTCCACCCGCAAGCGCCCGAGCCCATTTATCTTATAGGCATGCTTGCCCGCCATTATGGGGATTATCCTGCCGCCACGGCCTTATTCAAAAAAGCCTATGCTTTGCGGCCGGATGCTCGCTATCTCAAGGCGCAGCAGCAGAATCTCGAGCTGTATCGGGCGGAGTTTGAGGCCCGCCAATTTTCGGGACGCTGATTTCTCGCTTTTATTTATCACGATAGTTCAGATAAATCCCTGTCGTCAATATGATAAAACATTGACATAAAGCTTTGTAACTGTTACAATATGCTCGCTTATGAATAAACCCTCACTTCTTTCTTCGTGGCTGTATGTATCTACTAAAATCTGTGGATGGCTGTTTGCCGGGCTGACGGTGCTATGGCTGGGAGTTGCCGCTGTATTCTGGGTCGGCAGTATGATCCAACAATATGATGGGATAAAAGCAGAGGCAACGGTGACCAAGGTGGAAGAAGTGGATAACTTCAAGCATTCCTATTTCACATTTGTGGATTCGGAAAGCGGAAAGGAATATACAGTCAAAAGTCAGATGGGAGCGTCAGCAATGCCTCTCTACGACCTGGGGAGTAAGGTTGAGGTGATTTACCCTGCCGGCAAGCCTGATGAGGCAGAAGAGAATGTTTTTATTGTTCAATACATTGTTCCTCTTGTTTTTACGTTCATTGTGTTTGTGTCGGGCTGTATCTCTTTGGTATCATTCCTGATTTGCCGAAAGATACAAAAGAAGGATACGAGTAAATAGCGGTATTTCTTGCTACCGCTGAAAAAGGGGAATCGATTATGAAAAAACGCCATTACTTTTATATTCTTGCCGTATTGGGAATAGGGGGCTTTGTCGGGTTTATAACGCAAGAGCGCGGTTCGGCAGAGGTTTTGGTACTCAACCCCTCTACCCTCATGGTTGAGGTTGATTGGTCTGTGCTGAATCGTGCCAATGTTAATACTCAGCTGGATTTAGGCGGTGGTATTACTTCATATTCACCCCTGCGTTATGCGGTTGAGCAAAACCGTCCGGATATGGTGAAACGCTGCATTGAATTAGGGGCTGATGTGAATGCGCGCCACAGTGTGGAGTATTATGGGCCACACCAACTTACCCCTTTGCATGCTGCCATAAAAAATGGAAATACGGAAATAGTGCGCTTGCTTGTGCAAGGCGGTGCTGATTTGGAATCCCGCATTCGCCGAGATGGTCAATATATGGTTGCCGGCTACACCCCATTGATGTGGGCGGTGGAAAACGGCCGTACAGAGGTGGCGCGCTATTTATTGGAGCAGGGGGCCGACCCTGCGGCCCTCTCGGCCCCGTGGTGGCTGGTAGAGAGCGGCGAAAGTGAGAAATCCGTGTCTCAATTGGCGTTAGCCCATGCCGATTGTTATGAGGTAGTGCGTGAGTATGTGCTCAAAACTCAATTACACCGTTTGTTGCAACCTTCGTTTGAATGGGGTACTTTCTCTTTACCCTTGCCGGAATCGGAGAAGTCTGTAAGGTTGTATACTTCACCGGATGCGGTTGATGCAGTGACTGTACCCGCAGCAACGTTGTTGCGTTATCTTAATTCTTGTTATGTAGTGTTGAAAATAAGCGAGGTAACGGATAGTGTCGGCGCGTATGACAAACATCGATTTTTTACCATAGAGCGGGTCATGTATGGCAAGGAACCTCAAGAGCCGGTTTCTTTAGTCATTATGTATTTGGGGAGGTGTGAGACCCCGGTTGTGGGCCCCTACGATGCACCCCGTACAGAGGAGAAAACCCGCCCGGTACAAGATGCATACCTGTGCCTCAAAAAAGAGGCCTTTATCCGTTTGGAGGATAGGCTTTATATGAATTTTCATGAGGCTTGGGATGACATGTGGTATTTGTCCGGAGAAGATGTTACGCGCTTGTTACAGCTGATGGGTAATTGAGATAGTGTGAGTAAAAACATTATAGCCGTGATACCTTATTGGGCTATTTACGGTTGAGAGCTTTCATTTTGCGGTAATAATCAGCTCTCAACCGGTGGGTGTTATCTGCGTGATACTCTTCGTTTTGTATCATTCGGTGTACTTCTTGGGTGTACCAATCTGCTATCTGTATTTCTTGGGGCGAGAGCGTCTCTTTACGTATGTAACTATCAAACAGTTTCATGCCTGTTGACTCTGAGTAATGCGGCAAGCAGTATATGCCTGCATCCAATGTGTACTTGTGTATGAAATTATCAATCCCCGGCGGGAAGCCGACGGAATCACTGAACAGCTCGTGATTGTATAGGTTGCAAATCGCTTTGCGTCGCAGAATATTTTGAGGTGTAGGGGTAGGGGATGTTTCTGCCGCAATTTCTTCCCATAATATAATCAGTATGCCATACGGGGGTGTGCTTGTGGGGGCTCGCATTTCATTCGGCAGCGCATTCAATTTGCCATTGTTGATTAATTGCTGCCATATTTTGCCATCCGTGTTGTACGTAATTTCATTTTCATTGGGTTTTTCCGGCAAGACGGCATAGCCTTGAATCAGCGCGTCCTTAAAAAGTTGCAATTCTTGTGGGTAATTTTTACGAAAATTCGCATATTCGTTGCGGTAGCTATTTTCGTATTCTTCCACATAATTGATGGGTTTAGGTGCATCCTGCTGTTGCCATTGGCATGCCGTCAACAGGCAGCCGACGAGTATTGAGACAGAAAGAAGAGTATGTGACTTCATGGAATATAAGTGCTCTGTTTTTTACTTGCTGTTTTGAGTTCCCAAAGCGCTGTAAAGGGTAGTGGCGTATGCTCCGCCTATAACAATATCCTTTACCCCATCGCCGTCAAAGTCTGCAATAGCTTGGTAGGCCGGTAGAGTACGCCCGTCGGGTGTGGGGGCTGCGGCAAAGCGGAGCTGGGGTACGTCTGCCCCCGTAATCTCCGCCTCTACAGCCAAATCTGCCGCCAGATGAATCATGAGCCTGTTATTACTGATTCCGTAGAAATAATCTGTTTCTATGGGATTGCCCTCTGTATCTGTCAACTCTATGGGCTCACTGAAAAGAATTTTACCGTGTTTGGATTCATTGATATAATACCACAATCGCCCGTTGACCAGTACCACGATATCAGGCTTTCCGTTGCCGTGGGGGCACACGGCAACGGGAAGCCTGCCGGGTTGAGGCCGCCCGACTCCCGCGGTGGGTTGAGGCAGTTCCCCGAAGTGCTGATACCCATCGGGAATCGGTATTTCGGGGGTGGCGTGAGCGGCTATACAGGCCATGGAAATCAGGGGGAAAAGGTGTATTTTCATGTGAGCAGGGGAATTGAATGGTGGTGAATCGGAATAAAAGGAAAAGTCTTTCAGAACAGTGTTTTCTGAAAGACTTTTCGCTTCATTATTTACTTTTTACGAGCTTTTATCTCCTCTGCAAGCTTTTTGATTTGCTCCGGGAACGGGTGAGACTTCACTCGAATGGCTCGGCCTTTGTCGTCTACCTCGAAGCTGTAGGTGCGGTCTCCGATGATGACGTCCGTAATGTAGCCGTTATCATTGCGAACCAGCCAAGCGGGGTCGGAATGGAAGTCCACACGGTTGGGATCCTTGAGCGCGCGCGTGTGGTACATGTGAATCTTGTTCATACCCGTGGAGAGGATATCCAAGTAATGCAGCACCTCGTTGATATTGGCCTTGTAGCCTAACTCATAGCGAAGAATGGAGCCGATGAGTCGTGCTTCAGAGCGTGCCCAGTGGTGGTTGGCCTGTGTGGCAAGGGATTCTTGCTTGGCTGCGAGGAACCAGTCAATATCGCCACGCATGAAGGTCTTACCACGGTAGGGGCACTGCTTCCAGTAAGCTTTCCACGTCTCGTTCCAATCAGCCTTACCGTCCCAAAGACCAAGCTGCTTGAACTTTTCCTGGGTAAGCTTGCCGTCCCAATTGCCGTCCTCGCGCACTCCGATGATGTCGTTCTGTCCGGCATTCGTGGCAGCATATACCAGCATATCACCCCAGCGGCGGTTGATGTCCTGGTTGGCAATGCGGCCCACATAACCATCCAGCGAGTGGCACACCTCGTGAGCAAGCACGAAGGTGTAGTAGTCACCATTGGCTGCACCGGGGCCATCCAAGCAACGCTCCGTAGCAATCACCATGTCGCGGTCCATTTCGTTGACGGAACCGCCAACATCGCAACCGAAGGTGTTCTTGTTGGAGCGGAACACGTAGCACATGGCTTCTCGCTCGTCACCAAAGTTTCGATCAATGGAGATGTGGTCATCCGGGAAGAGCGCGCGGGGGTGCATGCGGTTAAGGTCTTCCGTAGCCTGCAACTGGCCCTCGGAGCTCTTATTGTTATCTGCCAACGGAATACCGGTGGCCAGGTAGTACTCGCGGTCCTTGCCCTTCATACCCAAGGCCTCAGCCACATCCTTACGCTGCGCGGCAGAATCCGGCATCAGCTGGTCGAGCACAATCCAGTTGAGGGCAAAGATACCCGGCACATGGTGCATGGCACCGTACTCCTCCATCTTGCCGTCTTTCTTCTTCATCCAAGCCTCCTTCAGGTGGGTGCGCTGCAGGAAAGGGTACTTCTTCACATGCTTCTTGAGCATGTTGTAGGCAGCCAAGCGAGCCTCAGGTGTGGGGCGATTGATAGCCCACTTAATCCAATTCTGCATCAGCTCGCGGTAGCGCTTCAAGCCGGCTTGATCATTCTCTTCCAAAACACGACCAAGGTCTGTTTCGTGCCCCTCGTAAAGCTCCTTCTCGATGAGCTTGAGGTTGTTTTTATCGGCGTCCGGGTCAGCACCAATAGCGCTCACCAAGTGGCCACCCACGTTGCCACCGATAATGAGGTCCACCGTTCCGTCACCATCCATATCCTCCACAACCAAGTGAGAACCGTTCAGAATGCGCATGAACTTCTCCTCCGGGGGATTGAGTAGCTTCAATGACTTTCTGGGCCCGACATCAATCATCGTGGAGCCTGAGCGCTCATTTGTCCAGTAGAACATGTCACCCCAGTTGATACCGTGCAAGAAATCAACGCGGCCGTCGCCGTTAACGTCACCCAAGCTCGGGGCAACATTATACGACCCCAGACATGCGGGCTGTGCCTCTGTGCTGTAGCGAGGGGCATCCTTTGTGCCGGTGTTCTCATACATGTGAACACCGTTGTTCAGGGCAATCAGCAAGTCGCTCTTCTTATCTTTGTTGAAGTCTGCCACAACAAAGAAGCGGCTCGTTGTC
>JAFYUT010000039.1 GCA_017549485.1 Akkermansia sp.
CCCCTCATCAACGCTATACGCTACCGCAAGACTGAATGTGCTGAAATTATACGCCTTCTGCTGGAGGCCGGAGCTAATCCTAGCGTTAAAGATGCCGCAGGCAAAACGGCCTTGGATTACGCAGAAGAAAAGGGGTACACCGCTACTATTCAACTCTTGAAACAAGCCAAGCCATGAAAACACTGCCTCTTTTCTGCACCTATGCCTTGGTTGCACCGTGCATACTTGTGGCGAATGAAGAAGAAATTGCCCGCAATGCAGACATTATCTGTACCGCTCGACTCATTTATCAGGAAGGAGAACAGCGACTTTGTAAAAAGGACGGTACAAACTATATCGAATACAGCAAAAAGACGTTATGGCAAGTTGACAAAGGATGGAAAGGCTGCCGCAGCGGGGAGATTCTTCTGTCAACATTTTCAGACGTTGTAGCCACAACTGCTCCCTGGCCTAACGCTGATGGGAGCCCCATCTCGACACGTTATTTCCCGGATAAAGAAATGGTAGTGTCAGAATTGTTGCTTATTGACAAAGCAGAGTTCAAAAACGGAATCTATCACATCGGGCAATTAGGGGATAACTATATATGCCTATATTCAGACACGGACTTTTTTAAATACTATGCAAGCCCGGCAACGGAAACGGAGCAACAGCTTATTTCAGCCGTCGTCGATAATGACTTATCAAAAGTAAAGGAGTTATTGTCAGCCGGGGTAAATCCGAATACAGCCGATATACGTGACATGGAGTCACCGCTATACTTAGCTATCGGCGAAAAAGGGAACGCTGAATGTGACGGCACGCATCTTCGGACCGACTACCGAGAGGGCCAAACGGAAATGGCACGTGCTCTGCTGGAAGCCGGGGCTCAGCCCGATGCGCCGTCCACCACTTTATTACACACGCCCCTCATGGAGGCAGCCAGAACAGCAGATGTGGAGTTAGCAACGATTCTGTTGCAAAAAGGCGCAGATGTTCACGCAAAGTCAAGCACAGGCATGACAGCCCTTCACTTTGCCGCTGCGGAAGGTTCTCCCGAAATGGTCAAGCTCCTTTTAAACAACGGGGCATTACCCAACCTCTCCACAACAGACATGGGGTTCTTAAAGCTCCCGGAATCCCCACCGGGAATCACCCCACTGCATCTTGCCGCAGAAGCGGGACAAGCAGAATCCGTGCGTCTTTTGCTGCAAAGCGGAGCTTATGTTGACACTCCCGATTCTAAGGGAAACACACCCTACTTCTACGCAGCCATGATGAAACAGCATGACTGTATGGAAATTCTGCAAAACGCCGGAGCCGATACACAGTTTCGCAACAAAGACGGGCGTATCCCCGAAGAAGAAGCACAATGGTACCGATAAGTAGCACCGGCATTCTATGTCATATTACTCTACCGCATCACAGTGGGGGCAGTGTTTGGCTTGACTAAATTTCGCGCCACATGTTAGAATGATTCTTTCAAGATGACAGCAGACACCAAAAAGACAATCGCGGCGGTATCATCAGTAGTGTGGAGTGCGTTGCTCACGGTAATGAAATTCATTGTGGGTATCATAACGGGCTCACTGGGTATATTGTCGGAAGCGCTCCACAGTGCATTGGATTTGTTGGCCGCGTTAGGGTCTCTGTTCGCAGTACGCATAGCCGCCCGACCGGCAGATGATGAGCACCCCTACGGGCACGGCAAAGTTGAGAATCTGATGGCCTTGGTAGAAACAGCTCTGTTATTGGGTACGGCTGTTTGGGTCGTGATGGAAGCCGCAGAGCGACTGCTGAGTAACAACCCGGAGGCACTGCATGTAGAAACAAGTATTTGGGCCTTTGCGGTGGTCATTGTCTCCATTGTGGTAGATATCAACCGTGCAGCCATGCTCAAGCGCGTGGCAAAAGAGACAAAAAGTGCAGCATTAGAGGCAGATGCCGCTCATTTTGCCTCCGATATATGGAGCAGCGCGGCAGTGTTACTTGGTATTACGGGGGCTGCCTGCGTTGGTTTTACAGAACCCGGCACAGCCCTGCATTGGCTCTTATTAAGAGCAGACGTACTGGCATCTTTAGGCGTGGTGATTCTGATATTGCACATCTGTTGGGAGCTGGGCATGAAAGCAGTAAACAACCTGATGGACAAAAGCGATGGCGAAGCGGCAGAAAAGATTCGCAATTTGATGAAAACCCGTATGCCGGCTTACCCTGTTACCCGCATGAGAGTACGCGAGGTGGGATTGAAGGTATACGCGGAGATTGAGGTTGCGGTGCCGCGAGAACTGCATGTAGACACCGCGCACGAAATTGCAGATGCCATTGAGGAACTCATCGCCGCGGCCATTCCCGATGCCGAAACCATGGTACACATGCAACCCGGCAACACCCCCGATGACACCCCCGAGCTATTGATTCGCCGAATTGCCCTCACCCACCGTTTCGGTGTTCACGGGCTGGTACTGATGCATGCTGAGCAAGGGCTTATCATCTTTACTGATTTAGAGCTCCCCCCCAATGCCACGTTGGAAGGGTGGCACGTTGCCATACAAGCATTCCGCAGTGAGGTACAACGCAAACTCAACGCCGACTCAGTAGTGGTGCATGTTGAGCCCGATGTCCGCGAAATCCCGACATTCCGTACCCCCATCCCTACTGACTGGGAAAACAAGGTACGCCAAGCCATGATATCTCTCGGGGCACCACTGCCGACATCCATTAAATTGTATACCAAAGCAGAAAGCCGACTCTGTATCGTTTCAATTCCCACAGAGTTTTCCCTCAATGTGCAGGAAAGCCACGAGCGTGTATCGTCTATCAATAAACGGCTCCGAGCACAACTGCCGGATGTGGCAAAAATTATCGTTACGTACGAGTAATTTAACGGCGGAGCTCGTCTCGCGAGGCCTCTTTAACGCGCACGGAAACCACTTTTTCAGGTAACCCTGAGGCCTTGATAGTGAGCTTAACCGTACCGGAGCCCTTGCGTTTGGCACGCAAAACAACAAGAATACGCCCATTAAAAAATTCCTGCTTAGAATCTTGCATGCAGGTATCATCAATAGGGTTGCCGTTGCAGCACCCTATAAGCTCTGCCGGGCCATCTACAGAAAATGTAACTTTGCGACAGTCTGTGGGGATAACGTAGCCATCACTATCTTCCAGAGCTAAGGAGATGAACGACAAATCCCGACCATCGCCGATAATTTCTTTACGATCCACAGAAGCGCTTACAACGGAAGCCTTGCCGGTAGTAACACGCTCTGCAACCGCCCAAGGCTTACCGTTTTTACGCACGACAACCTTGATTTCACCGGGTTGGTATTTAACATCTTCCCACACAAAGCGATACGCATTCTTGCACACTTTTACCCCGGCTTGGTTAAAATGGTCTCCTTCCCCCTTACGGCGCACTCCTTGACTTTTGCCGTTTAGGAAAAGCTCTGCCTCATCTCCCGAAGAAAAGCACATAACAGGTGTCACCTGCCCCTCTCTGCCACGCCAATTCCAATGAGGCAGCAAATGAGCAAACTTTTCATCTGCGGCCCAACGACTGCGGTATAGATAATACGTGTCTTTGGGAAACCCGGCTAAGTCTATAATTCCGAAATATGAGCTACGGGAAGGCGCCTTGTTGCCCAATTTACGGAACTCCCTCATAATGGCTTTACGCTCAGCTTCGGGCAAATGTTTGATATTATTCTCAATAGAAGCATCTTGATTATAGGGTGTAGGCTCACCCAAGTAATCAAACCCGGTCCACACAAACTCGCCGGCAACACGAGGTACCGCGTCTTGCACGGTAAACTCCACATCCGGGCAATAGCCCCACCCGGGGGCCGATAATCCGTATGCACTCACCTGAAACGGCACTGCGCCCTCTCCGGTGTATCCGCCATTCACGCCCCAACGCAGGGGGAATACATAGGTATCTCTAGTCCCCACGCAAGAGGCCGTCTCAGAGCCGTAAAAAGGCATCTCCGCACGTTTCCCCGCATAGCCGGCATAGTGAGATGGCTTATAGTTGTAGCCGAAAGTTCCCTGCGTGTCTCCAAAACCGTTGTAGGCACCATCAGCAGCATTGGTTCCCACCGTGTACGGTCGGGTGGAGTCGTATTGCAACATTTCATCCCTCAGATTTTCAGAGATACTCACGCCGTCTCCACGTGTAATCTCAGGCACCTCATTACCGCCGCTCCAAGCAATGATGCAGGGATGATTGCGGTCTCTGAGCATGAATTGACGCACATCTTTTTTCCACCATGAGTTCCAAAAAACGTGGTAACCATTGACCTTGTCATATTTACGATATTTCCAGATATCGAAGAGCTCATCAACCACCAACATGCCGTGTTTATCACACAAATCAAGAACCTGAGGCGCAGGAGGATTATGAGTCATGCGTATGGCATTGCAACCCATAGATTTCAGGATTTCTATCTTGCGCTCATACGCGCGCTCATGAAATGCGGCCCCCAATGGACCCAGGTCATGATGCTCACACACGCCCTTTATTTGGACGCGTTGCCCATTAAGAAAGAATCCCTCGGGGCGCCACTCAATCGCTCGCACCCCGAATGGCGTGGTACGGGAGTCCAACTCCTCAGCATCACTCAGCAGCGTTGTTTTCAGTTCATACATGTGAGGAGTCTCACAACTCCATAACTTGGGGGAAGGCAATTCCACTTCTTGCTCAATGGTTTCGGATTCACCGGCAGCAATGCTCAATTTTTTAGGTGCAGATTTGCTGTTATGTACCTGCTGTTGTACTGTTACCTCTGCAGTACATTTACCGGTATTGCACACCGTGGTTTGTACTCTTACAGTGGCTGAGTTCTCACTTATTTGCGGAGTCGTTACATAAACACCCCATTGGTCAATGTGCACGGGGGCAGTTCTTTCCAGCCAGACATGGCGGTAAATACCGGAACCCGGGTACCAGCGAGTTGACTGAGGCCTATTACTTGCCAGCACAGCCACTACATTCTTTTTACCCTCACGCAGATGGGGTGTCATATCCACCCGAAATGAGCTGTAACCATACGCCCACTCCCCTGCCTTTTTACCGTTCACAAACACCTGAGGACATGACATAACACCGTCAAAATCCAGATAATAACGTTCCTTTTCTGCGCTAAAATCAGCAGGTAGAACAAACTCACGCCGGTACCAACCATGGCCCACCCACGGCAATTTACCTGTTTCGTTCGGTTCATCGGGCAAGAACTTGCTTTCTATCGCCCAATCATGCGGCAACTGCACCTTGCGAAACCCTTTAGCCGCATAACCGGGCATTGCCTCTTTGTATAAAGGCGGCAAATCCAAAGCCTTACCTTGAGCATCGCAAAAAATGACCTCTCGAATACTGGCCCAGTTATCTTTTCCGGTGACTGTAATTTTAAGAGACTGAATCGTACGCCCGCCGATGTGAATAAGAGACTCTTTTCCTTGATTTTCGAGTTCTTTGGTTTCACTTTTTTTACCGTAAGAAAGATGAACACTTGCCTTTTTGGGGCTATCATTTTCCCAAACAATGCGCAGGGTATGTACTTTCTGCTTAAGGCGGGGAGAAATACTCAGATAATGCCCTGTTTTAGCATCCGTTGCAGCCCAGCGGGTAGCCAACCAACCATCCACGGCTTTTGAGGCTTCATTGCCGAGTTCTTCACAATCGGCTTTTACCCAATCCCCCTGCACAACAGCATTACCTTTGCCCCCATACTTGAACTCCCAGCCGTTATCAAAAGAAATACGAGAACCGGCAAGGGCAGACAACGCTCCCAAACACAGTAAGACTACGGTTCTCAACATCATTAACTGCAAGCTACCACAATTCCTATCTCATGACAAGAGAAAAAACAGACTTCACAAAAAACTGAGGCATGGCATGATTGTTTCTTGATAGAACAAAATACAGTATGTTATACTGTGGGCATGGTACGTTTTATTCGAATCATCGCGGCAGTTGCAGTCTTTTTGATAAGCCTTGGCGCTCAACATGCAGAAGCTACCGTGTGGGCAAAATTTTCTGAAGACGGCAAGTGGGCTCTGGTTCCGCTGGCAGATGGTTTTGATTTTCCCGTGGGTAAACCCAATGGCGATGGGTATTACAAAGCCAGAGGCTTGCGCCTGAAATCCCCCCGTCACTTGGGTGAAGACTGGAACGGCAATGGCGGTGGCGATTCGGATTTGGGAGACCCGGTGTACACAATTGGGCACGGGCTTGTTACCTATGCTGATGACGCCAAAGGGCGCTGGGGCAAGGTGGTGATTGTGCGCCACGCATTCCGCGACCCTAAAAGCGGGCGCGTGCTTTGCTGCCAAACGCTGTACGGGCATTTAGACCGTATCGATGTAAAATTAGGGCAGTTGGTGGGGCGAGGTGACCAAGTTGGCACGATAGGCACTAACAACGGCATGTTCCCTGCCCACCTGCACGCGGAGCTTCACTACAATATCTTGGCCAACTGCGGCCAACAAGGCATCCCCAAAACGGCAAAGAACTACGGGGATCTCACCTCTTTCATCAATCACTATCGCAGATTGAAGAGAGAACTCACCTTTGTAAAAGTTCCCGTGGGGTGTTTCTTACCCTATAAGGACACAGAAGGACTGTAAACAGTAAAAATAGGGCCGGGGTATGAAGACTTGTTTATTCGGCGGTTCGTTCGACCCCATCCACGCGGGGCATCTGGCTATAGCCGAAGCGGCTGTAACACGAGCAGGCTTGGATAGCGTTGTGTTTCTGCCGGCGGCGTGTTCACCGTTCAAAACAGGTAAAGGTTCATATTTCACTCCGCAGCAAAGGTTGGATATGCTCTACCGAGCCACTCAGAGCTTGGCTTGGGCAACGGTGTCGGATTTGGATTTGATTCTGCCGCCCCCCAGCTGGAGCTGGCGCATTGTAGAGGTGTGGAAACAACAACACCCACAAGATGAGCTCTATTGGTTGATGGGCACTGACCAATGGGAGCAGCTGCACAAATGGGCTCGCTACGATTACCTGACCGAGCATTTGCACTTCATCGTATACCATCGTGACACGCCCCCGCAACCGAGAAATGGAGTGAAAGCCACCTTCATTGCCGGCTCACACCCGGCCTCCTCTTCGGCCATACGCCATGCACTGCAACACAACGGTGATTTCCCCCGAGACTGGATACCGCAGGGGCTGGAGAAGTATCCTCTTACGCATTGAATCACCATGAACAACAGCGAACAGAAAAAAACTATTTTTTACCTCAGCGTGCTGACGGTAATATCTTCTCTGGCCGTTGTAATACTACACTGTAACGGTGTATTCTGGCATAAACCCACCGGTGATGTGTGGACAACAGCCTGCCTGATTGAGTCTATATTTTATTTTGCCGTACCCGTTTTTTTCATGATTAGCGGCTGTACCCTCATAGATTACGGCAAACGATACAGCACGGCACAATTTTTCCGCAAACGGGCCAAGCGTACGTTGTTACCGTTTCTCGTATGGTCTGGCATAGCTGCGGTATTCATGTGGACACAGGCCCCTCAGGAGAACTGGAGTGTGGGATATGTGGTAGCAGGCATATTAAACCACCGCTTCATGGATATTTATTGGTTTTTCCTGCCGTTGTTCGCCATCTATCTGAGTATGCCCGTTCTGACGGATATTCAGCATAAGGTACGTTCGTTCACCTATATGGCAGGGTTCGGCCTGGTTACCATCTGCACATTCGGATTTTTGAGAGCATGCGGTGTACCGGACATCCCCTATAGCTTGGCAGCCCCTGTATGCGGTGGATTTTTGGTATACCCTTTACTGGGCTATGTGCTGCACCACCACGAGTTGACTCGCTCGGTGAGATGGCTGCTTTATGCCGCCGGTATAGGGGCAACAGCCGCGCATTTCGGTGTCACCTACACCTATACTCCGGAGGGAGGGGACATCTTCGGTTTATTCTCTGATTACCTTCATATCAGCACAGTCATGCAAGCGTGTGCCGTCTTTGTATTCGTAAAATACAATGCTCAGTTCCTCAACAGGCAAGAAAAAATAAGACAAGCCATTCTTTACATTCAGCCGGCAGCCTTAGGCATCTATTTAAGCCATCAATACATCATTTACCTCATGAACGAAATCGGGGTGAATGAGGGCTCTCTACTCTACCGCACAGCCGGAGCGGTGAGCATTTACCTGATACTGGCCGTAGTGATACGCCAATTGCAACGGGTACGTTGGTTACGCGTACTTTTCCCCTGATTTTCTGCCGTAAAATAAGGCATACGTCTTGCACTGCATGCGCACGCGTGGTATACTGAGCCCATGCCCAAAATCGCACTGATTCAGCAAGAGGCCGTAGCAGACCCGGCAGAAAACAAGCGTATGCAAATGCAGTCTATTCGTGAAGCTGCCGCAGGCGGTGCTCAAATTATCTGCACGCAAGAGATGTGCACCACGCTGTACTTCTGCCGCACTCAGGATTGCGAACTGTTCAACACAGCAGACCCCATACCGGGAGAATGGACAGATGAGCTGTGCGAACTGGCAAAAGAGCTGGGGGTAGTTATTGTAGCTGCCGGTTTTGAAAAACGCGCCACGGGTATTTACCACAACACGGCATGGGTAATTGATGCAGACGGCAAGTTCTTGGGGGTGTACCGCAAGATGCATATACCGCAAGACCCGGGCTTTGAAGAGAAGTTCTACTTTACCCCCGGAGACTTGGGATACAAGTGCTTTGACACCCGCTACGGCCGCATCGGCGTACTGATTTGCTGGGATCAATGGTACCCCGAAGCAGCACGTCTCACCGCCATGCAAGGAGCAGAAATCATCTTTTACCCCACGGCTATAGGCTGGATTCCCGGAGAAGAAGCTCTCTACACAGCCCAACACTGTGCGTGGGAAACCGTACAGAGAGGGCATGCCGTGGCCAACGGTTGCTACGTGTGTGCCGTAAACCGCTGCGGCGTGGAGGGCGAAACAACGTTCTGGGGGCAAAGCTTTGTAGCTGATTATTGCGGGCAAATAGTAGCCAAAGCCCCGGTGAAAGACCGCACTATTTTGTACGCAGATTTGGATTTGAATGCACTGGAAGCGCACCGCCGCATTTGGCCATTCTTCCGAGACCGCCGCATAGATTCATACAACGGCATCACTCAACGCTGGGGAAAATAACACCCGAAACATGAACATGAGCATACCGAGCACACGCAAAGCTCCATTACGAGTAATCGTAGTGGGTATGGGCGTGCGCTCTATGATATACTCCAGCGTTGCCCTTACCAACCCGGAGCTCCTGCAAATTGTAGGCGTAGTAGATATTGACCCTAAGCGCCGAGAATATGCAAAGCTCACTTTCGGGTTAGAGGATGAGCAATGCTTTAATACGGTTGATGAGCTGGTGGCGGTTCCTAAGTATGCGGACGCAGTCATTAACGGCACCATGGATCGCCTGCACGTCAGAACCTCTATACCGTTGCTGAGGCACGGCTACGACATGCTGCTGGAGAAGCCATTTGCCCTCAATGAAGAAGAAGCAGAAATCCTGCTGCAATGCGCCAAAGAGACAGGGCGCACCGTCATGGTGTGCCATGTATTGCGCTATGCTCCTTTCTACCAGCGCATAAAACAAGTCATCAATTCGGGGGAAATAGGCCACGTTATCAATATTCACATGGCGGCTCAGGTTAACTATTTCCATGAAAGTGTTTCTTTTGTGCGCGGGAAATATGCCTCCGCTGAGATATGCGGCTCGGGTATGTTGCTGACTAAATGCAGCCACGACCTCGATTTGATGGCATGGCTGATGGGAGATAACCACCCACAACGCATCTCCAGCGTGGGCAGCATGTACCAATTTGTGCCCGAGCACGCACCACAGGGTGCCGGTAACCATTGCCTGAACAATTGCCCGGTAGAGCGAGATTGCCCCTACTCTGCCCGCAGACTCTATATTGAAA
This sequence comes from Akkermansia sp., assembly GCA_017549485.1. Classification (GTDB taxonomy): domain Bacteria; phylum Verrucomicrobiota; class Verrucomicrobiia; order Verrucomicrobiales; family Akkermansiaceae; genus Akkermansia. The sequence goes on from JAFYUT010000039.1 coordinate 9,922, forward strand.
ACCCCCAACGTTGGGCCGACAATGTGTGGTACGACAGCAACTGCGCCCCGCCCGAAACGGATGAAGAAAAAGAAACCTTACTCAGCCGGGCTGATAATCCGTACAGCCGCTGTGTATACCGATGTGAGACGGATATCGTAGACCACCAATCCGTGTTGCTGCATTTTAAAGATGGAGCAACGGGAACATTCTCCATGACGGGTGGTGCATCCGTATCTGCGCGCAGTATCCACATCATCGGCACCAAAGGTGAGCTTTACGGCACATTTGAATCCGGCCGCTTTACCATATCACACATTGCCCCCGGGGCTCCCACCGGGCGTGTACAGCACATGATTGACATTTCTGCCAGCCAAGAAGGTTGCCACCACGGGGGGGGAGACCGAGAAGTGGTACTGGACTTCATTGCCTATCTGCGAGGGGAACCGACATCCCCCGGCAAAACTCTGTTGGAGGACTCCGTATACGGCCACCGCATCGTCTTCTTAGCAGAGAAATCACGCATAGCCAACGGGGCCATACAAGAGTGGTAACCCTATGACAACGGACACGCCACAACCGCGGTTTACCTACCCGGATTTACCGATTTCCCGCCGCAGGCGTGAGATTGCGGATGCGCTGCGAAAAAATCGCGTGGTTGTCGTAGTAGGTGAAACCGGTAGTGGCAAGACCACACAGTTACCCAAAATTGCGTTGGAGGTAGCAGGCAACCGCCGCGGTATGCTGGGCTGTACCCAACCCCGCCGCTTGGCTGCTGTGGCAGTGGCACGCCGCATTGCCGAAGAAGTAGGCTGCGATATAGGGTCCTATGTGGGATATCAGGTGCGTTTTGACGATAAAACCGGGCGCGATACCAAGCTCAAATTGATGACGGACGGTATTCTGCTGGCCGAAACCCAAGATGACCGGGATTTGCGCAAATACCACACCATTATATTGGATGAAGCGCATGAGCGCAGCCTTAACATCGATTTTCTGTTGGGTTATCTCAAGCTACTGATGGAGAGGCGGCAAGACCTCAAACTCATCATATCCTCCGCAACGATGGATGCGGGAGCATTCTCGGAATTTTTCGACAATGCCCCGGTAATCAATGTAGAGGGTAGAACCTACCATGTTGATTACCACTACATGCCGCAGCGCCACCCCGAAGAGGAACTGCCACAACACGTAGCACGCGCTGTCAAATGGTTGTCTGAGTATGATGAGCGTGGAGACGTGTTGGTCTTTCTCCCCGGAGAGAGAGAAATACGAGACTGCGCGGATGAACTGAATGCCCTGAACTTGCCCCGCACTGATATTCTGCCGTTGTTTGCGCGTTTGGGGCTGGCAGAACAGCAACGCATCTTTCATCCATCGGGAAAAACACGTCGCATTGTACTGGCTACCAATGTGGCAGAAACCTCCCTTACCATACCGGGCATCATTTATGTGGTAGACAGTGGTTTAGCACGTATCTCCCGCTATTTGCCCGGGCGGCAAATTCAACGCTTGCAGGTAGAGCCCATCTCCCAAGCCAGTGCTCGCCAACGAGCAGGCCGTTGTGGCCGTGTTACGGAGGGTGTGTGTATCAGGCTCTACTCGCAAACCGATTTTGAAGAACGCGATGCCTATACCGATCCCGAAATCAAACGCAGTGCACTGGCCGGCGTTATTCTGCGCATGGCAGATTTGAAATTACCCCCGCTCGGAGAGTTCCCCCTGCCGAATCCTCCCAGCCCACGCCTTGTTAATGAGGGCTATAAAACACTGAGAGAAATAGGTGCTTTAGATCGCCATAAAAAGCTTACCAACACCGGCAAGAGCTTAGCGAGATTACCGCTGGACCCGCGCTTGGGACGCATGTTACTGGAGGCAGAACACCAACACTGCCTGCCGGAGCTACTGGTCATCGTAGCCGGCTTAAGCATCATGGATCCCCGCGAGCGCCCGCAAGAATTTGCTACTCAGGCAGACCAAGCTCATGCGCAATGGAAAAATGCAGACAGCGATTTTGTCTCCATGCTCACCCTGTGGCGCAGCTCTCTGGAGTTCAAAAACAAGCGCAATCTTAACCGCAACCAGCTGCGCAAGTGGTGCAACAAAAATTATCTGAGTTTCCTGCGCATGGTGGAGTGGCATAATCTTGAGCAAGACCTCTCTGCGGCGTTGCAGGACACGATGCGCTGGAACATACCTACCTTACCGACTGAGGCAGAACAGGCCACCCCGGAGATGATTCACCGAGCCATTTTGGCCGGGGCGCCGTTGCAATTCGGATTCTGGCGAGCAGAAGAAAAAGTATACCGTGGCGCAGGTGGCCGAGATTTCTCTATTTTCCCCGGCAGCGGTATGTTCCGTCGCCAAAAACGGGCAGAATGGATATTCGGCACCGAATTGGTTGAAACAAGCCGCTTATTCATGCGCCGCTGCGCCTTGTTGGACCCGGCATGGGTAGAGCAAGTGGCACCTCAACTGTGTTCTCACCATGCGTACGATGCCGCGTGGGACCGCGCAGCCGGCCAAGTTTTTGCCAAGGAACGCGTTACCTGTGGAGGTCTTACCATTATAGATGGGCGGCGTATCAGCTACGCACGCATAAACCTACCGGCAGCCCGCGAAATCATGATTCGCGACGGCATTATGCAGCAACAGCTTCGGGATACCCCGCCCTTCATCAAACATTTGGCAAACATGAGAGAAGAGGTACGGACTGTCGAAGCCAAGCTGCGCCGCCGTGACCTCATTTGGTGCAGTGAGGGGGTATTTAACTTCTTTGCAGAACGCTTGCCCAAAGACTGCGCAAGTGAAAAAGCCCTACGTAACTGGAGAGAGAAAGAAGAAAAACGCCATCCTGAGCACCTTTTCATCCCCTACGGCGACTGCGTTTACCCCGGAGAAGATGAAGCACCTGCTGACCTATACCCCGATGAATTACACGTAGCGGGAGGAGAATACCCGGTGTATTACAGTCACGCCCCGGGAGAAGCAGATGACGGCGTTACCTTGGGTGTGCATGTCGACCAGTTGGCGGATTTTCCGGACTGGCTGCCCGGTTGGGGTGTGCAAGCACACTTGGCCGACAGAGCCGAGATTTTGCTTCGAACCCTCCCCAAAGATGTTCGCAATTTCCTGATGCCCATAGGCGAAGCTGCGGATGACTTTGCGGAAGATTGGTATGACCGCGAACCGGACCGCCCCATGGGACAAGCACTGGCAGAGTTTGTGATGAAGCGGACGCAAAAATTCTGCAACGCACAGCAGTTTGACTTCTCACGCATACCGGCTGAATTGATTACCAAGATATGGGTATGTGATGATAATGGAGATGAACTCGCGTTCGGAACAGATGCAGAGGCCTTGCGTGAACACTTGGCCGAATATCAACAAAAACGCTTCAAAAAACAGGCATCGCGCACTTTCTCAGCCACGCCCATGACACGCTGGGATTGCGGAGACTTGCCTGCCACGGTGGAGGTGGGTACCGGCATAGGCTACCCCGCCTTGCAAGATGACGGTGAACGCGTGCGCATTAAGGTATTCCCCTCTCAAGCAGAAGCGGATCGTGCCCACCGCTTCGCCGTACGCAGACTGGCTCTTATTCGCCACGGTGATTTCATTAACGGTATCCGCAAAAAACTACCTCTCAAATCAATGGAGGCCAAGCTGGCACTTACCACCTTGGGAACCACTCCCAAAAACAATGCGGCGGATACCATTTATGCCGCCATGGATGCCACACTGGGCAATCCTTTACCTCGCACGGCAGAACAATTCGATGCAGCCTGCACTCGCATGCGTGAGCGACTCTATGATACCATTGCCGGCCCCCTCAATAAACTGTGGGAGCAATTAGCAGATGCGGACAGAGCCTTGAGAGAATACTGCCTTACCGCGGCTCGCGATCGCTATGCGGCTCGCATTGCAGAAGACTTGCAGAGGGATTGGCAATGGCTCACACGCTCATTCTTCTTATCGGATGCCGCCCCTGAGACATTGCAAGACATCTCCCGATTTGCCCGCGGCATCATCATGCGCCTCCAAAAAATTACCCAACAACCGGCCATTCGGGAGCTGGAACGCATCGATACCCTCCATGCGGCCATACGTCCCACCTTTTACGAGCAATACACTCACCACGCAAACTCCCCGGCTTGGCTCAATTACGGCCTCATGATTGCAGAATACAGGCTTTCTCTCTTTGCCCCCACATTGGCAGCCAAAGGGCGAGCCTCTGTCAAAAAGCTGGAAGCCGCGGCAGAATTGTTGTGAATTCACTCTTGATAAATAACGGGTAAATTGTATAATATCAGCATGAAAGGATGCTCCGGGTGTTTCATGCTGCTAGGCGGATTAGTATTGATGGGAGTCATTTCTTCTATTACCTGCTCAGATTATGAAAGACTCGGTAAATGGCTTATATTCATCAGCATCGTTCTTATCATATTCGTTACCATCTTGGCTGTATTCGGAATAAAGGATTATAAAAAACGAACACAAACCATTGATGACGCTTGTGAACTTCTGAGAAAAATGAATCAAGAAGTCACGGGGTGGACAGATAGCGCATGGGAGGCGGTTAATGAGACGCAGCCGCATCGCGCTACGATACTGCAACTTTCTAAGGAAAACCGTCAATTTGCCATATTGAGATACGATATGGATAAAAAGAGAGCCTATTACCGTGTTTTCAATTATGAGGATTTGGAAGAATGGCATCCGGTTAAAGAAAAAGAAACCGGCACTTCATCGTATATCAAAATTGCAATCGTCTTTTCCGTCAACATAAAGGGAGAAACTTTCAAATACGAAATATGCCTCCACGATTCGTATGCCATCAATGAATCTTCCGGAGCCGAACACTTTGCCAAACTCACAAAACTACAACTACTCCTCAACTCTATCAAACCGAAATAAAAACAGTCTTATGCAGAACATGAACAAAATGCTTTTTTTCCTCGGGCTCAGTATCTTTATCACCGGGTGCCAAATGAGCCACCAACAGCTTGATGTTGAGCCGGAATTATACCAACTGAGCATGCAGGAAACACAAAAAGCGAGAGATGCGTTCCATGCCATCATCAACCAAGCTACCTACGCTGCCTTTGAATACTCCGACAAACTCAGCGGGTGTGACTTTGCCCCCGGAGAATACGAAGCAGCCGAAAAACAGTACCATATTCGACTCAGTGAAGCCGAGTTTTCAACGCTGAAACACATTTTGCTGAATCATGTATATGTGTGTGGAGCCGTTAAAAACGGAGAAGAAGTAAAAGAATCGGCAGAGGAGTTAGGTCAGCCTTCCCCTCAACCTTGTTTCTGCCTTTACCTGTTCAATGAAACCAGACGCTTAGCATGCGTCTACCCGGGTATCATATTTGATGGAATGGCAGAGCTTAAGGCCATGTTTCCTTTCTCGCAAGAATCATCTACACAGTTGGAGCAAATGCCCTCATACCGCATATATGCCCAAAGAGAAGCATCTGCGCAACAAAAACTTATTGAGCAGATGCAAGAGTTTGAAAACGAAGAGTGATTTCAACGATTCTTAGACCCGGCATAAGAGCCCTTACGGTCATAATAACGAGTATTGCTGCCGGATTGTTCAGCACGACCGGCATAGGAGCCTTTGCTGTCGTAATAGCGGGTATTGCTGCCGGATTGTTCAGCACGGCCGGAGTACGAACCGCGGCTATCGTAGTAGCGGGTATTACTGCCGGAGGTTTCGGCGCGGCCCGCGTATGAACCGCGGCTATCATAATAACGCACATTATTACCGTTTTTCTCAGCACGGCCTATGTACCTACCGCTGCGGTCATAATAACGAGTGTTTCCGCTACTATCAGTCTCAGCCCTGCCGACATTGTTGCCATGCGGGCCATAAAAAGAATCGGCGGCAGCGGTGCCTGCCAGCAACGTTGCAAGGGTCAACATCAATTGGGTAATCTTCTTCATACAGCATTGTTATAGACCATTTTATCTCAGCAAGCAAGCTCATAATTGATTACGGCTTGCAAAAAAACGATTATCTGATAGAATAAAGGCATGGAAATCACGCTGGAATCTCCGCTGGATATGCACCTGCACCTGAGAGACGGTGACATGCTCAAATTGGTAGCCCCGTTATCAGCCGACTTTGCCGGGGCGGTCATCATGCCCAATCTTGTGCCCCCCGTTACCGACCCGGGCGCCATGGTAGCTTACGGTGAAAGAATTGCTACCGCTATGGGAGATTCGCCCTTTACCCGCTACATGACGCTGTTTTTCACCAAGCAAAGTGAACAACAATTAACATTAGCCAAAGAAACTCCGGGATTTTTCGGATACAAGCTATACCCCGCCGGCATCACCACCAACAGCGAGGGTGGTGTAGCCAACCTTGCCGAGGCCGAAAGCACACTGAAAATGATGGAAGAAATGGGGATTCCCCTGCTCATTCACGGTGAAAGCCACGGGTTCGTTATGGATCGTGAAGCCGAGTTTTTAGGAGTCTATAAGCATCTGGCTCAACAATTTCCCAAGCTTAAAATCTGCATGGAGCACATCACCACGGCTGCAGCACTTGATTTAATGGAAGAATTTGAAAATCTGTGTGCAACCGTCACGCTTCAGCACCTTATTATCACATTGGATGACGTAGCCGGCGGAGCACTGCAACCCCACTTGTTCTGCAAGCCCATAGCCAAGCGACCGCACGATCGTGACGCGCTGCTGCAAGCCGCGGTCAGTGGACACCCGCGCCTCATGTTCGGCAGCGACTCTGCCCCTCACCCACGCTGCAAAAAAGAAGCATGCGGTTGCGCAGCAGGCGTATTTACAGCCCCCTTGGCACTGCCCAAATTGGCAGAGATATTCGCCCGCCACCACGCGCTTGATAATTTACAGGGTTTTGTAAGTGGCAATGCCTGCCGAATCCACGGGCTTACGCCCGCCGCTAAACACGTTACATTGCACGACACCCCCATGAACGTGCCGACCAGCTACCGAAGTTACGGTCAGCAGGTGGTTCCCATGTACGCAGGAGAACAAATCAGCTGGAGTATCAAACATTAATGCAAGACGCCGCCATACCGAGCGCGGACGATTTGCGCGCCATGCTGGCAGAAATTGCCGCCATGCACATGCCCTACGGCATGTATGGGCCGGCTAAATATCCGCCGGACGGCTGCCCGCTTATGGACTTGCCTACCGAGTATCTGGACTGGTTTTGGCAGCGCGGATGGCCCAAAGGCAAGCTGGGTCGGCTGATGGAGCAAACACTTCTTATCAAAAACAGCGGGCTGGATGCCCTCTTTGAGCCCTTTCGTAAAGCTCAGGGGGGACGCCGCAAATATCCTCGTAAAAAATGAATACCATTAAATCCATATTCTTGGCAGCACGCCCCAAAACCCTACCGGCAGGCATCGTAGCCGTATGGGCAGGCTGCATGATTGTATGGAAGTACCAACATGTACTTCCCTCAGAGCTCCCCGAATGGCAGCAAGTGAACCTCGATTGGGCCCTTGCCATTTTCACCCTACTGAGTGCCATGTGCATTCAAATAGCCTGTAACTTGTTCAATGACTCGCTGGACTCCGACAAAAAAGCAGATACGGACAAACGACAAGGTCCGCGCCGCATTACGGCCAGCGGGGCCATGTCATCCCGAGCCGTCAAAATAGCGGGGTGCGCATTCTTAGCCGCCGCCGCCGCATTGTCTATTCCCTTAATTCAAGCACAAGGCTGGCCGATTATTGCCATAGGCATCCCCAGCATGCTTTGCGCCTATTGCTACACGGGGGGGCCGTACCCATTGGCCTATAAGGGGCTGGGAGAACTCTTCGTGCTTCTTTTCTTCGGTCTTATTGCTGTGATGGGTACCGTATATGTACAAGTAGGGTTTGAATATAACAGTTTCTTCCTGTTCATGTATGGAGCAGCCTTTATTGTGGGGGTGCAATGCGGCCTACTCTCATGCCTGCTTATTGAAATCAATAACATACGAGACCGCAAAGAAGACTCTACCACCGGCAAACGCACACTGGCAGTACGCTTGGGAGATAAACGCGCCCGAGGCCTGGCACTTGCGTTCCTGATTGCGCCTTACGTCACGCTCAAACAAACGGCATTCTTCTTACCGGATGTCAGCTGGAATCTCTGTTGGCTGGCAGCCATACTCTGCGGTGGCTTCATCTTACTGAAAATCACCCGCACACCGGCAGACAAACGTATGAACATGCTGCTGGGCTTGGCCTCTCTGCATCTCATCTTATTCTTGCTTGCTCTCACTATGGGCAGCAACATTTCGTAACTCTCACCCATGGCTCTCTCGAATCAGCGATTGGAATCTCTGGATGCCCTGAGAGGGATGGATGCCGCCCTCATCATCGGCTTGGGCTCCGCTCTATGGGGTGTTTACAGTGCGTGTCCCACCCCGTTTTGGGAAGATATCCGTTACCACATGGAGCATACGCCATGGGAACAAATACGCGTATTTGACCTCATATTCCCCCTCTTTGTCTATCTATCGGGCATATCGCTGAACTTTTCCGTGCGCAAGCGTGGCAGCACCGGCTCGGGTACGGGTAAATTACTGTTACACATGTGGTACCGTGCACTCGCGCTGGTATTGCTGGGCATATTGGTAAACGGGCCGTTGGTATGGGACACAGATGCCATGCGATGCGCCTCCGTATTGGGGCTTATAGGTATCAGCGGGGCCATGGCCGGCACGCTGGTGTTGGTGCTCCGTAAAACATGGCTTATTGCAACAAGCGCAGGAGTAATTCTCACGGCAGTCTTTCTGATGCAATACATGGGCGGAGACATGACGCCTATGGGTTGTTTCAATGCCAAGGTAGATGCCATGCTTTGCCCCGGCAAATTATACTTCGGTGTCATTGACCCGGAAGGGCCGCTGTGCATACTCTCAGCCACGGCTCTGGCGTTGGGAGGTTATCTGAGCGGGCGCGTCTTCAGCACGGCCTACAGCGCACCACGCAGGGTGTTCACTTTGCTTGTGATTGGCGGCATTGCCATCATCATCGGCTTGCTCGGCCCCTGCATCAAAAACATTTGGACACCGTGTTTCGTATTACTCAGCGGGGGCATCGGAGCTATCCTGATGGCTGTATTTCATCTTATCATTGATGTATGGCAACTCCGCCGTTGGGCATGGCCATTCAAAATCATCGGGTGCAATGCTCTTTTCATCTATCTGTTTACGAATATTATCGCCTTCGGGCAACTCACAGAACGCCTCTTAGGTGGCAGTATTCGTGAGTTCATTGCCACACCGTGGCACACCTTTGCATACGGCATGGGCTACTTCCTGCTGGCGTGGTTACTCTGTCTGCTATTCTATAAGCACCGTATTTTCGTGAAAGTTTAGACAGTTACGGGCCATTTTAGACTTGCAAAAATGGGCGTTTAGGTGTATAAGGCGCGCATGTCAACGGCTATACGTACACGCTTCGCACCGTCGCCCACCGGCTATTTGCACATCGGTGGCGCACGCACCGCTCTGTTCAATTACCTTTTCGCCCGCAAAATGGGCGGCACATTCATTCTTCGCATTGAAGATACCGACCAAGAACGCCACGTTGAAGACGCCATGAAGGCTATCTTTACCGGCATGAGCTGGTTGGGGTTGGATTGGGATGAAGGTGAAGGCAAAGGTGGCCCCTGCGAGCCGTACTTCCAAAGCCAACGTAAAGATATTTACGACCGCTACTTCAATAAGTTGGTAGAGATGGGGCGTGTATATGAGTGCCCTGCCCCCAACAAGCGTGATAAGAACGGAGATGAAATCCCCGGCACCAGCGAAGGCACCGTATGGCGTTTCCGCTTTAAGCGAGATGGCGTCATGACGCTGCATGACCTTGTTTGCGGTGATATCTCCGTAGATTACACCAATGAAGACAACACCCCCGACATGGTGGTGAAACGTACGGATGGCTCTTACATTTTCCACTTAGTGAATGTGGTAGATGACATCGAGATGAAAATCTCTCACGTTATCCGTGGCGAAGACCACATCATGAACACCTTTAAGCACTTGCAGCTGTTTGATGCATTCGGCGTAGAGCCTCCCGTATATGCCCATATCCCGCTGATTCAGAACCCTGATGGTTCTAAGATGAGTAAGCGCGACGTAGGTGCACAGCTGGGCAATTACCCTGAGGAGGGCTTCTTGCCGGATGCCGTTATCAACTTCATTGCTCTGCTTGGCTGGAGCAGTAAGAGCGATGAAGAGGTATTTACCAAAGAGCAGCTCATTGACCTTTTCTCCCTTGAAAATGTAAACCGAGCTGCAGCTAAGTTTGACATCACTAAATGCAAGTGGATGAATCAACAACACATCATGAAGTTGGAGCCCTCACAATTCTGTGAACTTGCCATGCCGTTCTGCACGGCAGCCGGCTTGGCAGACACGGCACAACTGCGTGAGGCCCTGCCCAGCGTTCAAACCAAGGTACAGCTACTCAGCGAAGTACCCGCATGGGTGAACTGGGTGCAAGTGTTGGAGTACGAGCAAGAGAGCATGGCCAAATTGCAAGACAATGCCCGCGAGATGCTCAACCACCTTGTCGAGGCTTTCAACGGTATTGAAGAATGGAGCGGTGAGGCAGCATTCCAAGTCATCAAACCTCTGGCCAAAGCCAACGGCGTCAAGGTGGGTGCTATGATGTTCCCGCTGCGTATGGCTCTTACCGGCACACACGCCGGCCCGGGTATTGATGTTATCATGCAGGTATTGGGCAAAGAGGAAGTCCTGCGCCGCATCAGCATCTTTCCCTGCTGATTTTTAAATCAAGACACATATCACCACCATCCGCATGCGAACCGTCGATTTCGATTATCATCTGCCGGAAGAATTGATAGCCGACCGCCCGTTGCCGGACCGCGCAGCGAGCCGCATGCTGGTGGTGCACCGCGACACGGGGCTCATTGAGCACCGCCACTTCAGCGATATCCTTGAATATGTGCAAGCGGGTGACCACTTTGTCCTCAACAACACCAAAGTGGTGCCCGCACGCTATTTCAGCAATGACGGCTCTATCGAACTCGTCCGCGCCGAGCTTGCTCAAGAGCTGGTATGGAAGTGTATGGTACGCCCCGGCAAAAAGATGAAAGTGGGTCGCACCGTGCAGGTAGGGGATGCCACCGGCACGGTTGAATCCATTGATGACGAGGGCTACCGCTACATTCGCTGGGATAAATTCATTGACCCTGAGGTTTACGGCAGACTCGCTTTGCCCCACTACATGAACCGCGAGAGCGAACCGGCAGACAAAGAGCGCTATCAAACGGTTTATGCAGAACATGAGGGAGCTATTGCGGCTCCTACCGCGGGCTTGCATTTTACCCCCGAAATACTGGCAGCCGTACCGCACAGTTTTGTCACCTTACACGTGGGTGTAGGCACGTTCCGCCCTGTTAAAGCGGAGTTTATTGAAGACCACCACATGCACCGGGAGAGCTTTACCCTGCCCGATGACACTGCGGCAGCCGTAGAGAAAGCCAACCGCGTTATTGCCGTAGGCACCACCAGTGTACGTGTGTTGGAAACCCTGGCAACTCGCCACGGGTGCCCCCTGCAACCATGCAGTGGAGATACGGACATCTTTATCTACCCCGGTTATGATTACAAGGTAGTCGGTGGCCTGCTCACCAACTTCCACCTCCCGCAAAGTACCCTCATTATGCTGGTATGTGCGTTTGCCGGTAAAGAGCTTATTATGGAAGCCTACCGCCAAGCAGTAGAACAGCGCTACCGCTTTTTCTCATACGGAGACTGCATGTTGATTCTCTGAAATCAACAAAAAACGCGGCACTCTGACATGCCGCGCTGTATGAAAGACTGACAATTCGGCAACCTCTTATTCACACCGACCACGGGGAGGCATTATAGGCTGCATCTATAGCAGAGCCAAGCAAGGTATGAACTTGCTGAGGTGTCGCAATATTAAGGAGCCCTACGGGCAAGCGCTCCCCATTGGGGGTGAGTCGGTATTCAAAAACAATATCACCTAACCCATTATCGTGCTCTACAAATTGCTGAATCATACCCAGCATCAAAAACCACTCTTTCGGCTCTGCAGAACCGCAGAACAACAGAACTCGCTTGGACGTAATGGCATAAAAATCAGCCCCGCCCACGGCTACGGATGTTGCCGGTGCGGCACTTTTTTTACCGAGCAAGCGCGCCCAAAACGAACTTTTGGGTTGAACCACTTCGGGCGCCGCAGCCCCACATGTCGCGGCATGCAGTAGCGTTTCACCTTCTCTCAAGTGATTGGCTATTATTTGTTGCTGAGCAGGATTCATTGCTGTGTCGTGCATTTGTAAGAATGCCCGCACCGGATTATGCGGTACGGGCATTCTGAAACAGATGATTAATACGCCCTTTATGCCTGCTCTGCAGCAGCGGCTTTCTCAGCCTCAAGCTTAAGACGCAGTTTCTCAGGCAACTTAACCTGAATATGCACATCGCGCAGCTGATTGGGCTCTGCCGGGGCGGGAGACTCGCTCATAAGATCGGCGCCACGGTTGTTCTTGGGGAACGCAATCACCTCACGAATAGACTCACACTTGCCAATAAGCATCACAACACGGTCAAGACCGAGAGCTAAGCCGCCATGGGGAGGAGCACCGAAAGAGAACGCTGCCAGCAAGTGGCCGAACTGTTCTTCAATGGTGGCATCATCCAAGCCGAGGGCGCGGAACGTGGCATCTTGAAGGTCTTTCTCGTGAATACGGATAGAACCACCGCCAAGCTCGTTACCGTTAAAGATAACATCATAAGCCTCTGCACATATATCGGTAGAAATCTCGCCCTTGAGCACCTTCTCCACGTCCTCAGGCACAGGGCGAGTGAACGGATGGTGAATAGCGCAGAAGCGCTGCTCCTCAGCATCCCAGCCGAACAGCGGGAAACGGTTTACCCAGAAGAGGTCAATCTCATCATTGCCCTTAAGCAACTCCATGAACTCGGCGCAAGCCAAACGCACGCGACCGAGAATGGTGCAGCTCTGCTCCCAATCACCGGCAGCGAAGAAGATGCAGTCACCGCTCTCAATGTTGAGGCGCTCCTTGAGGGCCTCTACCTCCGTGGCAGAAAGGCGCTTGGTAATGGGGCTCTTCCACTCCTTGAGGTCATTGACATCACGCACCTTAATGTAAGCCAAGCCCTTGGCGCCGGCCTCAATCGCAGTCTGCGTGAGGGAATCAACCTGACCGACGGAGGGGTTAAAGCCCTTAGCATTGATAGCCTTCACAACACCACCGTTAGCAATGGCGCCGGAGAATACGCGGAACTCACTATCGGCAAAAATATCGGAGCACTCCGTAATCTTCATCTCGAAGCGACGCTCAGGCTTATCAGAACCGTACTGGTCCATAGCATCTTTCCAGGTCATGCGGGGGAACGGCGTCACAATATCGCGCCCGACGGATTCTTTGAACACACGCTTGAGCATGTTCTCAATCCATGCGTAAATATCCTCGGGAGTGATGAAAGAAGCTTCAATATCAATCTGAGTGAACTCAGGCTGACGGTCGGCACGCAAGTCTTCGTCACGGAAGCAACGAGCCACCTGGAAGTACTTCTCCATACCGGCAACCATCAGCAACTGCTTGTACTGCTGCGGTGCCTGAGGCAGAGCATAGAAGGTACCGGGAGTCAAACGGCTGGGCACCAAGAAGTCACGGGCGCCCTCAGGGGTGCTCTTAGAAAGGATGGGGGTCTCAATCTCCAAGAAGCCCTGCTCGTCCAAGTAGTCGCGCATGGTCTTGGTGATTCGGTGGCGCAGAATCATGTTGCGCTGCATCTCGGTACGGCGTAAATCCAAGAAACGGTACTTGAGTCGCAAATCTTCGTTGGCCACATTGCGATCCAGCTGGAACGGCAGCACGGCAGCGCGGTTCAACACGGTCATGGCAGAGGCATCCACCTCAATCTCACCGGTCGCCAAATCAGGGTTGGTGGCATCTACCTCATCCGTCTTAAGACGAGCTACTACCGTACCGGAAACCTGTATCACAGATTCTACACGAAGATTCTCCGCATTATTAGCAAGCTCGGCATTATTCTCAGGATGGAAAACAACCTGAGTTTTTCCTGCGCGGTCACGGAGGTCGATGAAAATCACACCACCATGGTCGCGAACGGTATCCACCCAGCCGCAAAGCGTTACTTGCTTGCCGGCATCACTAAGGCGGAGCTCATCACACGCATGAGTACGGTAACTGTTCATAATAGTATGCTTGCTGAATAATTCGTCTATGTTCAAGGTGCCTTAATTGCACCCATGAAGCGCGCAGAATTCTACTCCTCCCACCTTGAAAGTCAAGCAAAATTTTCACTTTAGCGTGGCATAATAAAGCATGGATTGCAAGCACCCCCAATAGGGGTAAAAGCAAAGGAACCGACTCCATTGTGATATGATTACACAGAGGCCTCAGACTGCCCCCGTATACACGTTAACACGGCATCCCGAAGATATTGCGTATCTGAATACTCGGTATAACAAGAAAACAACCTATCAGGCGAAACACAAAGAACGATGATTTTCAATTCATCGAAAAGCGGCATCGTAACTGTAGCATAATACGCAACACATTTACCGCCAGGCTCTGAGCATTGCGCCAAAGGCATCACAAATGCATTATATATCGGGGGAGATATATGCCCCTTTTTTATTTCTACAGCCTTGGGATTTAACAAAGCTTTCTGGTACAAAAACTGCTTGGTTACAGAGGCAATCCCCGGCAAACCGGTCGGCATACCACTGCCGGAGTCAATAGGCAGGTAATACTTGGCATCCAAAACGTAGGTTGCCGATTCATCTCGAATAATGACATCCGGTTCAAGACTTTTGCCGGCAGAAGCTATTCTGTTTGTAAATTTCCATTCCGGGGGACGTATGGCCCAAAGTCTAGAATAATCATACCCGAAAACGCAACGGCAGGCATCTTCCCACAAAAGGTTAAAAGAAGAACACCCAAACGCGTATTCGGTACACGCATCAGCATTGGCGGCAGACTGTTTCAGCAAATACTCTCGCAGCAACATCAGAATGTATCTGCGCCGCGAATCGAATTGTACATTCAGCTCAGACTCCACCAAATACAGCATATACGCAAGGTCGTCTGTTTGATATGCAAAAACAGACTCTTCACCATCAAGCTCCGGCAAGCCAAACAAGTCTATCACCCCTAAATCGTGTAAACAACGAAAACAGCTTGCTACAACACGCTTATGAAGGAGTGTAATAGGGTGCTGATGCTCAAACTTTGTCCTACGCGTTACAACATCGGGATAAACCGGGGTACCTTGCTGTAACACGGCACTCGTTTTATGAATCGAAGCATGCCAGAGAACTCTGCCTCGTTCATTCAAAGCATCCACCTTACGTACGTCTCGGTACACGCCGTTTTCCACATAATCACATAAAAGTGTTACCATTAACGACAGCTGATTTGAATCCGCTGCCTCCTGCTGCCATTCCGGTAATTCACGGTGCTGAGAATGTTTATAGCGCTGGATGGCTTTCAGGACTCGCGAAAACAAAGCACGCCGAGAGGCCGGCCACGGTCGGTTAAAATCTCCCTGCTCCGGGATTCGAAAAGATTCGGCATTTGCATATTTCGGCAAGATACATACCATGTATTGTTCCCGACAATAGATACCGACAAAACAGAAATAATAATCAGCACCGATAATATACCCCTCCAAAGGCTCCGCCTCTTCCCCCACAGCGGTATCCTCCACTCCTCGTCTGCCGATGATTCGTTTGTTGAGTAAATCCGCAATTAATGTTGTCTTTTCAGAAAACGGTACGCCGAATAACTCACAGACAGTCTCAGCCGAATAGGCTACACGTTCTCTCACCCAAGCGAGAGAACGAACCTTGATGGCTGCCGGAGTTCCGCTCATTTATGACTCGGTAGGATCAAGAAATAACTCATCTATCAGTTCATCTATATCTGCACCCATGAAACCACACAACTCGGAATAACGAGCCCGTGCGTTCTTGAACACAGCACCACGTTTGTGGCGAGCAGCATCTTCAAACAAATACATGATAACCTTGCTCTTAATGGCCTCAATAAAGGATTCTTCATCTTTCAACTCGGATGCAGAAAGGAAGAACGGCCCCATTTGCTTATCCTCATTTACACCGGCATGTTGCAATAACTTATTGACATGGCAGCGCAATCTGTCCCAATCATGGGCATAATTTCCGATACTACGCAGCTCGTTTTGCGCATCATCAATTCCGCAATACTCAAAATTCCAGCGGCGCTTAAATGCAGTATCCATGGGGAATACTCCTTGGTCCGCGCTGTTCATGGTTGCCCATATATACAAATTGTGAGGTAACCGCAGCGGCGCATGCTCCGCCATACCCAAATAATCAGCTAAATGAGGTGACGGTGTAATAAAATAGGTACTTGCCCCGTTTTCTGCTCTATCCAACAGCTGAAAAATATCCGCAAAAACAGAGGCCGCATTAGCACGGTTGATTTCCTCAATCAGCAGCAGATAAGGCGTGTCAGGGTTCTTTAAAGCTTGTTTGAGAACTCTGGCGAACGGGCCGGGCACATAACCATAACTGATACGCTCATCTGAGGTTCCCCGGTTTTGAACAGTCGGCATATAAGAACCGACAAAATCAAACGAAGTGTACTCCGGGTGGAATGTCACACGCTCCATGTGAGCTTCATCAAAATAAGTCAAGGCATCCCTATTCAATTGGTGACTCTTACCGGTACCGGGCGCACCGAACTTGATACGATTACGTTTGGCATGCCAACGAACCGTTTGATCAGCCATGCGAACAATCGTATCATATTGCTCGTGAGTCATATCAAACAAACTACCTTGCATATGGCTGAATCGCTCTCCCACAAGGGGATGATTTTTAAGAGTCTGAAGAGGTACAGGCTCTGCTATATTTTTGATTTTCCGAAAGCGAATACACTCTCCGTTTTGCTCTTCGGATACTTCAGCCAAAGCCACCAAGGAGGATACCGGAGAGGATTCATAACAAGCTACTTTATCCCCTACTCGAGCATCTGTAAAATTCTTGAATATCTGGCGTTTATTGCCATCCTCATTGTAGAGAGAATATGATACCTCTTCCCCCTCTGCCAATGAGGCAAACGACCAATGTGAAGGTTTAGCTACCAACAGCCAGCACTGAGAATGCTGCGGTGAGTTTTTTACCTGACGTTCAGAAACAGCTACAAATGTAACAAAATCACTGACAAGAGCCGACAATTCAATCTTATTCACGGATTCCCCCCACTCTTTGAGAAACGCTTCGCTAAGTTCAGCCATAAAGGCATAAGCATTTTCCAAGAAAAAGGCTTTTCTGCCGCCTACTTCAGAAGCACCAATAGCGGCAGCGCATAATTTTACATAGTCGTTTGTAAAGAAATAATAATAACGAGCAGGGTCTTTTAACCAGCAATACACAGATGCGGGATGAATTGACTGTAAATGCCCCGATGTTGGCTGTAACCTTCCGAGCGTTCTGAACTTATCAACTCTATCTTCAGCAATAGCCGCAAAATTATTATAGCGGTTATGGATTTCGCCCTCCGCATACAAGGCATTAAACATATCGTAAACACAGAGGGCTCCGGTGCCGGGCTGCTCACCAGGCAAATCCGCTGCCATGAGACCTAACATGCCATAATTATGCTTACCTCTTTTACCGCCGAAAACATGGGTATGATTGTAAATCCCGCAGAACACATCGCCCGCACTTTTGATGGCATCTATACATGCATACAAAAGAGAGATATCGGCAGGAACCGAGCCCCACTCATTCCATGCTTGCTGAAATGCGGCAGCAGACTGAATAGTCATGTCTACCCCAGGCTTACGCTCAGACTCATAAACCGAACGATAAGTAGAAACCCATTTATTTAAAAGAACTTGGTTAATCATAGAGAGAGGAAAGTTAACGCCAATATCAGCGCAGCATGTTGAGCGCACGCTCGGTGCATGCGAGGGCTCGGTCTACCTCAGATTCCGTGTTGTAAAGGGCAAAGGAGTAACGAGTAGTACCGGTGATACCGAGATACTGCATGAGAGGTTGGCAGCAATGGTGACCGGTACGCACGGCAATACCCATTTGGTCTAACAGGGTACCGAGGTCATAGTGGTGTACACCGGGAACCACGATGGATATAAGAGCGCCACGATTTTCAGCGGGGCCGAGGATATTGATACCGCCAATGGCTTGCAAGCCTTCGTACATACGGCGGGTGAGAGCTTGCTCGTGAGCGTCAATGGCAGCAATCCCCTGCTCTGTCACATAACGCAGAGCTGCAGCCAGCACTATGTTACCGCAAATGTTGGGTGTACCGGCCTCATATTTGAACGGAAGGTCATTATATGTGGTTGAGGTGAAGGAGACTTCTTTAATCATCTCACCACCGCCTTGCCACGGGGGCAGCGTGGCTAAAAGCTCTTCTTTACCCCACAGCACCCCCGTACCGGTGGGCGCATAAACTTTGTGCCCGGAGAACACGTAAAAATCACACCCCAAGTCTTGCACATCGACGGACATGTGAGCTGTGCTCTGTGCACCATCCACCAATACCAAGGTAGAGGGATTATTGCGTTTGGCATACTCAATAATTTGAGGAACCGGGTTAACTACCCCCAACGCATTTGAGATATAGGGAACAGCCACCAAGCGTGTACGGGGAGAAAGCATCCCCAAGTAAGCTGCCATATCAAAGGTAAGCTCAGGCGTGAGGGGGATGGGCTTGAGAATAGCACCGGTACGTTGGCACAGCATTTGCCACGGCACTATGTTGGAGTGATGCGCATCTGTTGTCACCAGAATTTCATCCCCCTCAGAGAATAGGGAGGAAAGGGCCAACACCTGAGCAACGAGATTAATACCGGCAGTTGTACCGGCGGTGAAGACGATTTCGCGGTCAGAAGCCGCGTGCAAAAACTGCGCCACGGTAGTGCGAGCTTGTTCATGCGCCTCGGTAGCCAGACGACTGAGGTAGTGAGCACCACGGTGAATATTGGAGTTGAGCTTTTCATAATAGTCAAGCTCAGCCTGTAACACCGGCTGCGGTTTCTGCGTCGTAGCGGCATTATCAAGGTAAATAAGCGGGTTCTTGCCCATGCGCGTGGCAAGAATGGGAAATGATACGGGGGAATCCATCAGTTCTCAGGCGTTTTAAGGTGTTCTGCCATGCGGTAAGCGGCTTCCGGCACATACTCTTTCCAGCTATCGTCGCCATCATTAATCAGGCGCACGATATCACGCGGCGTGCGGAAGAGCAACTTCTGGTTAAAGTAGGGCACAGAAATAATATCACCGTTATCCAGCAGGTGTTTATACAGGTATTGATATTTTTCAGGGGCAATGTAAGTACCGGCGGTCACATATTCTCCCGTTTTACGGTTAATCCAAGGGGTGACATAGAACTTTGTTTTATTGACAAAACATAAGCCGATGCTGGCCAAAATACCCCCGGGGATATCCGCCCACTTGTCTTTGAAGAGCTCATTGAGCAGGCCTATGGAAAGAGCAATGGCTACCGGCTCATTGGTATACTGATTAAGCAGAGTGGAGATACGGTGGAAGTGTGTGATATTGGTCACCATGACTGTTTTTCCCAGTGCAGCCAAGGCGTCTACACGGTCAATGAAATCCAATAAATCCACATCATTGCCACGCAAGAGGTTGGAAAGGGATATTTCACATATATCCACCACTTTTTCCTGCTGCGCGGGGGTCAGGCTCTCAGTAAACTTAACACGCACGCTGTCCATCATCTCCATGTGGATGTTACAAATGGGCAGGAAACTACCGCGCATCAGAACAATGGGGCGTTTGTACAAGAAATCGGCGGGAGGAATCACGCTGCCATCCGGGCAGAAAAGAGTAGCCTCGGAAATACCATTGCGGACAAGCTCAAGCGCCAGCAAACGATTATCAAACATGCTGAAGCCATTGCCGGAGAAACGCATGAAATCAATTTCATACATACTGCGGTCCAGATTTTCAGACACACTGTTGACAAACTCGTCCATGTGCTCACGATTATAATAAATCGCATGCAGCAAGTTGACACCGAGAATACCGAGCACACGCATCTGGATATCATGATCGGGCACCAGCAAGCGCACGTGCATCACAAAATCACTGGGGGGAGCCTCCGGGCGCAACTGAAAACGCACACCTATCCACGCAGACCAAGGGCCATTATCCTTATACCCTTTGCATTTCACGGTGTTGCAAAATGAGAAGAAGCACGTATCCGCCCCGCGTTTCTCGCCTAAGCGGTTAATAAGTTGAGTATATTCGTAGTCCATCATCTGCTCCAGACGCTCTTGTGATACATAACGGCGCACCGGGCCGTATAAGGTATCACTCACGGTCATATCATAAGCAGAGATAGTTTTGGCAACCGTACCGGCAGCACCGGAGGAGCGGAAAAACCAGTTGGCGGTTTCCTGCCCTGCACCGATTTCGGCAAAGGTACCATAAATGCGCTTATCCATATTGATACGGAAAGCTTTTTCTTGCGTGGCTGCTAATGTAAGAGTTTCTGCAGACATATCAGTAAACCGAGTTAAAATCAGATATCAAGCGGTAAAATAGGAGGCACTCGCAAAGGCCTCGGCGGCGTGAGTGGAATAAGTACTTCCCGTTGTTCCTCTTCACTTTTCTCCTCAGGTGATTCAACGGTAAGTGTATCTTCCTCCACGGTTTGCTCTTGTACTTGAGCAATATCTTCTTCATTTTTATAACGAGGATTCAAGGTGGTGATACAGCCGTAGGGGTCATCACCATTCAATGCCGGGGCTTTGGGCAAAATAGGCATAACCGGCAATACTCGAGTAGACGAGGTGTGGCCGGCCCCGAACTCGATGAAATCACCCAAAGTAGGGCTACCGACACCGTGAACGGAACAGGATGCTAAAGAGGTATCACCCTTGGGGAAATACTCACGATATGTCAACATGTCGTAACTGGAGTTACAACCGCGGATAGTGCTCTTGTAGCAGTGATCGGTAGCACGCATACCGGAAGCACGGCAAATCTCCACAGCCTCCGTGTCTGCGGGAGGCATAATCTCCTCATTGGGATAACGCCCCGCAGCAGCATGAAATACTGACCCCATAATGGGGGAACAAATATCAGACGCAAAAGCTGTGGGGTAAATGGGGGTGTGCTCATTGAGGAATCCTACCCATACACCACAGGTGATGGATGAGTCATAAGCAAAGAGCGTCGTATCTGCAAAGTCATAGTTCGTTCCGCTCTTAACGGCACCTTTAAAGGAGTCCGGCATGAAAGAGCGAACTCGCACGGCAGAGCCGCTGCTCATGGCATCTTTCAGGATAGAATGAATTCGGAACGCAGAACAAGGTGTGGCAGAGGCAAGCAACTCACCTTTCAAGTTGTCCTTTCGCTCCCACAAAATAGTACCGTTACTGTCGGTAATCTTGGTGATGATATAGGGCTGAATGGCACGGCGACCGCAATTGGGGAACACGGTGTAGGCCATGACCATTTGCTTGAGCGACATGGGCTCTGTGCCGAGATAAACGCGGGGATAATACTGGGGGCATGCCTCTGTACTGCCCGGATTACGCACAGGCGGGGTTATACCCACATTAGCCAAGGTGGAGATGAACGGTTTGCAACCTACATTGGGATTGGAGCTCAGGGCAATTCCCAGACGCGCAGCAGAAGAGATTTTAGAATCAGCCAATGCCTGACGAATGGTTACAGAATCTCTGTAACGTCCCTTGGCCGTTTCTAAGCCCCATTCGCCCAAAATACCTTCTGTACCGCCAATACCGGCAAGACGATTATCAAGAGCATCATCTACCAAACGGGAACACGGGGTGTAGCCATTGTCAAAAGCACACATGTACAAGAACGGCAACAGAGCCGTACCCACCGGGCGCCGCCCGGATTCAATGAAATCATAGTTTGCACGCTCAAAACTACGGCCGGCCACATAAACAAGAGTGGCACCCGTTTTGTTCTCCAAGGCATATATGGCACCATCTAAATAATTGTGCACAACAGGTTGGCCCTGTGGTACAGGGTCGGAAAAACGCTTGTGCGAATAATCTGAGCGAGCCTCAATTTCCTTGAGTTTTTTGTCGAGAGATGCCACTGCGGCATCTTGCATATCTTTATCAATGGTGGTGTAAATTTTAATACCCGCACTCTTAATGATTTCATCACCTCTGGCCGGGTCTTTAAAAATGCTGACAGCCTGCTGCTGAATAAGAGAGTGGAGGTGTGAAGTCTGGCGACGAATAGGTTGAGGATTGATAACCAGTTCTGTACGTTTAAGCCTCTCCGCCTCCTCCAAGGTAAGGTAATCCAAACGCTGCATGCGGTCTATCACATCATTGCGCCACTTTTTGTTCAACGCATGATTGCGAATCGGATTATAATTCTCCGGGTTTTTGATAAGGGCCGCAATACTGGCAGCCTCACGCACCGTTAAATCAGCCGGTTCTTTGCCGAAATACCCCAAGGAGGCGGAGCGAATACCGTAATACCCGCACCCGAAGTAAATGCGGTTCAGGTAAAACTCCATAATCTGCCGCTTGGAGTATTTTTCCTCAATGCGCATAGCGAGGAATATTTCGACCATTTTACGCTCGTAACGGCTACCTCCCATAGCCCGCACACGGAGCTCCAAATCATACGCATTGCGAGCCAACTGCTGGGTAATGGTGGAGGCACCTTGGTTGGCGGCACCACCAGCGGCAAGGGCTTCTTTGGCAGCGCGCATAATACCCACAGGGTCATAGCCCCCGTGTGTCCAGAAGGTCTTATCCTCTTGAGCCACGAGCGCATCTATCATACTGGGCGCAATTTTGTCGTATGTAACATAACTGCGGTTCTCGTCATAGATACGCCCGATTTCCTTACCATTGCGGTCGTATATAATGCAAGGGTGGTCCAGATTGTTGATATCTTCAAGATTAAACTTCTCTGCCCACTTTTCATACTTGGAGGTAAAAATCTTGAATCCCGCATAACCACACACCGCAGCAGATACCATAAGAATGGCACAAATAATGGAAGTCCGAATCAAAAAACGCTTCCACCAACTACCTTTGCGCACAGGATTAGCCTTGCGGTCATCGCTGAGCTTACGACGACGCGCTTCTGCCGCTTTTCGGCGGGTCTGATATTCATCAAGATTGTCCATCTTTTATGTGGACATGATAGCAGAAAACCGTGGCGGTTTCAAGGTACAAATGCGTATACGGCGGCATCTACGGCCGATTAGTGAGCCAACTTTCACTCTGAGCGCCTGCATCTGCACAAAAAGCAGACAAAAAGAGCAGAAGAAATCACCAAAGCAACAAGTGTTGAGATGCCGACAGAGATGCCGATGAGGCAATCCGGCGAGCAAAGCAGGAAGCTGATACACACATTTGTCATGAAAAAAGCGGGCAAGCTGACCATCCAATGGAAACGCCCCTTACGCTTAAGCAACACAGACAGCCCCCACAGGGTAAAGCAGGACAGTGCCTGATTGGCCCAACCGAAATACCGCCATATCACGCTGAAATCCAGATTAGCGATAACGATAACCAACGCAAATAACGGCAGTGCAAGCAGAAGACGGTTGCGAGCCGAGCTTTGGGGCACGTGTATAACATCTGCCAACATCAAACGGCAGCAACGCATGGCTGTATCACCACTTGTAATAGGCAAAATCACAACACCTAATACTGCTACCAATGCCCCGGTCGGCCCCAAGAGAATAGAACAAATCTGATTCACTGCAACAGCTGGTTTGAGCAGCGTTTCCGCACCTATAACATCGCGGAAGGACATCCCCACAACAGCCCACACCAAAGCCACGAGGCCTTCAGTCACCATAGCACCGTAAAAAACGGGGCGCACGCGTTTGGCAGAATTGATACAACGTACCATCATGGGGCTTTGCGTAGCATGAAATCCCGAGATAGCACCACAGGCGATGGTTACAAAAAGCATAGGCCACACAGACAGCCCGCCGGGGTGCACATTTTTCAAGAAATTCGTATTCGGCATAATTTCATACCCGCTTAACGGCAAAGCAACAGATACGCCAACAGCCATGAAAAGGAATAACAACCCGAATACAGGGTATATTTTACCAATAATGACATCAATAGGTAAAATGGTAGCCAAAAAGTAATATACTAAAATAAGAGCACACCACCATACAATTGATATAGAATCTACCATGCTGTGCAAAATACCTGCAGGCCCGGAGGTAAAGACAACGCCTACTAAGAGCATCAGCAAAATACAGAGTCCACGCAGTACATATAACGCAACCTTCCCCAACTGAGAACCGATAAACTCTGATAAGTTCTCTCCCCCTCGCTCAGCAGAGGCCATTGCCGCCATCAAATCGTGCACAGCACCGGCTAATATACACCCCAAAACAATCCACAATAAACACACCGGCCCAAACAGACAGCCGGCCAAAGCACCGAATACGGGGCCCAGCCCGGCAATATTGAGCAATTGAATCATAAACACGCGCCATGTCGGCATGGCCACGTAATCTACACCATCGGCCAATTTTTCACAAGGCATGGTCATGTTACAGTCAAATCCGTACACTTTTTCAGCCAAACGCCCATATAACATGTAGCCACCAATCAATAACAAAGCACTCAGGACAAATATTAACAAACCGGTCATCATAATAGAAATTAAGGCGCAACAGTGTACACTGTTGCGCCTCTATATTCAAGTCTTTTTCGTGGCACAAACGTTGCCGCTATTTGGAGCTGCCCATAGGGGTCCACCCCTTATCGTCCGGTGTACCGGTGACGCCGCCTTTTTTGGAGCTACCCATGGGGGTCCACCCCTCATCATCCGGCGTGCCGGAGGGTGTTGAACTACCACCCTTTTTGGCTTTCTCTTCGGCTTGGCGTTGGGCCAATGTTTTATACGGGGTATCCAGTGCCGGATTTTCCTCCTTGGGACGCACCCAAAGATTAATGGCACCCTCTGCATAAGCACCGTAAATAGAGGTAGGATCAATATTACGCATTTCGGTGTAAACGGCGCGCAGGCGGTTAGCGGATGCCCCATTACGACGCAAATGCCCGGCATAAGCGGCCATAATTTCCTGGCGCTGGCGTCGGCTGTAATAACCGGAAGTAATCAGCTGGCGCACATAGTTGTTAGCCTCCTCATGAGTCATGGGCTGCAGGGCCTCCACAACGGTAATGGAGTCAAAAGGCGTGCCACCGGCAAAGGACGAAGGTAAAAACGCCTGCACATCCGCGGCCTGAGCCAATAACGATAAGCGTTTGTTGCCGGAGGACTTCACTGCTTTTTTGATTAGATCTTCTTGGTCATCAAATGCAGCAAGCAATTCACCGAGGGCCGCAGCTGCTGTATCAGGGTCTTTCATTTGCTCTGCCCCTTGAACAACACCACGCAATGAGCCGGAGCCATCCAACACGGCCAGACAAGGATAACTCCATATACCGTCCGGTAAAGAATGTTTACCCATAACCTTTTGCCACGCTTTCTGCTCTTTTTCATTGGGCATTTGATACACGGGCACCTCTAAGAAAACAGCCGAACGGACGGCATTCATAATACCGCGTTTGCGAATGAAGGTCTCATACGTTTGCTCGCTCACCTTATCATAGTTAGCCCCGTAGCAAAAAAGAACAACAGGTTTGCGGCCACCCGCTTTGCTCAACGCATCATCATAACTGCGTGCAGTCACCGCATGCACGGGAAGCAGCGTTATCAAACATACCAGTATAATTAAAAGATTTTTCATTGTTATGTGAAACGATTTTATTTAGAAGCTTTGGCGGGGCGGCCATATACATAGAACCCCAATACGGTAGACTCCCATTTATCACCATCTCGCAGCAAGCGAACGTGTCCGGAAGTCAGCTTTTCCTTACGAACATCTACACGAACCATGTTGCCGCTGATGACCGGCACCGCATCCGTAGGCTCCCAATTTTGACCATCGGCTGAGATTTCGAGCTTAAAGTCGCGGTCATTTTTCACCTGTTCATTAAAGACGCAGACCACGCCGTTAATTTGACTGGGAGACTCCAAGGTGACAGTCATACCCGATGTTCCTTCAAACTTAGCCGGAATACTACCACCGTGTTTCTGCAAAACAGCCCAATGCAGGCAGCACTGAGACATCTGCCCGGGAGACAGAGTTGTTGCAGTGCGAATCAGCCCTTTGGCAGAAACAACGCGTCCCGGGAATGTGCGGAACTTCAACTTCTGCTTGGGGAAGTTTTTGCGGCACTTGCGGTAGGCCAATTTACCGATAGCTTGGAAGGTAAGTGCATCATTGTTGGTGGAGGCTGCATAAATAGCCTCGCTCAAAGCAGACCACACAGCATCTGCATTCTTTTTGTTGGCCTTAGTTCTGCCCATGGCTCGCACAATCAAATCACTGAATGATTTATGGAACTTAACGGCATCTTGGTCGCCTTTGGGAATCTTGCTGATGTAGTCTAAGCCCCAAGTCAGCACTGCACCCGCATAATCAGGCTTGCTCATAAGGGTTCTGAGCGAATCTTTCAAATAGGCTAATTTCTCCTTATAATCCGCGCATCCCTCAATCTGAGCGGTCAGCAGAGGAGAAATATCCCAACGGTTCGTACCGAAAGTATTGCATTTTTTGAAGAAAGCTGCATACATTTTGTTACGTAAGTTGCGCTCAGGCACCATGGGCAACAAGTGCGGGTACACATAGTTACTGATGAAGATAGCGGCAGCATTGTGGAACTTAACAGCCATATTGTTAACCACCTTATCATGCAGCTCTTTCCAGCGATCCTTGTTCTCCGGGTCTTTTTGTTTTAGGTAAGCCGCATACGATTTCAATGCAAACCAATTAAGCGGTTGTGCAGCAATGGCGGCATCGTAACAGTTAAAAGCAGACTTTGTCATCTTACGAGACGCCAGCAACTCTGCCGCTGCAAGCAATTGGTCCGACACCAATTGACGATGATAATCGGAATAAAAATCCTGCGTCAGAATCAAGAAATCCCAATCATACAAACCGAAGAACGTTTTGTGCATGGAGTGCTGCCAATAAATGGTATAGCTCATTTTCCACTCATTACCCACGCGCACGGTGTATGCGCAGTGACCGGGCTCACCCATGGTCATGGCCGGTATACCGGAGGCCAAAGCACCGAATGCACCGTAATGAGAGCAAGCACCACACACACCACCGATTTCTCGGTGAGCCCACGCCGTTGTATGATTGGTATGCTCCAAAATGGGGGCCAAATAATCGGGAGAGAACACGGAGTCACCTGCCACGTTGCGCAAGCGGTACACAAGTTGATTGCAAGCACCGAGATAGCCCTCGGCAGGCAGGCGTACATTATCACGCTGCCAAGTCAGCGAGCGCACACTTCCCCACCCGCTCGGGTCCTTACAGCCGGTTACGATACGGGTCTCCCAATAACGAAGCGTGTTGAAAACAACATTCAGCTTCCCTTCTTCGAAACTCTTATAATAGTATTCAAAGCGAGCCAGCATATCCTGCTCGGACCACCCCTCACGAGCAAACTCCAATGCCGTGGTCGTAGCAATACGGCGAGCATGCGGAGTAGACATCTGCTCTACATATTTTTCATATATAACTGCTAGATAGCACAATGCTTTACCCAGCTTATCAGTGGGGCCGGAGTACAACAGCCCCTGCATCCAATCCAAGTCAGAAGTAAGAGCAACCAGCATGGGGATACCCATCTTCATTTGGGTCACCTTTTCTATACCTTCATAACCGACTTTACGTATAAGAGTGAGGCGCGCCAAATCCAGCTGTTTTTCAGGAGACTCCAAAGCAGCCCAGAGTTTTTTCTGGCGAGCCAAATCAGGCAAGGTAGAGGTAAGCAATTCTCGGTAAATCACATCGGGACGAGACCACTGCTCTGCCGTATATTTTTTATCGCTATAGCCCACACCATTTTTACGCTTCTTTTCAGCCCGCTCATACTTACCTACCAAATTATCAGCTTGGCGTTTGTAGGCACGATTACGAGCATTGTTGCACGCAATGGGTACAACCTCTTCTTTGGGGTCTACCTGCACATTGGCCTCCTTAATAGGCTTGAGTGCGGTAGGGGGAGTTTTTTCCGGCACGAAAGAATCAGAATCGCGGGCAACGGTCCAGTCTCCACCGTCATCAGAAGCGGAGTCGTCGTCTTCCTCTTCATCGTCATAACCGAGGGCGTCCTCGTCATCCAGCTCTTCGGCCACAAATTCCTCACGCGTATCACCGGTATGCACCACCACGGGCACTTTTTCATCGGCATCATTCAGGATATCGGCTTCGGGCTCTTGAACTACGTCAGGTTGAAGAGTCGGCTGCTCTGTAGCAATGGGGGCCACCGGTGCCGGGGCTATCATGTTGTAGCACGGTCGCAACAGATAACCGAGCAACATGGAGGCAAATACACCCAGTAGTAATTTAATAAGATTCTGACTCATGGTAGTAAGAAAAATGCACAATTAGACGTTTATTGAGCGGAGGAGCTTCTGCCATTAATGGCATCAATGGTATTGGAAACTTTGCGACTGATGGCGCGGTCCTGGTGCTCAAGATAAGGTTGCAACACCGGGAGAGATTGAACCGTACCATACGGCTGCAAATAATTAAGACAATCCGTAAGCTGTTTCACGCTCAAATCCTTTTTCTGTAATTGCTCAATGATATAGGGCTCTACGGATGCAACGAGAACGCCGGCAACCTCATTCCATGCCGTGGGATTCATCTGCCACAGCTTGATAACCGGGCCACTCATTTTATCGGGCGCCTCTTTAGCCAAACGCACAGCTATCTCATTGGAAACAGGACGACGGGCTCGAATATTAGTCTGGAAATACGACCACAGCAAAGGCGTGACTCGGGTATCGCCCTCGGGTGCATACACCACCAAAGCTTCTATCAACACGTTGTAAGTATCCAAATCCGTATCCCACGGGTCATTCAACGTTAAAATAAGACGGTTACAAATATCGCTACGCAAGCGGTTAACATTAGCATCTGCCAGTCGTTTTGCAGATGCGCGCACAACCTCAGAGCGCAAACTACGCAGTGCTCGCATATTCAGCTCAGCAAAAGACGGATGCATCGGGTCCAACAACTTTGACGTATCAGCATCTTCACCGATTTTCATTTTCTCCGGGTCAAGAGAAAGCTCATAGATACCCTCAGCTGCATCACTGAAATAGACGTTACCGTAACGGCTCAGCAAAGAAGTAATATTCTGCTTTTCACCGGGAACACTGGCGACCGTAAAAATAACGCCGCTTCCGTTTTGACTGTTGTTAATTTCCACCTCGGCCCCATACAGCAAGCGAGAAAGAGAAGAACGAATAAGATTGCGGACAGATTGCTCCATTCTGCCGTATGAAATAACGCCCGGGGCCGTATCTTCCTGCAAATTATCACAACGCACGAATACGCAATAATGCACATCTCTCGGGCGGGACTTCTTTAAATCGTAGAAAAGGGTAAGTTCTTTATCGTCAACAAGTCGGCCATTGGCAGCAGCGGCATCAGGCTCCGCATTGTCAGCATCGGTTTCAGGCACATAAGCCGTAGTCTCGGCAACACGGAAATGCCAGAAAGACGGCATGGTAGCACCAAGAGCCAACATCAGTAAACAGAACACAGATACAACTACCTTATGACGAGAAAACGAAGGCAACAGCAACAGCGATGAAACCAAAGCCGTACCGAGAGAAATAGAAAGCTGATATTCATACGGAAGCTGATTCAAGAAGGTGAGTTTATCACCATCCGACGTCAGGAACATGAAAACACAGAACAAAAAGAGCACCAGCGACAACGCGCAACGCACACGGCCTAACATGCTGAACGCGGAGGATGAACGCAAATTGCGCCCTACCCTTGTGGCTCGGGCCTGCTGTCTGCGCATAGCCTCGGTATGTTCTTTGAGAATGTCCGCCCTACCAAAATCAGTTGCCGTTACTCCGGAACCGAACTCATCGTTAATGCAAGTCGCGCACACATCCTGGCTATCGCACGTAGCCCGGAACATTTTATGACATCTCGTACATTCTTTTTCCACGTGCAATTATATAGCAGAAATCATATTCAAAATCAAGCACAGAATGCTTGAATATCGACTCGGCCCGATAATATTTATAACATATTACACCAACTCTCGTTGTAACGCGTAACAAATAAATCGGCGCTGAGTATTATACACTCAGCGCCAAAATATAAACTGCTTCACCAAGCTGCCTCAGATTTTACTCCTCAGGCAAAGTAATCTGTTTGTGCTGAACCGGAGTCAGCATAACGGGCGTAGCAACACCGGGATATATAATATAGCTGCCATTATCCAACACGCCGGGCGCTTTATCAACCGTCGCAGTAGAAGGAGCAACGATACGAGATGAACTCATGGTATCAAAAGAATACCCCTGAGCCGAAGCAACCTCATTAATATTCCAAGTGGGCAGAAGGAATTGTGAAGATTCCAGCTCAAAAGAAGATTCTACAACAACGGGCTGTACATCAGAGGGAGAGGCTTTGGCAACAACTCTTGCGGAGCCTATGGCCGGAGCCAAACGATTTTGCTCTGCGGCATTATCCGACGGCCAAGAAAAGAAACCGGCAGCCAACACACCAACGCCCAAGGTTGTAGCACCGCAAGCCCACTTTAACTTGCCGATGTTGGTCAAACGCAGCAAAATATGCTCCCACAGAACTTTGCGGGCAGGTCTCGTAACAGCATAACGGGCCACTCTCTCCCTGAAATCATGCACGAATCGGTCTTCAAAATTAGCTTCAGGATGCGGCTCCCGACGCAAAGAGGATAGGAGGCTTACAATATCATCTTCAGAGAGTTCTGTGCCACTTGTTTTTTTGTTACTCATACTGCGCTTTTACAAACTACATTAGAATAGACAATGACCAACTGTTTTTTGTTCAAAAAAACTTTTATTATTTTTTAGGCGCAGGAAAAAGCTGTCCCTTTCCGCGGGGTGCCATCAAGTCCGCTTGGTTCTCCTCTACCCATTGATCAATAATCACCCCGGCGTGTTCAATTTCGGCGTAGCGCCCATGGTGTGATTTTTCAGCTATTTGCTGAAGTTTATCAAGATCGTACAAATACACACCCGACAAAAGCCCACAAGCGGGGTTTACATTGCGTGGCACGGAAAGGTCTATCAAAAACAGAGGGCGGCCCCTGCGCCCAGCAAGCACATGAGACAAAACTTCCGGCGAGACAACATACACGGGAGAAGCCGTAGAAACAATGACTATATCAATTTGCTCCAAATAGGGGACCCACTCTGAAAAACGAATAACACTGCCACCGACTTTCTCAGCAAGCTCCACTGCTCGGTCATAAGAGCGGTTGGCTACGAAAATACCTTTCGCACCGCGGGAGCATAAGCTCTGAGCCGTACTGCGGGCGATATCACCAGCCCCGACAATCAGCACATTTACCCCCTCTAAACCACCCAAAGAATCACCGGCAAGTTGTACGGCAGCGGCCCCCACGGAGGTAGGCCCGCTTGTGATACGCGTTTCGGTACGCACCTTTTTACCGATGGAAAAGATACGCTGAAACGTGCGGTTGGAATAGGTAGCGGTAGAGCCGGCAGCTTGAGCCTCGCGGTACGCATCTTTAAGCTGCCCGAAAATCTCGGTTTCGCCGATGACCATTGAGTCCAAACCGGAAGCAACGCACGCGAGGTGGCGCAAGGCCGCCTCTCCCTCATAACTGTAAAAACAAGCAGATATGCGTTTTTTCTCCGGCTCGGGCATTGCCCCCAAGAAATAGCTCATAATCTCTGCATGAGCCACCGTGGAATCCGGGCTCCAATAATAGAGCTCGGTACGGTTACAGGTGGAAAGCAATACACATTCACTGACAGTCGGCAACGCGGCTATAGCCTGATTACTTTGTTGCAAATTGCGTTTTGCCACGGCAAATTTCTCACGCACCGCCAATGGGGAGGTACGGTGATTAAGCCCCAGACAGCACATCTGCAAAGCTGCTCGACTGTTATCGGTAGGCATCACTTACTGAAATATGTTGCAATCGCTTCTGTAAGAGCAGGAATATTGTGAGTTTCACACACAATATGAGGCTCTATGCCGAACTCTCTGAGGGTTGCTGTTGTTACCGGGCCGATGGAGGCCACCTTACAGCCTTGCGGCAAGGGAATTCCCATAGCCATGAAATTGCGCACCGTGCTGGAGCTGGTGAACGTAATGACATCTGCCCCTTCTGACTCTAACCGAGCTTTGGCACCGGTAGGGTCTTGCGTTTCGGGCACAGTGTTGTATGCAATACACTCATCAACGATGGCTTGGCGCTTCATCAATTCTTTGTATACAACATCTCTCCCCTTCTCACTGTGCACCCAAAGCATGGTAACATTAGCCACACCGCCGAATTCATCACCCTTGCGGTCAAACTCTGCCACCAACTCCTCAGCCACAGCCTTTTGCGGCATAATATCCACCATCAGGCCGTGTTTTTTCAGTTCGGCTGCGGTACCGGGGCCTACGGCAGCAATGCGTGCACCCCCAATCTCTCGTATGTCCTCATACACGGCATAGAACGCCTCAAAAAACTTGCGCACGCCATTGGGGCTGGAGAACACCAACCAATCATACCGAGGACAATCTACCACGGCCGCGGCAAAATCCTTACGGTCGGTCGGGGGAACAATGCGAATGGTAGGCAGCTCCATAACATCTGCCCCCAGAGCCTTAAGCCCGGTAGACAAATCACTGGCCTGCTCACGGGTGCGAGTAACCACCACACGCTTGCCGAACAGCGGCATACGGGAGTACCAATCCAGCTCCGGGGCACAAGACACAACATCGCCGATGACTACAACGGCGGGGGCGCCTAATCCGGCAGCTTCTACAGCATCTGCCAGCGTAGCAACAGTTGCCCGCACACTGCGCTGGCGAGCCGTGGCTGCCCATTGAATGGCAGCGGCTGGCTCATCTGCCTTTTGTCCGGCGGCAATCAAAGACTCAAGCGTGTGACGCAAACGGCTCATCCCCATCAACATCACTTTGGTACCATTGGCGGCGGCTATCCCCTTGATGTCTAAGGTAGATTTTTCTTTTGTAGGATCTTCATGCCCCGTAAACACCGTAAATTGTGTACAATGCGCACGGTGCGTCACGGGAATACCTGCGTAGGCCGGGCCGGCAATGGCAGAGCTGATACCCGGCACGACTTCAAAAGGAACACCGGCTGCATGGAGGGCCGCAGCTTCTTCTGCACCGCGTCCGAAAATGTAAGGGTCGCCCCCTTTCAAGCGCACCACGTGCCGATACTCGGAAGCCGAACGAACCAACAACTCATTGATTTTTTCCTGAGGCATAGCATGGTTATCCGCACGCTTACCCACGTATATTTGTTTGCAAGCATCCGAGACCCATGACAAAATGGCAGGGTTGACCAAGGCGTCATACACAACACAGTCTGCCTTTTCAAGCAAAGCGCGGCCTTTGAGTGTCATCAACTCGGGGTCTCCCGGGCCGGCACCCACCAAATACACACTACCGACAGTTGATTTTTTCATATACGTCTGCAAAAGGTTTACATGGCAGCACCGCTCAATGAAGCAGCACCGGTAGCAGCCTGCTCTATCGCAGGTGCAACAGGCTCAACAGCGGCCTCTGCAGCCGGTGCAGGTTGTTGCGCGGCTGCGGCGGCATTCTGCCCCATGGCAATGAGCTGAGAAACCGTCACCAATTTAAAACCACGGGCCTGCAAGCCGGTCACAATTCCTTCTACCGCAGCAAGCGTAGAGGAATGAATATCATGCAGCAAAATGATAGAGCCGGGCTTTGCCCCACCAACGGCACGCTTTACCACAACACTTACCCCGGGGTGGCGCCAGTCATTCGTATCAACATTCCACAGAATACTGCGCATACCGTATTTGTTGAACATCAGATTCACCAAATCAGCGTTCGTTGCACCGTAGGGCGGGCGCATTACACGGGGGCGCACACCGGTGGCAGAGGTAATTACGGCAGAGGTGCGCTCAATTTCTGAGCAAACCGTCTCTTGCGTGTTACCGCTCATTTTGATGTGAGAATAGGTATGATTACCAATCTCATGTCCCTCGGCAACGGCTCGAGCCAAAATGGAAGGATTGCGGGAGGCGTTATCGCCCAACACAAAGAAAGTAGCGCTCGCACCGTGACGTTTCAGAATATCCAACACCTGCGGTGTCAGAGAAGAGCTTGGGCCATCATCAAAAGTAATGGCTACATATTTGCTGGGCACACTGACAGAGGACACGCGTATGCCGGGAGCCACGGGTTTGAACGGCTTAGTCGTCTCAACTGGTTTAACTACAGGAGATGACGTACCGGGCACAGGTTGCTGCTGGGAAGGAGGAGGCGTAACAGGGGTATCTTCTTTCTGCTGCTGAGTAGAACATGCAGCCAGCACAAACGTAAGCAAAACCGGTATAAAACGTTTCATCGTCATAGTCAGAATAACTCTGGGGAAGATTCTACCTGCATGCTGCATATTTTGCAACCTTTTTGGCCGTCATAGGTGACAAATCCGGGGATTACAACGCTTGTAACAGACGCTGAACTCTGAGCCCCGGAAGATTCCCTAACTCCATACCACACATTACATACGCAAAGGACAAGCCCGTATCGGGAACACAAAAACCGTGGGAGCCCCCCGCCCCGGCATGCCCGAACCCGCCACCCGGGAAAAACGCCGCAGGCTCACACATGGCCCCGCAAGTAAAAGAGGTGTCTTGCAGCAGTGTAAGGTCTTGCCCACTGCATTGCGGGGTGCGCATCCACTCTACAACCTCGGGGGCAAACGGGCGGTACGGAAACGCCCCCAGCAGAGCTTGGTAAAACATAGCCAACCCGCGGGCAGAAGCCACGCCCCCCTTGGCAGGAGAACCGCTTTGCCATGCAGCAGGGGTATTCATCTCTCGTGCAGAGTTATATCCCTTGATACTGTTAAAGGCCCGATGCACTGCAGTGGATGCGTCAAAATACGCCCTGTAAAACGGCGTGCGTGGCATACTGCCGAGCATGCGGGCTGTGCGCAAATAAGCCACCTGCGGGTATAGCTCTTGCGGCAGGTGGCCTATGTAAAACTCCAGCCCAAGGGGGCGTCTCACGTGCTCTTCCCAATAGTCAGACACACGCCCACCCGTCAGCTCAAGCATCAGAATATCTACCATGGGGCCGAAAGTTTGCGGGTGGTAGCCATGCAAGGGTGGCTCCCACAGGGGGATATTATGCTCAATCACGGCTCGGCATTGCTCCAAATCCTCCAACGGCGCAGGCTCTGCCAAAGCTGCCAAACCGCATTGGTGGGACAGCAATTGCCCTATGGTACAGTGAGGCAACGGAAAACGCGGCCACAAATCACCTATCTCCAGCTCCGGGCCTCGGCAACAATCATACAAGGCCTGCAACAAACATGCAGCGGCAGCAGCTTTAGTTGCTGAATAAATAGGAACAAGGGTATTCACCTGCCAAAGCGAATCCGGGCGGGCACAACCACCACACAGCGTGCACACTTCTTGCCCGTCCTGCCATACGGATACGGAGCCCCCCTGCTCCAGCCCCTCGGCCAAATTACGCTCAAAAGCTGCTTGCAATGCTTTCATTTGGCGCGAACGATAGAGGTAACAACAGCCACATGCTCCTGCACCCGGAAACTGACTTCGTACGGCAGCAAAACAACATGGTAAAGGCGCTCGGGGTCATGCTGATAGGCGGGGCGAGGGTCCTGAGCCAACACCTCTTGCATGGCAGCCTGCCACTCTACCGTGGCCTTGGCGGGCATGGCACACGCCACTTGCACCGTCAGAAGTTGCCTGGGTGTCTCAGTAAAACCACCGGTGGCATCCTCAACAATATCGGCATACGGCACATAGGGTTTGATATCATATATAGGCGTACCGTTCACCATATCTGCACCGGACACACGCAACACAGGC
>JAFYUT010000040.1 GCA_017549485.1 Akkermansia sp.
GTTTACCGATGATAGCCCAGCGGAGGGGAGTCCACCCGGCGCAGTCGGGTGCATCAATAATGGCACCGTGTTTGATAAGGAGCTCCGCACAGTCCGCTTGGTTGTTGTGTGCGGCAAAATGCAGAGGTGTCCACATGTCTGAGTCTTCCATATTGGGGTCTGCCCCATAACGCAATAATAGCTCGGCCAGTTTCGAATACCCGCATTGGCAAGCATAATGCAAAGGACCGGAGTCCAGAACAATGGCATAGTCATTGTTGGGAGAATCCCCGGCTTCCAGCAATAGCCGCACAATGGCCATTCCAAGCCGTTCGAGTTCCTTATCCTTTGAATCTATGGCAATCCCTACGGCTTCTACACAGCCCATAAGCTCTTTCCACCCATAATCATCATCCGCGCCGAAGCACTTCAATACATGATTAATATCCCTGCCGTATGCATGTTTCGTGATGAATGGTTCCTGTCGAGCCGCTGCCATTAACAGGTCAAAATCTTGCTCTCGCTCAGCGCTTGCAGCCAGCCATCTCTGCACCTCTGCCGGAACTTCTGCCTTCACGTATGCGGGCAGATCTTCAATAGGGCATCGCAACAGACTGTGCAAATAGCTCTGAATGGCAGTTTCGCTCATGGATGTATTCTATAAGCTTGAATCTCTAAAGTCAATTAATATCAAGAATCTAAAGTTCGCTTTTTCTAATAAATAGGCGCTTGCGACGGGCATTTTGTTGCGCGTTTCCGGCATTTTTGTTTCGGTCATCTGAACACGCCTTTTGAGATTAATGTTTTGTGTTTCAATGCGTGTTTAATAATGCTTTTCCATCGAGCATAAGCACTATCCGTTAACACGAAGCGCCCGAGCGGATAACTGCCATCTGCCGCAGCTTCGCTTATGGGTACAACATCCAATTCATCCAGCGAGGTAATAATTTTTTCCCCCGTATTTTCAAAACAGAGGCTTATGTACCTGGTCGGGTCTATGTCTATCTCCATATTGGTCGTGCAGGGGCTCATGCCTGCAATTAACTCCTGAATGATTTTCACCTCTGCCGAAGATAGACGATACATAAATACTGCGTCTTCCTCAATATCTTCTATGTAGAAATACATACCTGTGCAGTTTGCTGCCTTCTGTTGTATTTTGTGCAAACTGGCGGCGTTTTCATTTATTGAGGGCGGTGCCATGCTATCCTGCACCTCCTCATGTGCATATACACACGCAGTACTCAGCCCCACTGCCGCAAGGCACAGGGCTGTGGTGGCAAGGATTCTGGGGAAGATGGTGGGCATGGTCAAATGACGTTTAGTGGATAAAATCTCAGTGCCCATGTTTTAATACAGCCTTGATATTATTCAATGTATACTCAGCTCGCAACAACATGAATCGCAAGTGAAACAGTTGTTCGCAGATACGGGAATCAGAATGACGGCTATCCTCATCAGTTTGAGCCAATTGACGATACAATGCATTTACGTCCCTTACGAACACCTCCCACTTTTGCGCATCGTCAGTCGTCGGGAAAAGACGAGAGGAAGCACCGGGCAAAAGGGCTCGCCTCCTTTCCATAAGCAGACGCACTTTCTGTAAGTCCAATTCAGCAATTGCTACTTCCCAATGAGTAGCCAAGCCCTGCAGGTAACGATTACGCAGCAATTCCACTAGTTCGGTCCTGTATGTTATCTCATCATCAATATTTTCCGATACGTGAATGCTCCATAAAATTTCAGTTCTGAGCCACGCTTCTCGGTTTCCTGAAGCATTGGCCGCATTCGTAAGAATTCGGCGCAGATCATTTAACTGCTCAAAAGAGATGTCTTCTTTTGCTGTCGGAACTACTTCTCTACCGGGCAATACGTTATTTTCAATGAAACCAACAACCGAATACGCCACGTAAAGTTCCAAACCTGTTTCATACATATCCCAAAGCGTACCAAGCCCTTGCTCATACCTAGACTTTGCTAGTTGGTAGGCCTTTTCCTGACCGCTTACGTCGCCGGGATTCCTCGTCAGCTCTCCAGCTAACACTCCTTTACTCCCGGATGTTTCGCTTATCAATTGAAGCGTCTTCAGCCATAGATATTGCTCCTGCATACGCAGAGTGGTCACGGCATTATCTTCCCCCTTCATCTTGCTATGCTGCAGATAGTCCTCCAGATGCTTGGCTGCTACCTCCACAGCCAAGCTCTTACCTCCAACGGAGAGTCCTAAGCACAATATGATTAAAAGAACTTTCATTATTCTCTATCTCCTTCTACCTATAATAATACTTCCCGGCACCGAATCCGCAACAAAAAATTGCGAAAAGTGCAGATTTTCTAATAAATAGACGCTCGCGGCGGGCATTTAGTTGCGAGTTTCCAGCATTTTTGTTGCCGATGGCGGGAAATTAGGGCTGCAAGGGGAGGATTTGCTCGAAGGGGAGCCTTGGTCTGCCAGGTGTGGGTCATGGTCTTGCGAGCCTGTCCGGGCGTATCAACGAGGTGCCTGAGTGGTGTTTTGTGCGTTGTTTACAGTTCAGCCAGAATCTTGAGGAACTCGCTCATGGGGTACGCCCCGGTCATGCTGATATCCTTGTCTTGGAACACGAGGAAATAGCGATACCCCGGCCCGGCTTGTTCCTGCCATGCTCTCCCCAAGTGCAGCTTGGCCAGTGTCTCCTCATTGGCCAGATGGTCGCCCTTGGTCTCGATGATGACGATTTTTTGCCCACTTTTAACTCGAAAGTAGGCAGAAAGCGGCTAAAGTGTGGGCAGAGAAACAGCTATCAGACATGAGAACCTTCAATTATTTAAATTTACCCGGGCCTTTACTTACTCCCGTAATCTGCAATTTACTGACAGCCATACACGAGTATCGCGGCAAGCAGGTGCTATTTATTCTTTCTTTCAGTTCGAAATAACCCACACGCCATCGTTGTCTTTACCATTGCGGAGTAGTATCCCCATTTTCTTTAGTATCGAGATATCTCGTTCCACCGTGCGCGGACTCACCGACAATGTCTCCGACATCTTGTGCAGTCTTGTGCAGTCTTGTAGAGTCTTGTGCAGACAACAGTTCATTAAACCAAATAGTGAGGTTCACGAAATTGGGTACAATTTCAATCTTGGGCTCGGGGAGACCTTGCTCTCGACAGCTTTGCATGATGAGGGAGATGCCGCGCCCCCAAGATTCCATCGTACCACGGCGATAGAATACATTGGCGATGGTAGGGTTGGTGGGCATGGAACCAATGCAGTCGTCCACAAAATCAGTCCAGCTCATGCCGGGAGGGAATGATCCGGGGTTCTGGAACACCATGCGGTCATCAATGCTGTATTTCATTTTGCCGGACCTCATACAAGCGATGTAACAGCCTCTCAAATTGTGGAGTTTCTTCCACAAAAGGCTTCTATCCAATATGTTAATTTTTTCTTATTTGCTTAGAGTGAACGTGCTGAAAGCAAAAACGCGATTCTCGGTCAAAACTTTCCCTAGCTGATGGCTCTTTATCTCTTGGCGCATTGGTCTTTCAGACCAAAGGGATAGAAGCTTGAGGCAAGTCCTGACATTGTGGAATTTGCTTTTTTATACTAAAAGAGAGAATGCCGTGCTTTAGCTTAGCAGCCTATGCGCCCGGTCACAAGCACATAGGTACCGACGCCGATAAAGGCGACGGTGGAAGATACCACCGTAACCGGAATGTCTACCACAAAGAGAAGCACCGCTGCTGCGGGGTAAGCCAGAATGGCGGATGGGCCGACGTGGGCATCTGTTTGTACCAACAAATCACCATTCTGACCATGGGCTATGGGCATAAGAATAGGATATGCCTTGGCTTGCGGCGGCAGAGTCGTCAACAACTTGGGCTGCGTAATGTAGTCCGTCAGCTCATTTTGTCGGCTCCTGTCTCGGGATGCGGTTCGCAGCTTGCCTGCTAATTCGGGGGATATGGGGAGATAATACTGCCGCTTGTCCTCATGAGAAACATTGGCTATCTGATATGCATGTGCCGTATCCGGTTCACCCTGTATCACTTTCTTGGTGTAGCAGATGCGCGAAACGGGCAGATACCATTGGCCGCCGCATTCATACACATACAGGCGTTTTGTAAGCCTCATATCGGCAGCATTGTCACCTGTGGAAACGCTGTTGTCTTCTACCCCCGCGCCTTCATAAGTGCGGGGGTACTCATAGGCTACCCGGTGCAGGCGGGATACACACGAGCTGAGTCCCACCGCCGCAAGGCAGAGGGCAGTGGTGGTAAGGATTCTGGGGAAGATGGTCATAACTAAGCGTGTATCTGTTACGGGGCATTATATCAATTCCCGCCCCTCTGTTCAATCTTCGTGTCCCTCCTTTCCGAGTCTGTCAGATGGGGTGTTTTGCCGGACGCCATAATTTCAGCACAGAGAAATGACGAGATCGTGGTTACCATAAAGGTCAGAATTACCAGAAAACAATACAATCGGGAACGGAAATAGGATTGGGGGCTTTTGCAGGAGTTCTGCATCTTCCCAATAATGAGCGCTGCCGCAAATGATGGTAGTGTGGCCACCGGAGCAAACAAAATAAGCATAATTCCGAGACCATCATTCATTCTCCCCAGAAAAGCAGCCGGATACGCCAGCACCCAGGCTGAAATGCATTGCAACACCCACCATATACATGCGCGATGCACCCGCGAGTTGGAATCCGCCGAGCCAATAAAGAGCCACCCGGCCAGACCCGCTCCCCACCAAATGAAGTGTTGCATGATTTTCCCGCACAAAGGAACGTTAAATGATGTATACCCCGCATCAAATAAGCGGCAGTAGCGCTCGAACAGAAGCCACGCCGACAGGCAATAGCAGACCATTGCCAGCACGGAAGCCAGAGAAAGAATGAAAGACCATTTGCCGTAGCTATTCATAGCGAGAGGAAGTTAGAATTACTTATACTGGGGATTAGACACCTACTCCCATTTTTTCAAGCCAAGAAGTTTCCCACCAAGAGACGGTGTTTGTTGACCCGCGATGCAGCCATTCCTCCCCACCGCCGCCGCAAGGCAGAGGGCTGTGGTGGCAAGGATTTTACGGAAGATGGTCATGACTAAGCGTGTATCTGTTACCGGTTATTATATCAATTCCCGCCCCTCTGTTCAAGCGTGGATGGGGGGATTTATCCGTTTTCCGCGAATGCTTAACTTTTTCCTCAAAGCACGCCGTGATGGGGGAGGATTGCCAACATCCCGACCAATATGACAGCAAAGGGGGCAGCCACGGCGGCCTCGGCAGCACCAATAGCAACATTACCCACAGCATCCACACACCAAACCGGGCCGTATGCCACATAGTAACCAAAGGAGCGGGTGCCTTTTTCTACAGGTAGGCGAGGCGTGGTGTAGTACAAGCCATTTTGGTTGGCTTGTACACTTTTCGGGCAAAACATGCGCACTTTACCACAAACGCGAGCTCGTTTGAAATCAAAGGATGAGGAGGCAATAATGGGCGCCGTATCGATATCGTGTTCTTGTTTTACTGTGATATCAGTCTTATTGGGGTGCAACTCTTCCAAACACTCGGTAGCTTCTTTATCGCTGAGCGGAAATAACCATACTTGCGCTGTTGCGGGGTTCGGCGTATAACTGACACGTTCGGTAAACAGCCCATCCACATTGGCATTTCGCCTGCCCAATATCGGCACATCTTCCTTACCCATATACACGGTAAGGGGTACATAATAGCTACCATTCAACTCGAAAAGGGTGAAACGTTTAGGATTAGCATCAACAATAGGCACGCGCCTATCCTCCGGATTCAGCTGCTCTACCAAGTTCAGTTTTGTACAGCCGGAAACAACCAACGCCGCAAGGCAGAGGGCTGTGGTGGCAAGGATTTTGTGGATGGTGGGCATGGGGGGATGGTTGAACGATATTATAGCAGCTCATCGAAACGGGGTGTGTCATCCCATTTGCCGGTGGAGTAGGCCTTTTTCATACGCTGCACAAAGAGTCGGTAAGAGGGGAGGCTGCGGTAGCGTTTAAAATC
Source organism: Akkermansia sp. (assembly GCA_017549485.1). Taxonomy (GTDB): domain Bacteria; phylum Verrucomicrobiota; class Verrucomicrobiia; order Verrucomicrobiales; family Akkermansiaceae; genus Akkermansia. The sequence goes on from JAFYUT010000040.1 coordinate 6,004, forward strand.
GGCATCATCCAGCATGATGAAAGGTCGGTCGTTGTTGATGGTCCAGGAATTGCGTTTTTGGGCAGCCTCCGTGCTTGAGACGATATCGCCGAAAGGGTACACAGCGGGTTCGATAACATTTCCATTCGCATCATAGAAGTATAGCATATCGATGCTAAAGAAATTTCGTGGTGGCATAAGGTACTCTTGCATATGATTCAGAGGAACCGGCACATATACTACCTCTCCATCCTCATTGAGCTGCAGCGGTTCGCTGCCGGGGCTCGTGTAAATATCGGCATCGGGCAGCGGTACAGGACGCCCACGACGCAGAATGGCTACGAGTTCCTTAAGCTCCTTGCCGGTAACCTTGACGGCTTTTACGGGGGGTACAACATCCCCCAGCGTTTCTTCGGTGCGATGAAACTTAGCATAAGCAACCGAATCAAGCGCCTTGAGCCATTTGTTGAATTTCTCCTGAGCTTCCGTTGTGGCTCGGTTGAGCTCATTGACGCGGTATTCTGTACGAGCCTGCTCCAGTCGCCGCAGTTGTTCCTCCACAGAGGTGCAGGCAGTCAGAAGAAAAAAGAAAAATGACAACAGTATGAAAGATTGTCGATTCATGGCGTAGAAAATCAGGTATTTATTACGAGGCATTATATCAATTTCCACCCCTCTTTTCAAGCATGGCGGGTATTTTTTTCGCGTTTCCTGCGGGCAAATAGCTGTTGAATACGCAGGCCAGCTCATCCCCCGTGAGCCCTACTCCTTGTTTCGCAATGATGCAGCGCAGCAGCTCCTTGCTTTCGGGGCTGTCAAAATCGTGGCTGGGGTCGCTGAGGTGAAAACCGATCAGAGATGATATCAAGGCCGGAACTTAAATCATTACTGTGCTTTACCGGCCAGGCACAAGCCTGTGGTTACCCCAAGATTCTGTGGAATGTGGGGCGTGAGCATGAAGTTGGAATCCGCAGAAAAAGCTGTCCCATTCTGCGCACATGAATCTTCCCCAGTTCCCGAGTCTTCCAGTTGGGGCGGATTGCGGTGCGCCATGATTTCTGCACAGAGAAATGATGAAAGCGTGGTTACCACAAAGGTCAGAATTACCAGAAAACAATACAATCGGGAACGGAAATAGGATTGGGGGCTTTTGCAGGAGTTCTGCATCTTCCCAATAATGAGCGCTGCCGCAAATGATGGTAGTGTGGCCAGCGGAGCAAACAAAATAAGCATAATTCCGCAACCATCATTCATTCTCCCCAGAAAAGCAGCCGGATACGCCAGCACCCAGGCTGAAATGCATTGCAACATACTCCATATCCATGCGCGATGCCCCCGAGAGTCGGAATCCGCCGAGCCAATAAAGAGCCACCCGGCCAGCCCCGCCCCCCACCAAATGAAGTATTGCATGGTTTTCCCGCATAACGAAACATCAAATGACGTATACCCCGCATCAAATAACCGGTCATAGCGGTGAAACAGCAGCCAAGCTAACAGGCCATAGCAGACCATTGCCAGCACGGAAGCCAGAGAAAGAATGAGAGACCCTTTACCGTAGTAATTCATAGCGCGTGAAAGTTAAATATGCCCCACCAAGGATATTATACTACAATACGTTATTTACACAAGTAAATATACCTCATATTTCGCCATGGATAACGCGAAACTTTTCTAAATGGAATGCATGAGCGCAGCATCCACCATACCTCCTATCATGCTCTCATCAGGAGGAAAACCATCTGCACTGCACACAAAACAATCCCCTTGACGTAATGGAATGGCCTGCAACATCATGTGAGCATAGCGAGCCGAGACACTGCTTGTACCATCTGCCAGGGCTTGTGTCATTGCGGTCTCTTTTGCTTTGTTCACATAGGTCTGCAGGTAGGGACGGATTAAGAAAAAGCCAAATCCCAGCAAGACGAGGGCGATAGCAATGTAGGTGATTTTTCTCATATGCAACAGTTTATGGCATGGGGTATACCAGCTAAGCGTGTATCTGTTACGAGGCATTATATCAATTTCCACCCCGTTGTTCAAGCATGGCGGGTATTTTGTTTCGCGTTTCCGGCATTTTTTGCTGCCGATGTCTGCAAAAATACACATATTATTTGAAGCAGCCGATAGGTCGAGTGTTTCTATAGTAATATGTTAAGTGGAGTGTCTCTCCGTAATCGTTATACACGAAGGAATATTCAATTACAATATCCCCGTTACTTGTAGGCAAGGGTAAACCTGATAGATACAAATCAGATTCATCAATATCAGGGTAACTGGAATGTATATAAGATAAAAGTGTGGGCTTAGCTATGTAATGGCAGTGTATCGTGAAAAGAACGTAGACCAGCAGCATTACCATTACTGATGCTAGAGTGCAAGATATCAATAACTTTTTGTTTTTCATACCCTTGATGCTATCTTTCTGTAGTTGCTTACTCCATCTCCGAAGGCATATTTTCAGGTTCCGGCTGTGGCACAGTCTGCTGTTGGTGTGGCTGCGTAACGGAACCTATAATAGTAACCGACACGCCCACTATAAGGCCTGTTGCTCCGGCTGCTGCGCTCAGCGGGATGGTTGATACAGTATCCACCAACTCAAGCGGAATGGCAATAGGCTTCAGGGCATAGTGAGCATAGTTCTTCCGGGTAGCAGCTTCGCAGATTACGGTTTTCAGTTTGCCGTAAATGCTACCATGAGCAATGAGTTTACCCTGTTTTTCCTTCATCTGTTCTTCCGTCAGCACCCCGGATTGGTAACGAACGAAGCTCAAAGGCTTTTTATCGTTCCGTTCATTCCACTTGCTTACCTGCTCCCGGGTTAAGGGGAAGTACAGGATGCTTTCTTTAATGTGAGGGCGGGGCGAATAGCCAAATGCATTCCCCCAGTCTCCATCTTTCAGATCTTGCGATTCAAACACCGCCACGCGGGGGCGCACATAGTACCCGGGCAGCTTCACATAAAGCACATCCTCACAGCGGTATACCTCATATCCCGGTTTATCTGCATCGTAAAGCTCGAATTCTTGTTTTCCAACGTAATCCGGCAGCGTATGCAAAGCCAGACGGCAAGAGCACAGCCCCACCGCCGCAAGGCACAGGGCAGTGGTGGTACAGATTCTACGAATGGAGTGCATGATTTCTTTATTCAGGTTAAGGCTGTTCCGTTGGCTGAGATGTGTCGCTCGCTTCACCGGCCACTTGCTCTATCAGCAGATAGGGAATCCCCCCGACTACAAACCAAACAGCCCCCACTGCCGCGGTCCCCGCATTGATAGCCACCGTAAGCGGCCAATCCACAGCTCGCAAACCATAACTGAGCGGGCGGCGTAAATAATGAGAGGTTGAGTATACATAATCATCTGTGTGCCGGAGAATTGTCGTATTCAGTGCAGAATCCAACCTATCCAATCGTTTCTGTGAAATGTTCAATCGTTGGGTAGGCAGCTTGGCGAACTCCGTTTCTGTCAGCACACGCGGAGCAGAGGCCGGAGGCTCCGACACGTTCAGCCCCAGTTCTTTCTTTGCTTCATCAGCAGTGAGTAGTATGTAGTAGTTACGCTTTTCCTCGCTGCCTTTTACCCAAGAAGAAGAAGGCCAGCCTGTGGGGTGAGAGCACAAATCTATGGAACAGGTGCTTACGATTGACGCGCGGCTTTCCCTATAAGTGGCTTCTACCTGAGCATAGATGCGTCTGTCACTCCCTGTCCCCGATTCATAACAGGAAGTCACCGTACTGTCCGTACACAATTTTCGTCCCACATGCTCCAATGCATCACCGGAACTCACTTGGGTGATGCAGCCCACAAGCCCCCACCCGAGGCATAAGGACAGTAAACATAAAAGCAGCACGCGCCGACGGAATAGATTCATGCTCATAATTCTGTGGATGGAATCCTTTATCGTTTTCTCATCTCCATTACTTATCATAGGGCGATTCTTCAGTCAAAAAAGCACACATTAACAAAATCCGCAACCCATGCAATGGGTGTTGTCGCGATAGACAAGGGAACATCCGCTATATCCAGCAAAAGAACAAGAGGCCGCCGCAATTGGTTACCGGTGGTTCGTCTGTCAGACAAATGCTTAATCATGCACACCGCGTAGTCGTCCAACTCGGATTGTTGTGAGTGTGACAAATTCCATTTTTTTGCATGATTTAAGTCGACATCAGAGGAGGGAAGAACAGCATAGGTTTCACGATAAAAAGAGTCGGAATAACAGCTATAGGGATTTATCGCTTTGTTAAGCTGCTCCTTGCTCAAAACGGCATAGAAATACTCCTTCGTTTGCTGGAATTGTATCACCTCTTTTTCATCCATGATGAGTCGGGGGTAGGTGAAATCCTTAACACTACAATACATGGTCATGAGCACCAAGAAATCGCGGTTCTTAACCCGAGCCGGAATATAGGCCACCGGCAGCTGCACATAGTATAGGCCGTCTTTTTCCCATACCTGTAGTTTTTCTCCGGTGTAGTAGCTTTGCAGAGGCTTCTTCTCCTCAACAAAACGAATTTGGCGACTGGGGCTCTGCTTTCCTACATCGTCCAGCATACTGCCGGTATCAATAATCGTCACACATGAGTTCAGCCCCACCGCTGTAAGGCAGAGGGCTGTGGTGGCGAGGATTCTTGGGAAAAAGGAGCGTGTTTTCATGTAGAAGGAGTGCTTTGGGAGGGTGTGGTAGATTTCGGTCCCGGCTTTGCGGCCGGTGCATTTTGCATGCAAGATTCGTAAACTGCATATACTCCGGCACAGGGAAGCGCAACAGCAGCACCGACAGCGCCAACTCCCAGTGCAACAGCATTGGTTGCAAGGGTAATCGGGGCATCTACCGCCACGGCAGTGAGTACACCCAGCGGATAGGCGTAGTATTTGTGAGCATCGGTCGTGTATGGAATATCATCGATACGGGCTCTCTCCAGACTTTCTCCGTTAATGATGGGGTAAGATAAGGTGGTTGTGCCTTTTACCGTGAGGGAACGGGCGGCTGAGGGTAAGGAAGTCGCGAGGCCGGACCACAGCTCAATTTGCACGTATTCTGAACCGGCTGCATGTGCTCTTCTTACCCTGGCTGCATCTGCAGAGCTTAAGCGGTAATAGATGGGGGTAGCTGATTCTTTAATGGGTGCGTAGTAAGCGTAGCCTGCCCCACTACCATGCAACGGTAGAAAGGTACCAATGGGCGCCCCTTTGCAGCAGCCGCGCATGTTGCCTTGTTTCCCCTCAGCGTATATATGTTTGCCATCACTGAACAAGTCTATCTTGTTTGGATTATCCAGCCATTCGCCACCCTCTGCCACCTTGGCTTTTTGCCAAACATATTGGTGAATATTGGTGTAGCACGAGCTCAGCCCCACCGTTGCAAGGCACAGGGCTGTGGTGGCAAGGATTTTATGGAAAATTGTCTTCAACATTCTCTATCTCCTTTACTTATAATAATACTTCCTGGCTCCGAATCTGCAACATAAAATTGCAGAAAGTGAGGCTTTTCTAATAAATAGACGCTCGCTGCGGGCATTTTTATTGAGCGGTTCCTGCTTTTTTGTTGCCGATGTCGTAATTTTTTTGTGCAGCCGGTTTAGCTCATTATGCTTCCGGATGAGGTAATCACCGTGCCTGATAAAGAGAACCCCATCAGAATTACACCTCATGTTCAGCCCCACCGCCGTAAGGCAGAGGACTATGATGATGAAAAAAAACGTAAAGGAGGCATACTCGTTTTTATATTTTGCTTATTATAAATCAATGCTGTACATAAAGCGGGCCACCCGGTAGGTGCATGGTTGCTGCATCCAAAGAGGTTAACAAGTCATCCCACCCGGCAAGCAGTTCATCGGTTACAGCTCCCGCCTCCGCTGCTGCCAGGACCTCGTCTACCAGCTGCGCAATGTAGGCGCGAATATCCGTGTATCCTTGGGCGGTGCGTATTTGCATTGCCACATCCTGCGGCCTACGGAAGTAAGGCGCATGCTCTTCCGGCGTATCCAGATAAGCGGGGCGGCAAATATCATCGTGTGAGCATACACTCAGCAGCAGCATGCGCCCGTGCAGCGTTTGTTGCAGGCGGACAATGAGAGCCTCGTGTTTGTCTGACAGAGGTGCCGCGAACAGATAAGAGATAGTCATCAGCTTGATGTATTCCAGGCACATTTCACCGCGTAGGTAGAGCTGCAGCTTTTCCTCGTAAATGGAGTGAACTTCTGCCATCACTGCACCCAGTGTACCATCTGCCTGCAGCTCCTTTAAGTGCATGGGTATCCATATTTCCACAAGATTCTCCCACAGGTCGTGGTAGGCTTGGTGAGCATGCAGAAAATCATAGAGGGGGCGCAGGTAGCAGCAA
>JAFYUT010000041.1 GCA_017549485.1 Akkermansia sp.
GCAGATGCAGAGGAAGAGTAAAGCTCCCTGAAATCTCATTCGATACAATAAAACAGCCACTCTTTCGGGTGGCTGTTTTATTGTATAGCGGTGGAAGATAAACTGCGCTCGGTGGCTTATTTCAGCAATTGATTCACCAGTTTTCTGTCCGGTGATGCCATGGGGGTATCGGCCAAGGCCTCGAGGGGGATAAACATCTCGTCTTCTCGCGGGAGCGTATCGGGCGCATTATACAGATAACGCGTTACTTTATAGCGGGTGATGCTGTATTTTTGGGTGGTAAGCAGGGGCATGCCGGTTACGGCTTGTGCGCTGCGTTGCGGGAGCCTGTACATGCCCTCGTGGCGTTGGCCGCTGGCTTGTTTTTGCATCAGTACCCCCCTGTCGGTAAGGCACCATAAATCGTGGTGCTCGGCAGTGGTGATAGCCTTTTTAGGCAATTTGACGGGGAGGGCAGCCGGTTGTTTCGCTGCGCAGAATCGGCGCACAGGGCAGAGCAGACAGGTGGGCTCGCCTGTAGTGCAGAGGGTCTGCCCCAGCTCCATGAGAGCTGAATTATAGGCCCGTGGGTTTTCGCGGTGAACCAGTTCTGCCGCCAATGCCCAATGTTTTTTGCGCCCGGCGGGAGAATCGATGGGGGTGGCATCGTTGAACACGCGCGCAAACACGCGCGATACGTTGGCATCCACCAAAGGAGCGGGGCGGTTGTAGGCAAAGCTCAACACTGCCCCCACAGTGTAATCGCCTATGCCGGGCAGTGCCCGTATGGCTGCTTCATCTGTTGGAAAAATGCCGAGGTGTTGCTCTGTAATGACTATAGCAGCGGCTTGCAACGCCCGCACGCGGCGGTAATAGCCCAGCCCTTCCCATGAGCGCAAAGCCGTTTGCTCATCTGCTGCCGCCAAAGCTGCCGGGGTGGGGAATTGTCGCATCCACGCCTCGTATCGTCCCATGACGGTGGGGATGGTTGTTTGTTGCAGCATGATTTCGCTCACCAGCACGGCCCACGGGTCTGTGGTGCGGCGCCATGGATAATCTTTGCCATGGGTGGCAAACCAGTCCACCAAAGCCTGTGCAAAATCCTTGTAATGCTCGGGCTGCATGCGTAGTTATGATGGCTTGGCGGTTTCTGTGGTATAGATGGAGATATCTGCCCGCTGAGAGCCGAGTAACTGCTGCGCACGTTTGAGCGCATAGCGTGTGGATATATTGGGGTTTTTAGGCTCAAACAAGAAGATGTTGCTCTCACCTTCAGCACAGTTTTCTTGCAGTACTTTCAGCACGCCACTCTTTTTGAGAATGCGGTATACCTCTCGGCCTGCGCCCGAGATGATGAGGTGGCGCCCTTTTTCTCGGGTGAACTTAATGAGCTCTTCCAATGAGCAAACCGAGGTCGCGTCCAAGTTGCGCGCATTGCGCATTCTCAACACAATGACAGCCAGTGAGGGGTCTTCTGCAATACGGGCTACCTGCTTACGGAAGAGATCTGCAGCGCCGAAGAAGAGGTCACCCTCTACGTGTACAATGGAAATCTGTGGCAGGCGTGAGGCGTTTTCGTTGACCTCCAGCAGGGTACCCTTGTCGTCAAAGGTGTATTCTACCAGCTCGGGCTTGGAGGCTTTGCGTAAGAAGATGGAGACGGAGATGATGACTCCCACGAAAATGGCCACGTGCAAGGGCAGTAACAGTGCTGCAATAAAGGTAATGATGAGTACAGCGGCATCACCCGGGGTGGAGCGGAAACAGATGCGCAGCAACTTGCGGTCGTAAAGTGATACGGCATTAGCCAGTACCAAGGCTGCCAATACGCTGTGCGGTATTTTGGAAATGAGCGGGAAGCTGGCCAGCACAAAGGTGATGCCCAAGCACATCAACCCGCAATATATGCCCGAGAAGCGAGTGGCGGCACCTGCCGTATAATTGAGCATGGAGCGCGTGAGCGAGGCCGAGCAGGGGAGCGAGGTGGTGAATGCAGAGCCGATGTTGGCCATACCCACGGCGAATGTGTCTTGGTTGAGGTTGACGGGCTCCCCGGTTTTGGCGGAGATGGTTTTGCTCATGACCGTTTGCTCCAATGTGGAGAGGAACGCGATGCCGATGACCACGGGGAAGAGCTCTGCAAAGTTGCCCGCTATGACGGTAATATCAGGCGGTGTGCAGGTCAAATCACTCATGGTGAAATCTTTGAGCATGCGCACATCGGTAAAAGCACCACCCGCCCAGGGCATGCACAATATGGCATTGAGTATGCTCATGGTCAACAGGATAATGGCAAAGGTGGGCAAAAACTTAAAGTGTTTCTTGAGGGGGATGAACATCAGGAATGACAGCACACCCAGCACAATGGGTTGCCATTGCACCAAGTGCAGGTTGTTGATGATGGCCCCACTCATGGTAAAGAATGAACTGCCTGCGTTCACATCATTTATACCCAGCACATAGCGCAGTTGAGAGGCTATGATGAGTGTGGCTGCCCCCGTAATATACCCTACCAGCACGCTGCGGCTTACAAATTGAAGCATTTCCGTGGCTTTGACAAAAGCACCGATTACACAGGTTACGCCCGCCAAAAATACAATCAACGGCACGAATATGCCCGGGTGTGCTTGAATATGCGGGGATGAGGCCAGAAAGAAACTCGCCAACATGAATGCCGTTGCATTGCTGGGACCGCTTACCGTTAAACTGCAACGTGTAAACAGCGGCGCTATGAACGTGCCCACCGTGGCTGCCATGATGCCGTATATGCTGTCCAGCCCGGCCATGGCGGCAAATGCCATGCCCTGCGGTAGGCCCACCAAGGCTACATCCAAGGCGGCTTTCATATCTCGCCCGGCTTTGGTGGGGGTATACCCCTTCAGCGCGTGGCGCACGGGCAGGGGATCTACCATGCCCTGTGAGATAAAGTTGCGGATTCCGTTCCAGCCCAGTCTTAAGCGATGTGCAAATGCTCCCATGCGCCCTATACTCTAGCATACTTCATGCCAGCGCGCAAGAAAAAACGCCTTTTCTTGTGTTCCCTTGAACCGTTATGGTGTAAATAATGCCACAAATAATAAAGATTAGGCTTGCCAAGGATGTGGTAGAGGAGTAGTATTTTCGCCCATGAAAGCGCTCGTCAAAACAAAAGCCGATAAAGGCCTCGAACTGATGGAGGTGCCGATGCCTGAGGTCGGTCCCAATGATGTTCTCATTAAGATTTATCGCACAGCTATTTGCGGTACGGATTTGCACATCTGGAACTGGGATGCTTGGGCACAGCAGACCATCCCCGTGGGGATGCACGTGGGTCATGAGTTCTGCGGTGTGATTGAGCGCGTAGGTGCTGCCGTGACGGAGTTCAAGCCGGGCGAGGTTGTTTCCGGTGAGGGCCATATCGTCTGCGGGCATTGCCGCAACTGCCGCCGCGGTATGTTCCATCTTTGTCCCAACACCATGGGGGTAGGTGTTAACCGCCCCGGTTGCTTTGCTGAGTATCTTTCCATTCCCCAGTCCAATGTGATTCGTATTCACAAGGACATGCCCATGGAGATTGCCTCCATTCTGGATCCCTTGGGTAATGCTACCCATACCGCCCTTTCTTGGGACTTGGTAGGTGAGGATGTTCTTATCACCGGTGCCGGTCTCATCGGCTCCATGGCTGCTGCCGTTTGTAAGAAGGCCGGTGCACGCACCGTTACCATTACCGACGTGAGCGACTACAAGCTCGGTTTGGCCAAGACCATGGGTGCAGACCGCACCGTCAATGTCATTGGTGGTGACTCTATTGCTGCTGCCCGTGAGGACCTCGGTATTGATGAGGGCTACGGCGTATGCCTTGAGATGAGCGGTGCTCCTGCTTGCCTCAAAGATATCATCAACCATTCTGCTTACGGTGCCAATATCTCCCTGTTGGGTATTCAGCCCGGTGGCTCCGGCATCGACTGGAACACCTTTGTATGGAAAGGCCTTAAGATGAAGGGTATTTATGGCCGTGAGATGTATGCTACTTGGCAGAAGATGGATGCCATGCTGCGCTCCGGTTTGGATGTCTCCCCCATCATTACGCACCGCATGCACTACACAGACTTTGAGGAGGGCTTCAATGTGATGAACTCCGGTAAGTCCGGTAAGGTTGTGTTGACTTGGGCTGACTAAACGCTTCATTTCTCAGATTTACCCGTAAAACCCGATTTGCCTGCCGGTGAATCGGGTTTTATTTGACAAACGAAAGAACGCACGTATAATAAGGCGCATGAAGACGTGGCAGTATGCATCGGTTATCGTGGCTTTGCTGAGCAGTTGTATTCAACAGTCTATGCCGGATTGGGATGATTTGCCCGGCGATAATTGCTCCTTGGTGACGTTCCGTTTGCTGTATGCTCGTACTGATACCGGACTGCTTACCGAGCAGGGGAAAAAAGTAACCCTGAGAGAGAGCGAAAAGGCTCGTTTGCGTGACTACCTGCGCCATTTTACTGAGCAGGCTCAGCCTACTATGGTTACTTATGCTCTGCGCACTGTGTTGTACGGTGAGGATTTCTCCCTTAATTTTCAGACGGATACGGTGATACTCAGCATCGGTAAAGGCAACCGCAATCAATTTGCGCGCCCCATCGGTGAGGCTGATAAAGAAATACTGCAATTATTGCGCAAACGCAGTGATTCTCGTGTCCTGAAGCGCTGAGGTGTGGGGCTTACCACATCAGGGCTCGGTCTTCAATGACGCTTTCGGGCCAAATGCCCTGTTCTGCCATAAAGTTTTCCCACGCCAGCAGTATTTGTTCAAAGGCGGCGGGGTTGACATCAAAGTGAGTCAAGGTGTGGTCGCCTGTGGGGCAGAGTACAATTTCTGCCTCATTATCAAGAGAACGCCATTGCTCACAGAACCACTCACGCATGCCGTAATCAAGCAGGGGGTCTGCCATGCCGTGAGCACAGAACAACGGCGGTAAGTAGCGGCGCAACAGGGCACATGGGTTGATGGCGTTGCTATCTGTCGTTTCTTCTTTGATATGCAGTAACTTTGCCTCGGGGGCCTCTACATCCACAATACCGCGGAAAATGGCTACACTGGCAGGCATGGGCGGCGGTATGTCTCGGCTGCCTATTTTCCACCATTTGCGTTTTTCTACCATGGGTTGCATGGCCACATTCAGCGCCAGCAGTGCCCCGGCATCTGAGCCTGCCAGTGAGATAAGCTCCTGGTCTAAGCCGAGATTAGGGGCATTGTGGCGCACCCATCGCCATGCATCCAAGCCATCGGTGATAATATCCTCCGCCGATACTTCATAACGGGCGTGGTTGCGGTACTCGGGCAAGATGCACACAATACCGCGGCTGGCCAAATGCATAGCCCAAGATACAAACTCCTCATTAAAATCAAGCGCCCACATGCCACCGGAAAAGAACATAACCGACGGCAAGAATGAATCTGCCGTATGCCCGGCGGGGGCTATGATATGCGCGTGAAGCTCAACGCCGTCTGCAAAGCGTTTCCACACGACGGATGGTGCCTTATCCAGCATTCGCCGGCATCGTGCCTCGGCCGCAGTACGTGCTTTGCGTTGAAATGACGTCATAACTCCCCCATAGTATGCAATTTTCTTGCCAAAAAAGCAAGTCTGATGTATGTTATCAGCAGTTATGAGAGCCATTTTTTTTCAGTCTGCCGCTCTGGCGGTCATATTCGGTAGTGTTGTAAGTGCAGCAACTCCCTCGGCCATTGAAGCCGAGCTGAAACGCCGTGCTGCCCAAAAAGAGGCTGCTGAGGCTACTCCTCCTGCAAAAAAGGCTGATATCATTGTGCCGGACCAGAAGAAAGCCCGCGAAGTGGCTGAAACCGTTTATAATACATGGCGTTTGAGCATGATTCGCGGTAATGAGCAGGCATGGCGCGCCAGTACCTGCCGCTCTCGTCAAATGAAAGTGCGCAATCTCATTGTCTCTCAGCGTGGGCAGTTCCCGCTGGATTTCTTCCGTGTTACCCAAGAAACGCCCAATATTGATAATTTTGTGTATGTAGGTTCATTGTTGGGTTGCAAGGGCAATACCATGGCATGCACCTATGTGGGCAAATTGCAATTGGGAGATGGCAAGCCGCGTGAAAATGCCTTTGTGCTTGAGCTGGTGCTGGAGCAGGGGAAGTGGAAGCTTGACCAAACCCGATTCTTTGATTTAACGCAGCTTGCCGATGTTCGCAAACGCCTTTATAACAGGGATTTAACCATTTTGCAAGAGCAAGATGGCTTTATGCCCTATGACCGCATACCGGGCGTGCCCTTGGCTTGCCGAGCTCCCGAGCTTATCGGTAAGGTATTTGTGGATTGCCCCGGCCGCAATATCGAGATGACTATCAATGGGGTTTCCGTGCATGAGTTTGAGGATGAACGCCGTGCCGATATCATTTCCGGTGGCTTGAAACGCGGTCAAAACACCATTACCTATAAAATCAAAGATCGCCAAGGCTTGAAACGCCCCTCTATGGCTATTGGGCTGTTCGTAGCGCCCGAGACTCCGGGCAATACCGGTGTTTGCGTGTTCGACCATATTTTGGACGCCGATGCCGTTGCTAATGGCGGTAGCTTTACTTTCTTCATCAGCAATGATCATATTGCCTCCATGAACCCCAAGTTCAAGGGAACCAAGCCCGAACCTTTCCACGCAGTGCCGTTGAAGAAAAAAGAAAAATAAAGCGCAGCGGTTATACTGTAGGCATCTGCTTGCTACAACAGGCAGCGGTTTGCTTAAACCTGTTGTGAATTGTTATTTCTCTGCAAAAAAACGGCGTCCGACAGCATGTCGGTCGCTGAAAATATGATTTTTTGCTTGCGCGTAGGGGGGGATGTTTGCTATTCTATAACAAGAATAGGAAATTAAGCATGTTAGAAGCCAGAAATATCTGTTTGGAAGTGGATGCAGGGGAGGAGCCTCTCTTTCTGCTCAATGACGTGAGTTTTTGTATACCGCGTGGGCATTTTATGGCCATTGTGGGCCCCAGCGGTTGTGGTAAAACAACTCTGCTTAAGTCTATTGCCGGTATTAAAGATATCACGGGTGGCTCGTTTTTTTGGGAAGGGCGTGATTTGACTGAAGATGGCGATTTTGAACCTCACGAAATCGGCTATGTGCCTCAATTCAGCATTGCTTATGATGAGCTTACAGTAGACGAAAGTATTGAAAACTCTGCCCGTTTGCGTGTCAAGGCCGATGAAGATGAGCTGAACGATATTATTGATAATGTGTTGGCTGAAACCGGGCTGACGGATATTGCCGATCGCCAGGTGAAACTTCTTTCCGGTGGTCAGAAACGCCGTTTGGCTCTGGCTATGGAGCTGGTGAGTGGCCCTCGTATCTTGTTGTGCGATGAGGTGACCAGTGGCTTGGATCCCCGCTCCGAGCGCGAAATTGTTGAGTTGTTACATGAGTTGAGCATGAAAGATGGCCGTATCGTCATTTCCGTTACGCACAGCTTGGCACAAATGGAGCTTTACGACAGCATTATGGTGATGCACCGTGGTAATCTGGCTTTCCACGGTACGCCCAATGTCATGTGCCATTATTTCTCGGTTAATAATTTTGAAGAGGTGTACCCGCAGCTCAGTGGCCGAGACCCCGAGGCATGGAGCCAAAGCTGGCTCAAGCACCGTGTAGACTACTACAAGCGTCTTGAAAAAGAGCACCTGCAAAAGTTTACGGATCGAGGCGAAGAACCGCCCCCCCCGGAGCCGCGGCATGATGATGATGAGCAGGAAAAACCCACCCCCGGGTTCTTTTCTCAGCTTTCAACGCTACTGAGCCGCCGCTTCAGCATCTTCTTCCGCGACCGCGGTCAGCTTACCCTGCAAATAGCCATGATTCTGATTTTCCCCATTATGGTGGCATGCTTTACGGATCAAGGCTGGCAGGCGCTTACGAACCTGAATGACTCCTCCGGTCAAACCCCGGCAGAGATGGCACGTGCCATGAAAGAGCAGGCCAATCAAAATGCCTTGGTTGGCTCGGCTATATCGGGTATCATCATGTTCCAAGTGATTTTGCTGGGGTTGATGGGCTCTAACAACTCAGCGCGAGAGGTTGCTGGTGAGCGTCTCATCATGGAGAAAGAGAAGTTTGCCGGTGTGGGGTCATTGGCTTATGTTAGCTCCAAGGTTTTGTTCCTGAGCGTATTGGTACTGGTGCAAAGCTTGTGGATGTTCTGCTTCGTGAATTATTTCTGGGGGTTCAGGGGAGATGTGCTTAACCATCTCCTGTTCCTGCTGCTGGCCAATGCTGCCATGACGAGCGTGTGTCTCGGTATATCGGCCAACTCCAAAACGGCGGATCAAGCATCCTTGCTCAGTATTTATCTGGTAGGTTTCCAGCTGCCGCTCAGTGGTGCCGTATTGGCGCTGGATGAGGTGCTGGCATCCTTTACGCAACCTTTCATTTCTGCCTATTGGGCGTGGAGCGGTAGCTTGTCCGGTGTAGAAAACACCTATCGAGATGTGGTAGACAATATCGTGCAGACTACATTTGCTCCGTATAATATGTGTCTGATGGTGCTGGGTGCTCATATCGTGCTGGGTATCATCCTTACCTATATCGGCGTGCGCAGAACGCGTTGGGAATAATTTAATACAATATCGTTATGGCCAGATCCAGAAGAAAAAGAGGAAACGCAAGTAATAACCAAACCTTTATATATATCGGTTGTGGCTTGGCTGTGGCAGTCATCGGGATGATGCTCTTCAAGTCGGGTTCATCGGACTCAACTGTTGTGAAATCCGATTTCTCAGCCGAGACATACATGAACCGTGGTTCGGTAGCGGTGGGTAATACCTATCATATCCCTGCTACCGTGGCAGAGGTTCATTCCCACGGTGGCAGTCGTATCATTGAGGTGCTTACACAAGACCAAAAGCGTATCGGCCTTTTTGTGCCGGCCAATACCACGCTTAAATCCAATGTGCGTGTGAATATGGATTATGTCTTTACCGTGAATGGGCGCAATGGCACCATGCCCGATGGCTCTCCCGTGAAGGGGATTTTGGTTGTAACTGAAGCAGAAGCAAAATAATGAAAGCTCTTTATCTTTTACCTCTTATTCCGTTGATGGTAGGTGTGGCTACGGCCCAAATGCCCACCACAGCCCCGCAGAGTTTTGATTTGAGCGGTAAATCTACCCAAGCTCAGTCAGGTGTTCGCAATGATGACCCCAACAGCTTCGGTGAAACACCTCCTCCCCAGCTCATGGGCATGGAGCTGCCGCTGTTGGACCCCTCCACAGATACCATTTCATACGGAGGCGGTAAGTTTGATGTAGGTAATAATGCCATGGTGCGTGAGCGTTTTGAGAAATACCTCAACCAATCTCCGGATGATACCGAGGCCTCCCGCAAGTACCGTCGTTCTATTGAAAAGTTGATTGACCTCACGCAGAAATATTCTAAAAATGCCGGTCCCGTCGGCAGTAAAGTGTTGGTCAAAATCGGCACAACGCTGTATGATATCTCAGATTATCCCGGCGATGGTCAGCAGGCCGGTGCGTTGGCCAGCGGCATGGTAAGCGCATTGGATGCTCAGCGTGCCAATCTGCGCCGCGATAAAGCTAACCAACAGTTGGATGACGATATTGAAAAACTTGTTAAAAAGACCAATTCTCTCACCAACCAAAACACCCAGAAGGGAAGTGGCGGCGGTAATATCGGCAATATTCAGGGGAAATCGGGTGCCAGCGGCGGTGTCAGCCACACGGTGCGTATTGCATTTAATACCCAAAAGATTGCAGAGAATAAGGCAAAGCAGGGGGCTAATATAGCCGCCAGCGAGGCCTCGTTGCTCAAGGCCAAGATTCAGTATCAGGCTTTGTTGCTCTCCCTGTTCTTGGAGCGTCGTTTTGATCACACGGTCATCGGTGCGCGTGTTTATCGCCACATCTTCCGAGATGGTGATACAACACTCAATATGGAGAAAGACTCCGATGCTTACAAGATGTTTACCGGTATATCGGGTATGCCTCCCACGGTCAATGCCTTAGATAGCGCTGCTGCCAATGCTCGCCGCGATATTGACCAAAGCATGGATTCTATCACCAATCTTTTGGCCCAGAATAAGCTTGGTGAGGCTACCAACCGCTTGATTACTGCCGTGGCCATAGGTGAGTTCATGCAAAGTGTGGCCGTGTTCCCCGCTGAGTCCCGTCGTCGTATTGCTGAGTATTGGACCCTGCGTAAGAATGCGCTTGTGGCGCTCAATGCCCGAGATTATGGTGAGGTAGAGCGAATCTCCGGCCGCCTTAAAGAGCTTGATGCAGATTATAATGACTCTCTGCTCATGTCTTATACTGAGGCTAAGAAAACGCAGAGCGATGGTTATTTGCGCCAAGCCAGAAAGGCAATGGAAGCAAATAAGGAAGAGGAAGCTATGGAAGCTATGGCCAATGCCGCCGTAGTATGGCCCCGCAACCCACGAATTGCAGAGGCTAAATCGTTGGTGGAGAAGATAGATGCTTACGATAAAGAAAAAGCCGAGTTTGCAGACTTGATACGAGCCAAGCGTTTCCGTGATATTTACAGGGACCGTAACCGTCTCAAGGTGGTTGCCGCTTTGGATGAAACCCTGGCGCAGCAGTACGAGGCTGTTCTGCGCTATATTGAGACCATTGATAATTCTCTTACTCAGTTCCGCGAAATTGCTGAGGAGCAGGGAACCATGGGGGCCGGTATGGCTTATGAAAAACTCGTGGAGATGCAGGCCGAGAATGAGGCCTTGCCGGAGGAGCTCTTCCGCGGCGAGTTGAAAAATGATAAGCAATTCTCTGATACCTTGCGAGACCTGCGTGATGCTGCCGGCGAGTTTACGGAGGCTTTGGCTACAGCTCAAAAACAAGAGAAAAAGGGTGAGTACGGCTCTGCTCTTGCTCACTATTACCGTGCGCTGGAGCTCAACCCCACCTCTATCATGGCTAAGGATGGCATCAATCGTGTGTCCGATGTCATTTTCAGTGCTAAGTTCTGAGTCTTATATTCAAAAATCCGCGGGAGCTTGTTGAGCTCCCGCGGATTTTCCGTATAACCCCCATTCATTCTTTTTCTTGAAAACGCGTTTTGCACCTTCGCCCAGTGGGCCCTTGCATGTGGGGCACTTGTTGGCCGCTATCCAAGCACGCCGCTTGGCAGATGCTCATGGCGGCGAATGTCTGCTGCGTATTGAGGATATTGATATCACCCGCGCCCGCAGTCGCGAGTGGGTGGATTTGATGTATGAGGATTTGGCCTGGCTGGGCTTGCATTTTGATGGAGAAGTCGTGGTGCAAAGTACCCGCTTTGATGTATACGCCTCTGTGTTGGCTCGGCTTAAATCCATGGGCTTGCTGTATCCTTGTTTTTGCACGCGAGCTGAGATTAAGGCGCAGATTGCCGAGATTGGTCGCGCCCCTCATGCTACTTTGGGCTACCAATACCCCGGTACTTGTCGCAACCTTTCGGCGGATGACGTTGCCGCCCGCTTGGCCCGTGGGGATGCGCATGCGTGGCGCCTTGATATGCAGCGTGTTCAAGACCTCATCGGCACGCCGTTGTGGTCAGATATGCGCCGCGGCGTGCAGCGTTGCGTGCCCACTGCTTATGGGGATGTGGTGCTGGCTCGCAAAGAAATGCCGGCAAGTTACCATTTGTGTGTTGTGATTGATGATGCGGCACAAGGCGTCACCCACGTTACCCGCGGGGAAGATTTGTTTGATGCCACTCATATTCACCGTGCGTTGCAAGCCGTGTTGGCGCTGCCTGTGCCTACCTATTGCCACCACGGTTTATTGAAAGACAACACCGGTAAGCGCCTTGCCAAGAGAGATGGCGCCCGCTCTCTGGCCTCGCTTCGTGCTGCCGGTTATACCCCGCAAGATGTACGCAATTCGCTCAATACTGCTCTGTTGAACGGTGGTATTTGGCAGGTATGAGTACCCCGTCCATCTGCATGCAAATGGACGGGGACTCGTAGGATTTTTTATAGATTCGGTCTTTTGCGTTAATATTTATACGCGTTGTCTTCTCTGTATATGCCCTCTGTTGCGGGGGCATAGGCCTTGTTGGTCCAGCGCAGGTCATACACGCGGGCATCTGCGCCATCTGCCGTGATGCGTATACCGTTGGTTTCGTTGGCGGGCGAGGCCGGCAGTGCTTGGCCTATGAGCATATCATCAAGCCACACGTAATACCCACTATGCACATTCTGAGCATTGTTGCCGGGGTGCCATACAATGCGCAGCTCTGAGCGGGGGGAAGAGTTTTTGTTGCAGTACAGTATCATGTCTCCCCACATGATGCAACCCTCACTCATGTTCAACATGCCGCTGTTGGTGCCGTCTGCTATTTCAATGCGCAGGGCTTTGTCATTTTCTTTCCAACCACCGGTAGCACCGTTGCCGAAAGTGGCCCTAATGTTGACGGAGTAGCCGGCGTTTTCGGAAAACTCACCTTTCGCAACAAAGCGCTTGGTGCCGTTTTCAAAGTTTGAGAACTTTTTATCCCCTCGCTCGGTCCAGTTCTCGCCTTCGGCATCATTGCGGGGTAGTCCGGCCGTGCGCCCGCCTATACCCATGGCTTGTGCTAAATTGCCGGCAATGATGAGAGAGCCTTGTTCATTGGGGTGCAAGCCATCTCGCCCGGCGCGGTTTGACATGGAGTCCGGCCAGCTGAAGGGGACGGCATGCGTAAAGTCTACAAGTCCTTTGTTAATATCTACATATACCATTTGTTTATGGAACTTTTTGGCATATTGAGATACCCAACTGCGCAGCAGTGTGTTATACTGTTTTACCGTCAGGTGGCGCTCGGCTTGGTTATTGTTGTGGTGGCTACCCCAGCAGGGTACGGCCATGATGTAGATTTTATCACTGCTTTCTTGCAGAACATGCTCCACAATTTGCCCCATGTTGCCCCATTCTTGGTTGGGTTTGCGACTGTAGCGGCCTTTGGTACATGTTACCGTGCCGCCCAGCATGTTCTGCATTTTGGTGCAGAAATTGGCTTCCGTATACCCGTTGTCCGACAGCAAATCGTTGGTGCCCATCAGGCAGCACCACGTGTTGCAGTTGTAGGTCTCTGCGGCGCTTTGCGTAGAATGCCCGCCATAGTTCACACCGGTCATTCCGGCGTTGGAGCCACTGATGATGTTGTGTGTACGGCCCGAGGATTGAGCCAAATGCACATTCGGGAAATCTACTCCGCCGTAGCTGTCACCTGCATCGCTGGTGGTCATCTTTGTATACCCGGGAGTATAGCCATCTCTCGGCCCGACGATTTCGTGTTCGATGCCGTTATCTACCAGTATTTTGAATAATTGCCATCGCCATGTTTGGTCATTTACGCCGTGGGTGATGGAGTCGCCCATGAACATGACTCGCCCCAGCGTGCTGCCGTCCTCTCGCTTGCTTTCAAACGGTACCGTGTAGTCCTTGGGGGCTTCATAATCGGAGGTGTCTAAGGTAGAGGGTGTGTCAATGCTGAACGCCGTTACATAATTGAGGTTTACCTTGTAGCCCGAGGTCTTGTTGATTTTGCCGGACTTGAGACCATCTGCCTTGAGTACCTCATATTCTGTACCACCGGCCGCTACCGCCATGACGCGCACGCCATTGTTGGGACTGTTGGTCAGTTTTAAGGTTACGATGTTGTTGACGGCATGTTGTTGCAGGGTGGCATAATTGATGGCGGTTTGCGGATTCCACACATTACCCATCCAGTAAAAACACAGCTTCGGCTCACGTTCGCCCGCCGGTTTATTGGTGTCGGCCACATCGGCCATGCCGTAGTCTACCGCATTGGTTTGCCACAGCATCAGCGGGCTGCCGCTCTTGTAGTCGTTAGAGTTAACGTAGCTGTGCAACGAATTCAGATTCAGTTGAACCGTCACGCATGTTGCACCTGCCGACTCTACGGCAAAGCCCCCTTTGCCATTGTAGATAACCTTGTTTGTTGTATCACATTGAGGCGTTGCCAAATCGCTGTATGTGGCTGCATTCAAAGCCTGTACATAGCAGGCCAACATGCTGATGATTAAATGAGTCTTTTTCATTGCCCTTGGTCGTGTTACTGTTTTTTCCTACCTCGTGCCTATGTAATCATTCTATCAAATATCCCCCGCATTGCAAGCATGAAAAAGCACGCGTCATTTGTGAACGCGGAATTTGTTGATAATGGAGCGTGGAAATCGGTTTCCGCTGTTTTGGCATATCAACAAAAAGCCGCAGCATTGGCTGCGGCTGGGTGTTATCACATTTTTCGTCTGAATCGCCGGGCTTTAGTGGCGGCGGCGGCGCATGGCCAGTGCCCCCAGAGCAAGCAAGCTCAAAGTAGCCGTTGTAGGCTCCGGCACAGAATCACCACCGGTGGCCTTTACAAGCCCCCATTCATCACTTATGCCGGGGTTGATGGTGTAGGCTGTTGTGATGGTGTAAATCTTTTCGTCATCTTCACCAAATTTCAGGGTATAGGCTCCATCTTTTCCTTCCACAGTCAGCGCCGTAAGCTCAGGAACCATGGTGTAGTCATCAGAGTCTGTAATCCATATCTTGCTGATGATGCCGTCGGTATGTTCCAGCCCCCAAAGCGTAATGGCGTGACGCTCATCCTTATAGCTGGCAGTCAGTGACACCCCTTTACCTTTGTCCAGTGCCTCGATGAGCTGGGCTCCTGTAGGATTCGTGATTGATTCGATGAAGCACCCACCATGTTCCTTGTCGTACAGCGTTCTTCCCGTAGTATATTCGCTGTAATAGCCGGTTTCTTGGTCTGCTAAATGGGTGAAGCGGTCATTATCCTTACCCGTCAGCCACCACTGAATTGCGCTGCTGGCATTACCTCCGGCGTCTGTGGTAGAGTTTTCCACAAAAGTTTGCCATATAGCATCTACACCTTGCGGTACACCGTCCACAGGCTCGTATTGATTTTGCCACCATGCCAGCAAATTGGCGGCAGAAGCAGCATAGCACATGCTGTCATCCGTTTTGGCTCCATTTCCGCTTGGGTCATTCGGGTAAGTCGTGCTCCACCCATTGCCAATACCATCATCAGCATGGGTCTTGTTGGCATCATACCAACCGCTTTCGGCCGATACACCGTTTGCCCAGAATGTTTCTGTTTTTGGTTCTGTATCTGCTTGTGTTGCCGTGGCTCCCAACATAGCAATGGCAACTATTGTAAGATATTTGTTCATGTTATTAGTGCGGTAAAAAGTCTTTCCGTTTGCTTTTCAGCAAAGTGCGCGCGATGTTAGCATAATGACCCTCCACTTGTCAAACATATTTTCGTCAAATGACTTGATTTACAAATTGTAGAATCAAAAATGACATGGCGATAACCGTTTCTCTGAGCGGTTTTTCTTTGACTTTTTGTGTGAATATGTTAGACTTAACCATCATGAAATTGTTCTCATCCGTTGTTGCATTCATGCTGGCAATCGGCTCTATTGGTGCGCAGGAGGCTGCTGTGCAATCCGTTGCCCCGCCTACGTCGCTTGCGCAAGCCATCGACAATACGCCTTTTATAACGGAGCACAAGCCTGACTCTCAAGCTCAGTATTACATGTACTTTTTCACGGCCTCCTGGTGTGCCCCCTGTCGTGCCGTGACACCCAAAATCGTGGCAGAGTATGCCTCTATGATTTCCAACCATTACATGGAGGTTATCCTTGTCTCCTTTGATGATACGGAGGAGCAAGCCCGCGCTTACCTCCGCAAATATGAGGCTCCATTTGCCGCCATTCTGTTCTCCTCTCTTCCCTCGCATCCGTTGCCCGGTTGTCCTCCGGATGTCAATGCTATCCCTCACATCATTGTGGTAGATTCCCACGGCAATTTCATCTACCGTGGCCACGCCCTCCGCTACTCTGAGTGGAAATCCCGCACAACCCCATCCGAAAAATAATTCCTGTTTGCTTGAAATTAGGGAAACGTGGTAGCTTGTGCTTTATTTGCTCTCAAGCAACATCTTCAGCCGCTCGCCTAGGGCGGCTGTATTGTTTATCTCGCACGTCCAGATGACGATTACTTGCCACCCCTTTTCTTGTATTTCCTGACACTTCTTTTTATCTCGTG
Organism: Akkermansia sp.; assembly: GCA_017549485.1. GTDB lineage: Bacteria > Verrucomicrobiota > Verrucomicrobiia > Verrucomicrobiales > Akkermansiaceae > Akkermansia. Next base: position 16,055 of record JAFYUT010000041.1, read on the forward strand.
CAACGTTTTCTGCAAATTTCGCGTTCCAAAAATCTATATTAGTTGTCGGAGTACTCGCGTATTTGCATCCCTCATGTCTGTGCCAAAAGCATCCGTTTACAAAAATAACAGTTTTATATTTTGGTAAGACAATATCGGGTTTTCCCGGTAACTCTTTGACGTGTAAGCGGAATCTGTAACCCATGGCGTGCAGTACTTTCCGTACAAGAATTTCTGGCTTCGTATTCTTGCTTTTCACTGCGGACATATTCCGCCTGCGCTGTTCCAAGGTGTGATTATCCATTCGTTATGAAACGAATTTGTAAGGGAAGAGATATGAATAATTCTCCGTTCTTTTCATATATTCTACCGACAGGGGGAGATTGTTCTCCTCGCTTTTTCTTAGGATTCAACTTTCCTATGTCAGGACACTCAATTTTTGTGTAATTGAATAAATATTCCAGAAATAATTTCCTATCATATATGAGGAACGCTACCAAATCACCACTGGATTTTATTATTATATACCCTCCATTTGCATCTTCAATACCTCTCCACGGTTTGTTTGGCGTTAATCCCAAAGCAACAGCTTCCAGAAACTTCTTTATTTTGTATTCATAAAGCGAGTATGTATCATCTACATGGAAATTTATAGGATTCTGCGCAGCAATTCGTTGTGTTGTACTTTTGATACTGTGCTTATTATCTGTTTGGTCTGTATATCTATCAAGCACATAATGCGCGAGGATTTCCTCCATTTTTGTGTCAATATAGCCTAAGCTCTCACTCAAATTATTGTTTGTTTCATGGAAGTCCAGTTGCCCTCCTTTTTCTCTGATTTGAGTTACAATAGAGGTAACATTTTTATTGGGAATTTTGGAGTATTCATATTCCTTTACACTATATCCTTGGATATCTGTTGCTGTAGTATCAGATATGCCAGATATTTTAAAGGTGAAGCATGTCTTTTTAGAAGGATTGAGAAGAGTAGGATTTTGCCCTAATAATGATTTTATGCTAAAACCATAACATGAGCAGGTACCGGCTAATCTCTCTATAATGTCAAGTTCTATGTCTTTCTTTTCTTGTGAACTTGCTTTTATTGCTGATGATAAAAGTCTGTCTTTGAGAAATGCATATGAATCAGGAAAATGCATCGTTGTTTCTTTTGCCTCCTTTATCCGACTCAATAATTTTAATGCTTCTTGAGCACATTCTTCGGGGGATATGGGGATGTGCGAACTTACATTTTCAATTAGCCAATATTTTTTGTTTTCATCATAAATATAATGCAGTGAGTCTGAAGCTTTATCGGGTATGCGGTGGATGCCGTTAAATTCGATTATTCCATCGTTTTTTTTGAGATATTGGTCACACTGAAAAAGAACGCGATCGCCTAAAAGTTTGAAAAAAGCATAGACTTCACCCCATTCTCCTCTGTTTCCTTTGGGGAAATTAGCTGCATTGTCTATAGATGAAGAAGTTTTATCCATTTTTGTTTTCCTGTTAAACTTTCCTTTGTAAAATATTGTCTATAATTTGAGCAGTTCAGATAAATCGAATTGGCAAAGAAAACCATATATCTACTTCCTCAGGCAGATATTCAATATAACTTTCTTAATCTCTTCTGCAATGGCTCGAATTACCGGAACCGTTACGCTGTTACCGAATTGTTTGTATAAGTGGACGTCAGACAATGGCAGGAGGAAGCTGTCCGGAAAGCCTTGCAAACGAGCCCACTCGCGAGGGGTCATTTTACGGATTCCTTCACGGTTGACGTTGCCTTTGATGTGCGTTATCGGCGTGAAGTCTTTTAATCTGTCGTCTATAATCAAATTGCGTTCTCTGCCCATGCCGCCGCATACAATGGCTCCAGCAATACCATCTAACGGGCGTATTTCGTAACCGAATCCGTTACCTTTTGCTTCGTGTCGAGCCTTGTGACGTTTCAAAGTGTCGATATAGACATCGCTGAGATAGTATTTTACTGATACGGGCTCTTTTTCGATGATATCCTGAAGGCATACTTTTTTGCCTGACGGTTTCGGAAACTCAAATTGTACAGGAGCTACATCATTACGGAATGCTACAACATAGATTCGCTCTCTGTTTTGAGGTACTCCGAAGTCTTTTGAATTAAGCACTTTGTAGAATACTTTGTACCCCATTTCCTCCAATGTCCCGGTAATGATTTTGAACGTACGCCCTTTGTCGTGAATGGTCAGTCCTTTGACGTTTTCGCAGAAGATTACTTTTGGCTTGTGATGAGAGCAAATGCGCGCTACATCAAAGAACAACGTACCGCGAGACATACCCTTGTAGTCATCGTTGAAGCCTTTCCTCTGTCCGGCAAGACTGAAAGCCTGACACGGGAAACCTGCGAGACAGATATCGAATTCAGGAACATCCTTTTCGTCAATTTTGGTGATGTCTCCGGCAATAGGCTTCATATCCATAAAATTTGCCTGATATGTCCTCTGTGCAAACGAATCCCATTCTGACACAAAGACCGTTTCGAGGTTATTTCCGAACGCTTGGTCAAATCCCATTCTGATACCTCCTATTCCGGCAAAGAGATCAATGGCCTTAAGTTTTGTAACAGCGGGAGAAATTGATTTCTCTAATGTTGCCGGTATTTCGTTATTTGCTTTTTCTGGGCAAATTACAGACGCGTCGCTCATGAATGTATCATAATCAACATTAAAAGTTTCAAGCAATTTCATCAGTGTAAGTACGGAAATATCTTTCTCGCCGGATTCGGCAGAAAGAAGAGTCTCCCTTTTTATACCTATAGCTCTCGCCAAACTTGTTGGCGTTAACCCGGCTTGCTCTCGCCTATGCCTGATTTTTTTGCCTAAAGTCTGTAACGTTCCCGTATCCATAATCATGGAACGAGTATATTCTTTTCCTCTCGCGATGTCAAGCGGATTGAAGAAATCCGAAATCGAGAAAACTTTCTGACAGTTTCGCTATTAAGGTGAATTATTTCATCTTAATAGGGGCAATGGGGGGCGAGACGGGCGATTTTGCTTATGTATAGGAACCATTCCATAATTTCTTCGAATGCATTGATTTCTTTCAGCATTTCTACTGTTAGATATTTTGTGCATTCTTTATTAAGGAATTCTTTAATCTGTCGTTTTTTAGGTTTTCCTATGTTTTCGCAAATGTAGGCTTCAACATCGGTTGTGTCATCGATTTCAATGCAGCATTCTGTATGATAAAGAGTATCATAAGCTATTTTTATAGCTTCGGGATGTATGTAATTTTCCATTTCTCTCTTTTTAGTAAGGAAAGCTCTGGAACCGTCCGTTCGCTGATTTATTTTTTTTGCATAATCAGCGTATTGTAACTGTTTGTCTGAACCTGAATCACTATCATATATATGAATTTCAGGAATTCCAAAATTAAGAAGATATTGACGATCGACCCAATCTTTAAGACTGCTTCCGCCCATTCCTATGAGCGCAACGCTTTTTTCTTTACTCAAATTTACAATGTCATAGCCTGCATTAATGAGTAATGTGTTTATATTGAGTAAAAAGTCGATATCATGTTTGCCTTCTACGCATACAGCAACTCTGGCTCCCAAAGATGGTAAAATTCCCAAATCATTTACAATTTCTTCTAACATGTTAAATTTCATTTTATCTCCTTCGGTAACCGATTTTTCTCCATTATCGTTGGTTGAGACAAATCGAATTGAGTCTATGGGAACAAATGATGCGAGTTGAGGTACATGCGTTGTTAAAATAATTTGAGTATTTGGAGAATAACTCATAGAAGACAATGTTTCTATGACTGTGTGCTGCATGTCCGGATGTTGTGCTGTTTCTGGTTCCTCTATTGCGTAAATAATGTTTCGTTGAGAGTTTGCTTTAGAAATTCTTTCAACTTCTGCACGAAAAAAACTGAATAGAACCAGGCGTCTTACGCCACTGCCTCTTTTGTTAATCGATATGTTGTTGTCGTTTTTCAAAGTTAATTTAAATAAACTGTCCCATTTAGGTTCACTTTTGAACTCAGGTCTTAATTCTGCAGCCAAAGATGAATCAAAATCATGAAGCTTAGACAGAGTTGCATTCGCTACTTCTAACGCTTTTTCTTGCACTTTATTTTTGATGGTTTCTAATTCATCTTGAACTTCATTAATTGCTGATAAAATAGCAATTTTAAGAGGGTCTTGAGCTTCCGAATCTTCATCAGAAGAGCTACGGTCAGCTCTGAATAGAGCAAATATAGGGAAATAATCTTTGAGTGCATCGTAGATTGATTTGCCATCTTCTTTGTCTAAGGGTAAAATGCGGTCTATAATATTTAAGTCATTTGCAAAATGGTTCCATATTATATGTCTCCACTGAGATTTAATCGTTGAATTATCCGGTGGTGTGATGTTATGTTGATTTGCGACTTTTTTTAAATCACTGATTTTCAAACATAGTAGATTATTGCAATCTTCGTGAGATGGATGCATCGCTCTGACATATATTTTTGCATTTGAAAGAGACTCTCCTTTGTTAGTGTACACTCTCAATATTTCTAAGTTATTGTTTGAATTAAGAAGATATTCATTGTCTAATGTAGTTTCTGCACTTGTGTCTATTATTAATTTTTCAGGTAATTCTTCAAATTCGCAACCAATAATAAGCTCTTCATCACTGGCATCGACACAATAATCTGAATACCCAAAGTTTTTCAATAGAGGATGTTCAAAAAATATTCCAAGAGCATCGAGAAGCGTTGATTTCCCTGCATCATTTTTACCTATGATAGTTGTAATATCCGAAAACGAGATGCGGTGTTCCCCTTTGTAGCTTCTGAAGTTTTTGATTATAAGAGATTTTAATTTCATTGTGGTTCTGTAAATTGAATGGTTGTGTAAAAAAATGGAAAGAATATCAGATGAAATTTATTGGTAGATATACTTAATTTTTGATTTCTGATGAATATTCATTCTGGTGATTGATTATATGCGATTTGTTCTTCTCTTATCTTGTTTCAGAGAAAATTATTTAATTGTTAAATTATTCGAGTATTAAACCATTGTGTAAGAAGTCGGTAAACTTTTCCCAAACATAACACAGATTGCTGCTGAAAGAAGAATTTTGATGGGATGCAAGTATATGTTTGCGTTCTTCCCATGTTGAATTATGATACTTAATGAGTGTTTTTATTAGAAAAAGTGGATTTTTTAGAGATTCGCTAATTTCTAAATTATCTTCATTGCATTCCAATATATTTAATATGGTTTCATTATCGATTTTATTTATATTTAATTGAGCTGCCGTGAGAGGTTCAAATTCTATTAAATAGGCTGCAATGCACAAAGAAAAAAAAGTCAAATCATGTGCGTATTTTATTGCATTTGAAGAGCAAAGTAGTTTTATGCGCTTTACAAATTTTTCTATTTCTCTCAGTTCCATTTTTTTCTTTGCGAAAAGATGCATAGTAAAAAAATTTAACTGTTCATTGTATGGAGCATTTTCTATGCCGTTTTTTGAAAGCAGATGAAAAAAATATTTACTCTTGCAATCATTTTTCCCGTCCCATTTCTCAGGTATGACCGGTAAAATCAGAGTTGTTTTGATATATTTGTTTAAATAGCGAGTTGCGGATTCTTTGTCGAGTCCGTAAAGATGAGAAACAGATGAAACCATGGATTTGCTATTCATAATCAGAAGGAATTTGCAATTGGCTTTTTCGAATAGGTGGTTAATGTTTTCTAGCAATTCAATCGCAAAGTTAGGTCGGCATCGGTCTAATTCATCAATTATGATGATTAATTCTTTCTCCGCTTTTGTGATATTAATTAGTTCCTCTGCAGCATTTATTCTATCTTTTTCACAGAGAGCTTGTTGGAGGAACGATTTGATTTTTTTAGTGGTGCAATTTTGTTCTTCTGCGTCGTTTTCTGCGGATAAGGTTTCATCAATGAGTTGTTTTACATCAATGTTTAAGACATTTTTTGTAATCTGGTTAAGAATACTTGCCGTTCCTTTTTGAATTATTTCTTTGAATAACGGGATACTTTTAGAGCTAAAAGCGTCTTGTTCAGATTCTGTGATGTTTTTGAATAATTCCAGCATAAACATAAGAAGCGGATTTTGCGAAAAATCTGAGTTTGCCACATTCCAATAAACGCATTTTATGTTTTCGTGTTCTTTTTCAAAAATCATTCTCATTCGTTGCGCTTGTGTCGTTTTTCCGCAACCCCATGGCCCATCCAGAACAAAAGGTGAATGTTCCTCGCTGGGTAGGTTTGTAATAATTTTGCACATCGCTTCCGCTGTATTTTTTCGCTGGAATATATCAGAGGGTATTTCGTTCATGTTTACGATTCTTTTATCAAGAAATATAATAAGGTAGTTAAAACAGCGGGGGCTTTAGGCCCCCGCTGAGCGGGTAGTTAGGGTATTTTGAATGAATGTGAGAGGCGGGGGCAGATTACATCATGCCGCCCATGCCCCCCATACCGCCCATGGCGTCAGCGCCGCCGTGGGAGCCGCAGGAGCAGCCCTTCTTCTCGGGGAGGTCGGCGATAAGGCACTCTGTGGTGAGCATGAGGCCTGCGATGGAGGCTGCGTTCTGCAGGGCAGAGCGAGTCACCTTGGTGGGATCAACCACACCGGAGGTGAGGAGGTCCTCGTAAGCGTCGGTCACAACGTTGTAGCCCATGGTGGGAGCCTCAAGGCCCTTGACCTTCTCAACGATGAGGGCAGCCTCACGGCCGGCGTTCTCAACAAGCTGGCGAAGGGGAGCCTCAACGGCGCGGTAAACGATGGCAGCACCGGTCTTCTCATCGCCCGTGAGCTCAAGGCCGCAGATAGCCTTCTGGGCACGGATGAGGGCAACACCACCACCGGGAACGATACCTTCCTCAACAGCTGCGCGGGTGGCGTGCAGGGCGTCGTCTACGCGGTCCTTCTTCTCTTTCATCTCGGTCTCGGTAGCAGCACCTACCTTGATGACGGCTACACCGCCGGCGAGCTTGGCAAGGCGCTCCTGGAGCTTCTCGCGGTCGTAGTCGGAGGAGGTGTCCTCAATCTGCTTGCGAATCTGGGAAACGCGGGCAGAGATATCGGTGGACTTGCCGGCGCCTTCAATGATGACGGTGGTGTCTTTGGTAACAACCACGCGCTTGGCCATGCCGAGCAGGTCTACGTCTACATTCTCAAGCTTGAGGCCGAGGTCCTCAGAGATGCACTGACCACCGGTAAGGATGGCGATGTCCTGAAGCATGGCCTTGCGGCGGTCACCGAAGCCGGGGGCCTTAACAGCAGCCACGTTGAGGGTGCCGCGCAGGCGGTTTACTACGAGGGCAGCCAGGGCCTCACCCTCGATATCCTCAGCGATGATGAGGAAGGGCTTGCCGGACTTGGCAACTTTCTCCAGCACGGGGAGGAAATCCTTGAGGTTGGAAATCTTCTTCTCAAAGATGAGGATGTAGGGGCTCTCCAGTACGGCCTCCATGGTGTCGGCGTTGGTTACGAAGTAGGGGGAGAGGTAGCCCTTGTCGAACTGCATACCCTCTACAACGTCGAGGCTGGTGTCGATACCCTTGGCCTCTTCTACGGTGATGGTGCCGTCCTTGCCTACTTTGTCCATGGCCTCGGCGATGATGTCGCCGATTTCGGAGTCCCAGTTGGCGGAAACGGTAGCAACCTGAGCAATCTCCTTGGTGGAATCCACGGGCTTGGAGATGTTCTGCAACTCAGCTACAACAGCTGCGGCAGCCTTGTTGATACCGCGCTGCAGGGAGATGGGGTTGGCACCTGCGGTGACGTTGCGAAGACCCTCACGGTAGATGCTCTCGGCAAGCACGGTGGCGGTGGTGGTGCCGTCGCCGGCGATGTCGTTGGTCTTGCTGGATACCTCGCGAACGAGCTGGGCGCCCATGTTCTCATAAGCGTCCTCAAGTTCAATTTCCTTGGCAACGGTCACGCCGTCCTTGGTGATGTTGGGGGAGCCGAACTTTTTGTCGATGACGACATTGCGACCGGCAGGCCCGAGGGTGCTCTTAACGGCCTTGGCGATTTTGGTAACACCGGCCAGCAGGCTCTGGCGGGCGGCTTCGTCGAATGAAAGTTGTTTAGCCATAACTTAAAAATGGAGTGTTTGAAGTTGAAATGAAAAATTTAGTCAATGATGGCGAGGATGTCGCTCTCGTTGAGGATAACGTAGGTGGTGCCGTTGACCGTAACCTCCGTGCCGCCGTATTTTGCGATGAGAACCTTGTCGTTAACGGCTACATTGAAGGGGATTTCCTTGCCGTCTTTGTCGCGGCCGCCGGTGCCGAGGGCACGAACGATGGCTTCCTGGGGTTTCTCTTTAGCGCTGTCCGGCAGGAAAAGGCCGCCGGCGGTTTTGGTCTCAGCTTCTACTCGCTCTACGAGTACGCGTGCTCCGATGGGCTTAATCATGGTATTTATATGTTGTTTTCGGTTAAAATTGAGAGGGGGCGCACCGCACGTTATGGTGCGGTGCGCGTGGGGGTGAATCAGTCGTTGTCTACAACCTCGGCATCTACTACCTTACCTTTGGCTTGGCGGGGGCCGTTGTCCTGCTGCGGGGCAGAGCCGCAGTTACCGCCGGCGCAACCACCCTGCTGGGCGGCAGCGGCTTGGGCAGCCTGCTGAAGGTTGGCGAGCATGGTCTCAAGCTCTTGGGTGAGGGCCTTGCACTTCTCCACATCCTTAGCCTCGGCAGCAGCCTTGAGGGCGTTTACCTTGTCGGTGATGGGGGCGGTTACTTCGGCAGGAGCCTGCTCGCCCATTTCCTTAATCTGGCGCTCTACGCTGTGGGCGAGGGAGTCAGCCTTGTTGATGGCCTCAATATCCTCTGCCTTCTTGCGGTCTTCCTCGGCATGCATCTCGGCGTCCTTCTTGGCGCGCTCGATTTCCTCCTGAGACAGACCGGAGGAACCCTGAATGGAGATGTTCTGCTCCTTACCGGTGTTCTTGTCCTTGGCGGTTACCTTGAGGATGCCGTTGGCGTCGATGTCGAACGTTACCTCGATTTGGGGTACACCGCGGGGAGCGGGCTGGATGCCATCAAGCTTGAAGTTGCCCAGCAGCTTGTTGTCTGCAAACATCTTGCGCTCACCTTGGCAGATGCGGATGTCTACGGCGGGCTGGTTATCAGCAGCGGTAGAGAATACCTGGCTCTTACGCACGGGGATGGTGGTGTTGCGCTCAATCATCGGGGTGGCGATGCTGCCCATGGTCTCAATGGAGAGGGTAAGGGGCGTTACGTCGAGCAAGAGCACGTCTGTTACGGAGCCGGTGAGTACGCCGCCCTGAATGGCAGCACCTACGGCCACCACCTCATCGGGGTTCACACCCTTGTGGGGCTCTTTGCCGGCAAGGCGCTTGGCCATTTCCTGTACGGCGGGCATGCGGGTCATACCACCTACCAGCACAAGCTCGTTAATCTCGCTGGTGCTCAGGCCGGCAGCGGCGATGCAGTTGCGTACGGGGGTAGCCGTGCGCTCCAACAGGCTTTCGGTAAGCTGCTCCAGTTTGCTGCGGGTAAGCTCCATCTGGATGTGCTTGGGACCCGTGGCATCCATGGTGATGAAGGGAAGGGAGATGTCGTAGCGCTGGGTGGAGGAGAGGGCAATCTTGGCCTTTTCAGCCTCTTCCTTAATGCGCTGCAGGGCATCGGTCTGCTTAGAGATGTCCATACCCTCACGGCTCTTGAACTCGGCAAGAATCCAGTTGATGATGGCGTTATCCCAGTCGTCGTCACCCAAGTGGGTGTCACCGTCGGAGGCCTTTACCTCGAACACGCCGTCACCGATTTCGAGTACGGAGATATCGAAGGTACCGCCACCGAGGTCGTATACGGCAATCTGCTCGTTGTTGCCTTTGTCCAAACCGTAAGCAAGGGCTGCGGCGGTGGGCTCATTGATGATGCGGCGTACCTTAAGGCCTGCGATTTCACCGGCTGCCTTGGTGGCATTGCGCTGGGCATCGTTGAAGTAAGCGGGCACGGTGATAACGGCCTCGCTGATGGTTTCGCCGAGCTTGCTCTCGGCATCGGCCTTGAGCTTGCTGAGAATCATGGCGCTGATTTCCTGCGGGGAGTATACCTTGGTCTCGCCGCCTACCTCTACCTGAATGTGGGCATCGCCGTTAGCTGCCTCTACGATGGTGTAGGGTACTTTCTTGTCGTCCTCCGTCAGCTCGGCATACTTGCGGCCGATAAGACGCTTGGCTGAGAAAATGGTGTTGCGGGGGTTGGTAACAGCCTGACGCTTGGCAGCCTGGCCTACGATGCGCTCACCGTTCTTGGTGAAGGCAACGATGGACGGCGTGGTGCGGGCGCCTTCGCTGTTCTCTAATACGGTTGCTTGACCACCATCCATCACAGCCATGCAGGAGTTGGTGGTACCGAGGTCGATTCCGAGTATTTTGCTCATTGTCGTTTGTTTCTATTGTTTGTTGTTAAATCTTGCGGCGGCATGTGTGCCGCGTGTACACTTTTATATGTAGCAAATACCGTGCCAATTTTTTAATAAAACGAACTCGCGATATTTAATGCTTTGATATCCAGGACGATAAAAAATGAAATATTTTTTTATGTGTAATGGGTGATATGGTGGCAGTGCGACAATCTGACGCAGAAAGACAAAATGTCGCATTATTGGCAATGCGACATTTTGTCTCATGTTTCTTGAATAGGCTGTTATCGGTGGGATTTAATATCCCACGGAGTGTTCATGATAAAAACGTTCAAGGAAGTGCGGATTTTGCTCGGCGTAGAGGATTTCGGCGAGGGAGTCTGCGGTTTCAATGAAGAGTTTCTCAGAGCAGCAGAGGAAAGGTGAGACTTGGTTGATGAAGCCGGAGGCGGCGTGGTTGGTACAACCGCACGAGTTGAGGCAGCGGGCGCGCAACTCACAGAGTTTGCATGCAGGGGTAGTGTTACCACGGTTGGCAATAATCCACTCTTGGCGGGCACGGTTGATGCCGTCTTTCACGTTGCCGAAGTTGAGCTCCGGCTCATCCCCGACACCGACGAGGCGCGAGCAGGGGAAGAAGTTGCCATCTACCGAAACTCCGATTTCTCGCTCTCCGATAGTGCATTTGACACAGTCCGTGTGCGATTCCGAGGATTGGATGTGAGAGAGTATTTTGTGCTCTATATTGCTGAGTTTGATAGGGGTGCCCTCTCGATATGATTGCAGAACCCGAGCCGCTACGAGGTTGTATTGCTCACTCAGCGTGTCAAACTGTTCATCGTTCCAGTTGCTCCAGTAATCAATATTGAGGCCGATTTCTTTGTGGAAATGGGCTGCCAACCATTCAACACCTTCTGCAAGGTACTGTACATTGTTGGGTGTTACCACACAAATGGCTTTGGTGCGGATGGTGGGGTGTTTGTCCAGCAGGGCTACTGCACGTGCTACGGCCTCATGGCTGCCTTGGCCGTCTGCATAGCAACGGTTGGTGTTGTGCATGGTGGGCGAGCCATCAATAGAGATACCGATGAGGAAATCCCGCTCGGCCATCCACTCCAAACGCTCGGGGGTGAGTAGGGTGCCATTGGTGGTGATGCCGTAGCGGGGCTGTACGATGAGTCCCTCTTCGTGTGACTCTAAGTATTCGAAGCACCATTGCAGCAGTTCCCACTCCAATAAGGGCTCACCGCCGAAGAATGATAAATCCAGCCCGCGACCCACGCGCTTGGCCTCTGCCAAACTGATGTCTATGGCTTTTTGGGCTGTTTCACGCGTCATGGCGTGCCGATATTTGCGGCCTGCGTAGCAATACTTGCAGCGCAGGGTACAGTCGTGTGTCAGGCACAGGGTACAGGTGATAACTTGAATCATGCCGGGATTTGAAATGAGGCTCAGTCTTACAGCGGGAGAATCGGCGTGCGCCGATTGTCTTGGTTGGTTAATTTTCGGAGCTGTTGTTTTTCGTTCGCTTGTGTGTTATATCATCTATCAGGTAGCGCCCTCTGGGCTGTTGTTCCTCAACTTTGCGGATAGTGATGACTGAGTCGCAAGTCTTCTTTGGGGGGAGGATATCTCCTGTTTGGGGGTCTATTTGGGCTTTGCCTATAACCATTTGCGGTGTCTGCTTGGGTTTGGTACCTGCTTTACCGGGGTGCTTTTTGGGGGCAGCGGTGGTATCTCCCGTGGTGGTGTTGCCGATTGCCATGGGAAATTTCCCACCGATGTGTTGTTTGCTCTGCTGCTGACAAGCGCTTCCGACCAACATGACCGCGCCGGCAGATAGGGCTGCCAAGGTGGGGTAGGTGGCTTTATGCGTGATGAGTGCGGGGGAAATCTTCATGATTCTGGTTATTCGGGGCGTGGTTGCTGAGGGCACGGAACGGAGCCCATGGTTGCCTGAGGAATGACGGTGGGTTTGCTTTCCGGTACAGCGAGTATCACGCCCGAGGGCTGCTGCGGTGTGTAAGCAGGCTTGGGCGGTATTGTTACCTCAGGGGCTACCATGCCGCTGAATGGTTGTGGGGCAATGGCCGGTTTATCCTCTGTGGTGATAGGCTCCGTTTGGGCTGCTTTGTTGCATGACGTCAAGGTTCCTGCCAAAGCTGCTAAGGTTGCCAGTGCCGGGTATTTCAACATCTTTGCGGTACGGGGGTGTATGTTCATGTTGCGTATGCGTTGTGCGGTATTTTATACTTATGTTAATACCGGGTAAAGATAAAAACGCGAAAAAAATAACGGGTCCAGCAAAAAAAACTGTACCCGTTGAATCCATTTACCTCAGTAACGGAGGTTCAATATTGACTGATGCTCTCTTCTCTTAATTTTTCTGCGAAGAGACGGAAGATTTTAGCGGGGGATGTAGGATCTGCAGCGATGCATTGTTGCATATATTTTTGTTGCATGACATCCAGTTGCTTCATGGAAATGGCGTCAACATTGGCATAGCCATATTGTGCTTTGGCTTTTTTGAGCTCTGCGGCGTGGCGTTCACGTACCTCAGCAAAATCGCGGTCCGTAGCGGTGGGCGGGAGAGCTTTCAGTGCCTCCATTCTGGCGATATTGATGCTGATAAGTGTGTCGAAATACTCACGGTCTCGGCCGGTGATGAAGGAGGGGTTCAATTTAATGACTTCTTCCAAGAAAAGAATGTGCGCTTCTACGGATGTTTTGGAGATTTGGCGTTCTTCTACAGTAGCCATGCTTTCAAACCCGGCGGCAAGGATGAAGAGAAGCGCTGCGCGAACCTGCGGTGAAAATTGCTCCCAGTTTTCGTATTGTTGAGCGGGAGCTGCGGCCGGTGCGGCAGGCTCTTGCGCTGTTGCCTGCATGACAGAACCGGAACAAATGGCGGCAATGAGAAGGAGTCTGAACGTCATACCGAGAAGATGTGTTAGTTTCGGGATAATCCTACCGTAAATATCAATTTTGTAAAGCAAATTTTCGGCATCAATCCTAAATCCGCCTGTGTTTTTATGAATGCCCCGATTCTGTATGGCCGAGGAGCGAACGGTAGAGCTGCATGAACGATTCTGCCGTATCACTGATGCGGTAGGGGGCCGGCAGCTCTGTCAGGGGAGATGGGCGGTATGTGTGCCATTGAATGATGGTGTCTGCCATGGCGGCCGCGTCTCCCGGGGCTACGCGTCCTTCGGGCAAAAATGCCTCCAGCAGCTCCCCGACTACACCGTGATCGTATCCTAATACGGGACGCCCCAGCGCAAGCGCCTCAAGCACGGGGCGGTCATAGGTGGCGGGGCGGCGGGTGAGCGAGAGGGTGATATCACAGGCACAGAGCACTTCTCGCAAATCGGGGCGGGCTCCTATCCAGCTGATGTGCTCGGTAAGGTTGGCTGCGGCGAACTTATTTTTCAGCTGCTCGGTGTAGAGAGGGTCTGCCTTACGGGAGTCTCCGGCTATGAAGGCGTGTGTGGGGATGCCTTGGTGTAACAGTGTGCTGAGAATGGGTACCAAATCCTCCAGCCCGTGCAAAGGTGAAATGGCACCGGGTATACAGAGCGTGAGGCGGTTGCGGGCCTCCGGTTGTGAGGTTCTCCATTGTTCTTGCTTATCCGCTGTAAAGGGGAAAGCGGGGAAGCATTGTTTCTCATTTACGCCGTAGGGTATGAGCAGTAAGTCTTTGCGGTGGTGTTTGAAACAGCTTTTCAGAGATTCTTGGCGCAAGTGCTTGGAAATGGTGACAACGGCATCACACGATTTTCGGAACAAGCTGCACCCCGTCCGAGGGTAAGCGGTGAGTACGCCCACGATACGAGGTTTCTCCTCTTTAAGCCCACTGCATGCAGCAGATGCGAATATGGCTGCAACCGTGCCGTATACCTGAATGATGTGCGGGCGCAGGCTACGTACCAAACCGCGCAGGCGGTGCAGCTCTGCCAAGCCGTTGAGCAGGTTAGGGATGCGACACAATCGGTGCTCTACTCCCGCGGTAAGCAATTTGCTTACCAATTCATTAGCCGGGGAGAGGACAATGTTATGAGAATCCCCGCGTTGACGGAGGGCGCAGGCTAAATCTGCCGCCATTTGCATGGTGCCTCCTGCCCGCAAATGCGGCGCAACGTGGAGAATTTTGAGCATGGCTTTAATGGATGAGGGCGTTATAGAGTGCTATGTGGGCACCTATCATATCCTCTCTGCGGTAAGGCGCGGGTATAGGCAGCACGGGGGTGGGGCGCTGCGTGTACCACTTGCTCAAAAGCTGAGCCATGGCTGCGGTATCACCGGTGGGTACTTTACCCTCGGGCAAGAAAACCTCCAGCTGTTCGCCGACGCCGCCGTGCTCATAGCCGGCTACGGGGCGCCCCAGTGCCAGTGCTTCGAGCGTGGTTTTACCGAATGATTCGGGTTGTAAGGTAAGGGATAGTGTGACATCACATGCACACAGAACATCCCGCAGGTCTCGGCGGTGTCCTGTCCACGTGACATCGTTGCTCAATCCTGCTTGTTCGAACTCTTGTTCTATCTCTTGGCGGATGGCTTCTTTCCCTTTCTTGGTTTCGCCTACGATAACGGCATGCGCCGGTATACCACAGGCCTTGAGTGCCCCGATGATGGGGGGCAGGTGGGTGGCCCCTTTAATGCGGGTAATGCGCCCCGGCAGACAGATGGTAAATTTCCCCTCAAGTTCGGGGTAATCCGTACGCCACTTGGTGAACCACTCAGCGGTGGGGGTGTACTCGGGGTAATTTTGCGCCACATCCACGGAGTTGGGAATTACCACGATGTCAGCTTCCGCTGTGCGTGGGTAATTCTCAAGGATATGTTGTTTCATGCAGCGTGATACGGCAATGACCTTGTTGCCGCGTGCCATGATGCCTGAGTAGAAATTCACGGAATGGAATCCGTGGAATGTGCTGACCACTTTGGGCCTGGCTGCTTTGGGTAAGCGTTTTACGGCAAGATGCCCCACCCATGCGGGTACGCGTGAGTGCAAGTGCAGAATGTCCGGCTTTTCTTCTTTCAGCAGCCGTGCCAGTTTGCCGACCTGCAACAGCGTTAACAGGCTCTTTTTGCCGATGGGGCGGGTTATGTGGCGCGCGCCGGTGGCTTCTATGCCTGCCACCATGGGGCCACCTGCCGAAACCACGACACACTCTACCCCTTGCTCTGTAAGCCCTTGGCAGAGCTCAAGAACAACTTGCTCAACACCGCCCGAGGAGAGCGAGGGTAAGAGATGCATTACTTTCATGGTACCAACTGCGGGAATTTTTCGAGAATATAATCGGCAGTACGTCCGGCTTCGTCCAGTACATCACCCGTTTGCGGTATTTGATGCTCTTTGGCCCATGCGGTAAAGGTGCACACGGCACCATCTGCCACAAGCATGTTGAGCCCACGTGCTACGCGGGAAATCTTCTCTTTGTTTTTAGCCTTCTTGCGGGGCATTTCAATCACCCCCACGGGAGCACCGCTGCTGAGAGCCTCATATACCATGGATACGCTGTCTTGCGTTACCCAGACCTCGCGGGCGCAGGCCAAGTGGTCTGCCACCCACGTGGGGCCGGTTTGTTCTACGGGCTCTACACGCACGCTGGGGCATGCTGCCGTGACATCTTGCACAAAGTCTTTCGGGGTGCGGCGTGAGGTGGTGAGCACAATATTGTTGGAGCAGGTGCGTACAATGGTGCTGAGCTGGTTGAGCACATGCTCGGCATCCCAATTGAACTCCTTGCTCGGGCCGCCGATGAGGATGAGTGTGTCGGTCTTCTCTACTTCGGGGCAGGGCTTGATGTTGTTGATGGCACCGTTGGTGAGGAACACGTTGGAAGCCGGGGCTTTGCCATCAGGCATATCGTGGCGGGGGATGACACAGAGGTCAAACATGCCCATGGGTAAACTGGGTTTCATGCACACAATACGCGGGCAACGCAGATGCCTGGACAGGCTGAGAGCAGCCAAGTGTGTGCTGTGGCCGGCGCAGAGAATCAAATCCGGGCGCGGTAAATCCAAATCCTTGCCTTTGTAGCATAATTTGGAGAACCATGTTTTGCCTACAATGGAAACCTCATGCACGGCGTGAGGTGCGTTGGGCGCCTTTTGCATCGCGCGCGCCAACAGGGCAGAGGCCAATCCCCTTGTTTGTGAGAGGTGGCCTTTCTTTTCATCGCTGATGATGTAAATAATCATGGGAATATGCGTTTAACAAAGCGGTAAGGTGATACTGCCGTTCAGAGTGCTGCCCAACAACGGGGTATTGAGCGTGCCACAATTCATGGTTGCCTCTGTTACGGTCATTTCAGTATCGGGGGCAAAGAGCAACAGCGGTGCCACCATGGGGGTGTCTTCTTCATGGTCGTACGGGGTTGCAATCTCTGCGGGGTTGATACAACATGCGCGCACTACCTCAGCCCAGCTTAATTTGCCGGGTTTGATGAGGTATGTGTAAATGGCGGGCAAGAAAGTATCCAGCGCCACCATGCCTTGCGGGGCAGACACAAAATCCTGCTTCTTGGCAAAGGGAATGCACGGGGTGTGATCCGTGACAATGCAGTCAATGGTGCCGTCTTTGACGCCCTCAAGCAGGGCATCGCAGTCCGATTGCTCGCGCAGCGGCGGCAATGTTTTGAAGGTGGTGTTGTAGTCACCCACGTTCTCGTGCGTGTAGAGCAGGTGGTGCAGGGCGACCTCGGCGGTGAGGCCTTTCACGCCACGCTGTTTGGCGCGGCGTATGATGGCTACGCCCTCTGCCGTGCTGACGGTCTGAATGTGAAGTTTTGCACCTGCGTCTTCCGCCAAGCGGATGAGGGTTTCGATGCCGATTTCTTCGGCACAGGCAGGGGTGCCGTGCAGCCCGAGCGAGTATGATGTGGTGCCGGGGTGCATGTAAGTGTTTCGGGTAAGGGCCGGTACATCACCGCGAATGGCGAAGGTGAGGTCCAGCTCGGCTGCATATTTCATGGCACGGTGCAGCATGAGCAGGTTGTCTGTCACATGCTCGGCATCACTCAGGATGGAGACTCCGCGTGCGGCCAAGGTATTGTAAGGTGTTTGTTGAGAGCCCTGCATGCCCTCGGTAATGCAACCGGCGGGTATCATAGCTGCGGCAGAGCGCTGTGTGGCGGCCTCGTCAAAGCTGTCGAGTGTAGAGGCGTTGTCGAAGCAGAATCCCGGTGTGGGCATGACCAACATACCCCATACGCCACCTTGTATGGCGGCTTGGCCGGTTCGGTAAATGCTCTCTCTCTTGCTGCACCCGGCAATTTCAATTTTGGCGTGCAGGTCGAACAGCGCGGGCAAGAGCAGCTTGCCGGTGGCATCGATGACACGAGCTCCTTCGGGGATTTTCATTTCGCCGGCATCCGTGACCCCGGTTACGCCCTCCAGCGGGATGTCGTCTAAAAAGATGGTGGTGGGTTCATCGCCGCTCTGGCCCATGCGCAGATCCAGCTTTTGCCCGTTGAGCGCCCATGTAGCGTTAGTGATATAGGTATTAGTCATTGTTCTGCGTTTGGGGGGTGAGGTGATAAAGAATGCTCATGCGGGCGGCTATGCCGTTTTCAACTTGGTTGTTGATAAGGCAATTACGGTAATCCATGGCGGCGTCGCAAATTTCCACGCCACGGTTGACGGGGCCGGGGTGCATGATGCTCAGGTTCAGGTCATCAATGCGGCGCAGACGCTCCTCGGTAACGCCGAATGCTTGGTGATAATCCCCGCGGGGGAAGAAGGGGGTGTCCATGCGCTCATTCTGCACGCGCAGCAGGTAAATGACATCGGGTTTCCAGTTGAATACCTGCTCCCAGTTCGTGAAGCGGGGGATGCCGGTGTGCTTTTCCTGCGGTACCAGCGGGCCGGGGCCCATATAGGCTACCTCGGCACCCAAGCGGCGCAGGATGGTGCTGGTAGAGCGGGCGACGCGGCTATGAAGAATATCACCGATGATAACGACTCTCTTGCCGCCTACTTCGCCGTATTTTTCTTTGATGGTGAAAGCATCCAGGAAGGCCTGGCTGGGGTGGGCATGTGCGCCGTCTCCTGCGTTGATGACGGCGGCTTTGCAGTGGCGGGCAATAACGGCGGGAATGCCGCTGTTTTTGTGGCGCACAATGATGTAGTCCATCTTCATGCTCATGAGCGTGTCAATTGTGTCGTGCACGCTTTCTCCCTTAACCACGGATGAGGTGGAAACCGTGAAGGTGGTAACGTCTGCCGACAAACGATTGGCCGCTACCTCAAAGGAGGAGCGGGTACGGGTGCTCGGCTCGTAAAAGAGGGTGAGTACCGATTTGCCTTTGAGAGCCGGTACTTTTTTGACGCTCTTGGTGAAGATATCTTTCATGGCCGAGGTGCTCTCCAGTATGGTGTGGATGTCCTCGTCACTCAGTGCATCAATCGTGATTAAATCTTTTCTCGGATTCATTTTCAGCTGTGGGGAAAGGAATCAATAGGTCAGTTCTTCTTTGCCGTCTATTTCTTGCAGCGTGAGCTGTACTCGCTCTGACTCCGGTGCATCAAGTTTAAATGCTGCATAGTCCGGGTGTATGGGCAACTGGCGGCCTCCGCGGTCTGCCAAGCAGTGCAGTTCTACCTTGGCGGGACGTCCGTATTCAAAGATGACTTCCATGGCGGCGCGTGCCGTGCGCCCGGTGTTACATACGTCATCCACCAGTACCAAGGTCATGTCATCCGGAGAGAATGGCAGGTATGATGACTTGAGTGCAGGGCGTATACCTCTCAGGCTCAGGTCATCGCGGTACAGGGTGATATCAATGGCGCCGTACTCGGCCTCACAACCGGCGTCTTGCAGTTTGCGGACGAGTCGACGCGCCAGCACATCGCCGTGGCTGATGAGCCCGACAATGGCCAGCTTGCCGGTTGCCTGCTGAACGGTTGAGTTGAGCAGGTGGGTGGCCCAGGCATCAAGTGCCTGTTCAATTTCGGCCTGGTTGATGGTGGGCATGATAAAAAAAGTTGATTATTGAGCGAGCTTGATGATGCGGTGTGCTGCCATGGCGGCATTGATGGGGGTCTTCTTATGCAGGCCGACCGTGGTAGCGGGTACGCCGCCGGGAAGCTGAGAAATGGCCAGCAGTGCGTCTACACCGTTGAGCGGACCGCAGGGAACGGGTACACCGATAACGGGAAGCTCGGTATTCATCACAACAACGCCGGGCAGGGCTGCAGAGAGTCCGGCTACGCACAGCAGAACAGCCTTGGTGCCGTCGGCCTCAAGCTTTTTGAGGTACTCGATAAGTTCGGGCAAATCACGGTGGGCGGAGTAGACCACTTCTTCGTGTTCTACGTTGTTCTCTTTCAAATACTCACGGGCGGGCTCCATGAAGGGGAGGTCGCTCTTGCTGCCATAAATGGTAATAACTTTCATGCTAGAGCTTATTCTAGCACGGCAAACGGCGTGGCGCAAGCAAAATCCACCCTCATGGCGCAATTATAAAACCGGTTAATTCTCGTGCTTGTCATGCACGGGTAACATGAGGAGCCTGAACACGGCCAGCACGGGTAATTGGGCCCACAGGTAATACCATGGGGCTGTGCCCAGATAATCCAGCAAGGTGCCCTCTACGGGAATCCCTTGCGTGTAGCCGTAGTTGGTATTCAGCCACAGGTTGATGGGGATAATGAGCAGCACGTATGCATCCATCATCAGCAGGGCTTTCACATCATCGTAGCCGCGGGCTCGCCAGCCCAACAGCACCGGTATTGCCAGTGCTACGATGAGCAGCGGTCCGTGTGCTATGAAAAAAACATAAAATGCCATGCTGGGGTATCCGTTGGCCATAGCCGGTGTGATAAGCCCTTGAATACTGCCTACCAACACTCCGAAATAGACCAAGGTGCAGGCCGGGCGCCAACGCCACCACAGTGCAATGAAAGCAAAAATACTCATGAACGAGCAGAAGTGTAGGGGCAGGTTATGCTCCCAGCTGCCGTAAGCATCCGAGCATGCACGCCAGATGAACTCGCTGATGAATTGAAGTGCCACTACGCAGGCCAAGAGTCGGCAGATGATATGCCTGCCTTTTTCTTTGCATTTTGCGCCGAATGAAAGCAACACAATTGCCACGGCTACGGTAATGAGCAGGGCGGTAATATGCTCGGTAGACCAGCGGATGAAAGGATAATAGGGCTCGGTTGTCATGATTGCGGTAAAAAAATTACTTTTCCGGGGTGGCTGAGCACGGTTTGCGGCGAACCGGCAGGTACATCAGATAAAATAATCCCAAGGCCGGTAACTCAAGCCAAAGATAGTACCACGGGGCCGGGCCCAAAGCGCTCAGAATGCTGCCGGCAGGGGCTTCTGTGGTGAATCCGTAGTTGCTGTGAAGCAACAGGTTGATGGGGTGTACGGCAACAAGATACGCATTCATCAGCAGTACACTGCGTAAGGGGTCTTTGCTTTTTGCTTTCCAGTCGGTCAGGAACGGTATGACCAATGCGGCCAGCAGTAATAACCCGTGCGATAAGAAAAAGATGGTAAAATGAATGGAGGGGAACCCGTACGTAAGGGTGGGGGTGAGGAGCCCTTGTATACTGGCGCTTAATACACCGAAGTATACCAAAGAGCGCGCCCACCGTGGGCCCCACCACAGTGCGATAAAGCATATCAGCGCCATGACGGCACAGAAGTGGAGGGGGAGTTTATGGACGAGAATGTGATCCCACGGGTCATCGCAAAAACGCCACGTATATTCGGCAATGTACACAACGAGATTGGCTAAGGCTATGGTTTTGCATACAAGGCTTCGGCCTGCGGGTGGCAAGCAGCGCCCCCACAAAATAATACCTGTTATCACTAAAGCGATAACAAGCAGGGTGCACATGTGAGTGGAAGACCACATGGTAAAATCGGTGTAGGCAATAATCATGCTGAGAGAGATGGAGAGAGTGTGTAATCAATAGCCGCCGGTATCTGCACCTTTACGGTGCCATATTCTTGCCAATTGGGCGCAGGCCATCAGCTGTACTTGATGAAAGACCATAAGCGGCAGCAGTAAGTTGTTATCGAGCTCCCCGAAAATGGCCATCATCATGGGAGCACCCACGGCCAAGCTCTTTTTGGAACCGCAAAAGACGATGGCGATGCGGTCCTCTCTGCTGAATCGCAGAGCTTTGCTGCTGCAATAGGTGGACAGGAATGTAAGGCTCAAAATAACCCCACTTACCAAAATCAGCGCGGCGAGTTGCAGGGGGCTCAGCTGAGACCAATACCCACTGACCGTTGCCCCTGAGAATGAAGTGTATATAACAAGCCAGATGGTCGTTTGATCGTTCAGGCTGATAAGCTGTTTATGAGAGTTGACCCAATTTTTGAGCCATTTGCGACTCAGTTGCCCCAGCACGAACGGTAACAGAATCTGGTAGCATATTTTCAGGATGGTATCGGCCCCGATATCGGTACTGCTTGCCCCGCTGTGGGAAAAAAGCAGGCTTACCAACATGGGGGTGAGAAACACACCCAGCAGACTTGATACGGAGGCTGAACATACGGCTGCCGGTACATTGCCTCCGGCTACGGAGGTAAAGGCAATGCTGCTCTGCACGGTGGAGGGTAAGCATGCCACGTATATCATGCCTGCGTACAGGGAAGCCCCCACCAAGGGCTCGAATACCGGTTGCAACAGCGGTATGACGATGGGGAAAAACACGAATGTGAAGAGCAATACCATGCTCTGCAATCGCCAGTTGAGCAACCCGGCGATAACGCTCTCCCGCGATAATTTAACACCGTATAGGTAGAACAGCAGCACGATGGCTGCATTGGTCAGCGTATCAAACGCCTCGGCATAACCGCCATTGCAGGGCAACACCAAGCCCAGTATCACGCTGATGATGATGCCGGTGGTGAAGCGGTCTGCTTTAGCGAAAATGCGGCGGAGTCCGTTCATGTCAAGGATTGCAAAAACTCGGGTGCCCAAGCTTTATTTGCGGGGCGGAAAATCGTAGGAGATGCGCCCGGAGGTGGCATTGAATACCAAATAGGCATCAAAGTTTTTGCCGCTCTTGTGGCTGGTGAATCCTTTTATCAGATCCGTTTTACCCTTGCTGAGCAGTTTGGCTACTACCTCTGCCGTGAGGGTAATGCCGCACATAACGCGTGGTATTACCAAAGGTTTACGGCTCTTACCCACGGTATAGCCCTCTACATGCCAAGCAGATTCGGTTTCCAAAAGCTCATGCTCGCCCTTGCCTTTGACTTTGACGATACCGTGACGCGTGGCTTTGCTGAGGTCTTCCGCCGTGGCGTCCGCTGCCGTAAACTTGCTGTTGGCTGTGGATTTGTCGGCCGATTTTTTGCGCGGTTCCCGCGGCGGGAACTCAAATCCGACATTGCCTTTCTTTTCATCCAGCACCAAGTAGGCGTCAAACGGTCGGTTGGTACGCTGTGAGATAAAGCCGGTAATCAGCTCGCTCTTGCCATCTGCCAGCACTCGGTACAGTTGCTCAATGTCAATAGCTTTGCCGAGAATGGTGCGAGACATGGAGAACCCGCTCTTGCTGCCGCTTTGGCGGAACTCCGGTACGCTCCATTGTTTTTCACTTTCAAAGAGCTCCAGTTCTCCTTGGTCTTTTACCGTTACTTTGCCCAACTTGATTTGCTGGGTGGGTGTTTCCTCAGTGGCAGGCTTGTCATCGTCAAAGAAGAACTCGGCTTTCCATACGCCTTTATCTTTTTCGGGGGCCAGAAGACGCAGCCCGGCTTTGAAAGGTTTGCCGAATTTTGAGCGGAACCCATCCATGGGCGCCAACTCCTTGCTCATGATGAGTTGCGTCAGCTGGTCATCACTGAGGCTCAACCCGGCATGCACACGGCGAATACGGAACTTGCAGGAGGGGCAGGATACGGCATCCACGCGGCTGGTGAGGTGGGTTTCTCCACAGGCCGGGCAGGCTACGCTCAGGTCTTCATTACGGCCATTTTGCATATAATCACGCACCATGGCTACGATTTCGCTCGTATAGGTACGGATGTCTTTCATGAAGGTATCACGCTGCAACTTACCGCTTTCCATTTGTTTGAGGCGGTACTCCCATTCGCCTGTCAACTCGGGGCTGGAGAGGGTGCTGAGGCCTATTTTGCTCAACAAATCAATCAAGTCCATGCCACGGCGGGTGGCTACAAGGTCTTTACCATCGCGCACGATGTATTCCTGCGTGATAAGGCCTTCGATAATGGCCGCTCGGGTGGCAGGTGTGCCCAAGCCTCGCTCTTTCATGGCATAGGCCAGTTCTTCGTCATCCACCAACTTGCCGGCAGTTTCCATGGCGGTGAGCAAGGTTGCTTCCGTATAGGGGGCAGGGGGCTTGGTTTGGTCATGGATGGCTGCGGCTTTTTCCGTGAGTACTTCTTCTTTGGGAGCCACTGGGCACAGCTCGTCTTTCTTGCGGCGGTCAGCATTGCCGTACAGGGCTTTCCATCCGGCTTTGAGCATGATGCGCCCATGGGTGGAGAAATGGTCTTTCGCCCCGGGGCTCTTGACAATGGTGGTGCGCTCGGTATCTTCGTATTCGGCGTTGGGCATGAATACCCCCAAGAATCGTTGCACGACCAAGTTGAAAATCTTGGCGGCATCGCCGGTAAGTGAGATAAACTTGCCCGTGGGGATAATGGCAAAGTGATCACTCACCTTACTGCTGTCAAAAACTCGTTTAGAGGGGCGCACTCGCTTCTCTGCCAAAATCTCCTCGGCAAAAGAAGCAAGGGTGGGCATGTTTTTTGCTATGTCTGACACGGTACGCGTAGCGATGCCGATATAGTCATTGGGCAAGAACTTGGAGTCCGTACGCGGGTAGGTGAGCACTTTATGCTTTTCGTAGCATTCTTGTGCTATCTGTAATGTACGGCTGGCCGAGAACCCATAGCGGTTGCTGGCCTCCTTTTGCAGGGAGGTCAAGTCAAACAACAGCGGTGCCGGCATGGAGACGGGCTTCTTTACCTCTTTTACCTCGGCTGGGCGGCCTTTGCAGCGTGCGGCTATGGCCTCAGCCTCGGCTGTGTTCCAAATGCGCTCTCGGGTTCGCTGCGGTGCTTTTTCGTCTTTTTTCCAATCTGCATCAAACCACTTGCCCTCGTAGCTGCCGGCTTGGGCTTTGAACGTAGCTCTTACCTCGCTGTATGCCTCGGGTTCAAAGTTGAGAATATCTTTTTGTCTGGCTGCCAACAGAGCCAACGTGGGTGTCTGCACACGCCCCGTGGGGGTGATGGTGAAGCCGCCTGCGCCCGATTGTAACACCGTAAGCGCGCGTGTGCTGTTAAGGCCTACCAACCAGTCGGATTCAGAGCGACATACGGCGGCATCTGCCAAGTCCGACATCTCTTCATCGCTCTTGAGGGCTGCCCACGCCTCCAAAATGGCGTCATCCGTCATGCTTTGCATCCACAGGCGCTTGAGCGGCTTCTTGATTTTACCGAAACGAATGATATTGCGGAAAATCAGCTCACCCTCGCGCCCGGCATCGCATGCATTAACCAGCATGCCCACCTCTTTGCTGCGGGCGAGTTTCAGAACTTTCTTGAGGCGATCCGCAGACTTGGGAATGGGTTCCAGCTCCATGCTGCGTGGCATCACGGGCAGGTAGTCCATTTTCCACGGCAGGCTCTTGCCGTCCTCCGTCTGCGGTTTTTTCTGTTCAACCAAATGACCTACGGCAGAGGTGATGATGATGGTGTCGTTGGCGTAGCTGCCGTCTGATTCGGACTTTTTGAGTTTGCCGAGCTTGCGCCCCAGTACTCGGGCCAAGTCTGCTGCTACACTGGGTTTCTCTGCGATGATGAGTGTCTTCGACATGTCGTTCTTGAAAGGTTACGGCACCCGCGGGGTGCTTTTTGCTTCTTTATAGATAGCCTCATTTGCCCCCGCCTTGTCAAGTCTAAAGTAAGTCATTGGCTACTTGTTGTAAAAAATAATTCGGCCTGATTCCGTGTGGAAATCAGGCCGAATGCGGGGGAAGTGTTACTTCTTGATGCGGTCGTTTTCACCGGGGCCCCAAGAGGGCAGGTAATCCGGAATCTTGTGTCCATCTCCGGGGCAGGTGTCGGGCACGCGGTATTGTTTGCGTACTGCGTGGTATTGCTCCGTGAGTTCTTTCATGACCTCTGCGTAGGCGGGGTCTTGAGAGACATTGCGCATTTGCTGCGGGTCTTTCTCGTTGTCAATAAGCAGCCATTCGTTTTCGGGTTTACGGGTGCCGCTCTTGCGCTCGTAGTCAAGCGGCGTCCAAATGCGGGCGAAGGTGTAGCGGCCGGTGCGAATACCATCATGGCGGGGGGCGTTGTGCTCGCCGGGTTGCTCATAGAACGCATAGTAGAGCGGGCGGTCGCGGAACTGCGGGGCATCGCCGTTCTCAAAGAGCGGTACGAGTGAGGTGCCCTCCATGGTGCGGGTGTTTTCTTCGGTGTCCGTGCCTGTTACTTCAAGCAGGGTGGGGGCATAGTCAATGTTCTGCACCATGGCGTTGCTGCGAGTCTTGGCGGGGATTTTACCCTTCCAACGCATGACAAGCGGCATGCGCATGGATTCTTCGAAAATCCAACGCTTGTCGTACAAGCCGTGCTCCCCCATATAGAAGCTTTGGTCGCCCACGTAGATAACGAGGGTGTTTTCAGACAGTCCGCTTTGGTCCAGATAATCCAGCAAAGATGCAATGGATTCATCCAAAGACAAGATGGTGCCCAGATAGTCCTCCATGTACCAACGCCAGCGCTGGACGGTCATGTCCTCCTGCGTTTTGATTTTGCCGGCACGCATAACCTCCACGAACTCGCGAGTGCGCTTGGTGTAGAAGTCTACATATACCTGCTGTAAACCGGGTTCAATCCAGTCGGTATTCCATCCCAAATTCGTCTTGGGTGCGAATTTGGGTGTATGCTTTTCAATGTTGAAGTCTGCGGGAATCTGTCCTTTGAATTCGCCGTTCTTAATTTTGTTACGCAGCTGGTTCTTGGGGATAATCTCCTTCATCACGTCAAAGGGAATTTCTTTGTACATGAGATGGTTATCGTTCCAGTTACAAAGGTCCCAACCAACGGTTTGGCGATTGTGCTGCATGAACTCGGGGCGGTTTTCCCAGTTGTCGTGCAGGGTTGCCGGCGGGGTCATTTTAGCCACATGCTTTTTGATGACCTCTAAGTGGCGGGGGGCAGGCAACCAGTTGCGGTGCGGTGCCTTGTGGCCCACAATCAGCGCGAACGGCTTGCTCTTGTCTCGGCTTTCCATCCACGTGATAGCCATATTGGTCACAACATCCGTTACGTAGCCACGGTGGCGTATGGTCTTGGTGCGGCCTTTGTTGTCAGCCGTGTGGAAGGTGGAGTTAAGGTAATCACCCTGACTGGGGAACACCTGCCAGGAATCAAAGCCGGTGGGTTGAGAGATAAGGTGCCACTTGCCTACAATACCCGTTTGATAACCTGCTGCTTGCAGCATTTGGGGGTAAGTGGGTTGGCTGCCGTTGAAAGCCGGGCCACCATAGTTGTATAAGAAACCGTTATTGTGGGAGTGGCGACCCGTGAGCATGCAGGCGCGGGAGGGACCGCAAAGGGAATTGGCGCAATAGGCGCGGTCAAATACCATACCTTCATCGGCCAGACGGCGTAACCCCGGAAGCGGTACGGGTGAATCCTTGTCATTGGAGCCCAAAGCGTTGACAGAGTGGTCATCTGAAATGATAAAGAGAATATTCGGTCTCGTATCCTCTGCGGCTGCGGCGAATACACTCCCCATGAACATTGCTGCGGTTGCAGCGAGTGTGCGTGAGATATTCATAACGATGCTAGTTTACGGTATGAGAGGTGGCAAAGTCAAGCAAAATCAGAGTTTCGAGACATCGATGATTTCTGCCGGTTTGCCGGGGACAACGATGCTGATGTTTTCTACAATATCCTTGCTGTTGCAGTAGGCCGCCATCTCTCCGCCGTTGCGTATAAGGAATTGATAGGTTGTACGCCCGTCGTTAACCGATTTGAGAATGGGTTTGCCGGTAATTTCGGTAAGCTCCTCTATGCTCATGCCTTTGTGCAGCTTGGCTTTCACATCTGCCGCAGAGGGCTTGGCTGCATCTGCGGTCTCCCTCGCTTCCAGATATTTAGCAGGGGTAAATCCTTTTACCGTGGCATTGGCAACAGCCTGTAGCTCTTTTGCTGTATTCTTGGGCACGCGCATGATGGCTTGTTTACCCAGTTTGAGATTACCTGAAACTTTGACGGGCTTACCGCTGATAGATGCATGTATAACGCACGCAGCTAAGTAGGTGCCACTCGCGTTGGGGTGTGATAAGTCATCCAAATGCAGCTCTTTATTGGGATTCTTTTGGTACCATTTTGCCCAAGCTTCACCCACAGGCGCTACTTTTACCTTGTTTTCAACAGCGGCTTTGCAATAGGTAGTGCTGGTTTGCTCTTGCATGGCTACCAACGGAGTCATTTTACCGCCCTCCTGAGAGGCATGGGCCCAAGTAAGGAACAGCAATACCTTGGTATTGTGCTTCTTTGCTATGGCTGCCCAGCGCTTGACAGAGTCCATTGTTTCATCCGGCTTATAGGCCGGGGTTTGGCTTTGATCTTGCAGAATGAGCCAATCATAGTTGCCGCTTTCAACCAATTGCTTGGCTTTGGCGTGCTGAGGGTCATCCAAGAACCCTCTCAGGCTCATAGCTCCGGCGGTGTATGATTCTACCTTGAGCGGGCATTTTGTTTTACTGCTCAGCGCTTGCAGAACATTGGGTAAATCGTTGTAAAAAGTATAGCTGTTACCGATAATGAGTACGCGCTGCTCCTCTGCAGCGATGGCACAACTCAACACGGTAAACATCATTTGAACGAGAAGGAGGATTTTTTTCATATTTTTGAGGATTAGAGGTGAATGAGATGTTCTGTTTTTAGGTCATGCGGTTCTGTCGGGAGATGGGGCAGTATCTGTTGAGCAAAGGCAAGTGCCACTTTGTGGGCGTTGGTGCATTGCGGTATGTAGCGGTCATAGTAGCCGCCACCGTACCCTAGGCGTTCCCCTTGTCGGGTGAATGCTACACCGGGTATGATGAGAATATCGATATCTTGCGGGAGAACCTGCGGTAATTCTGCTTTGGGGGCAGGTATGCCGTGGGCTCCGGGTTCGGTGTCTACTGCGGCATCTTCTATGCGGTGAAAACAAAGTTGCCGCCCCGGTAAACAGCGCGGGACGGCATAACTGTGCTGTGGATATTCCTGCAACAGCGGCAGCAGGTTCACCTCATGCGGCATGGGGATATAGATAGCCACGGTGAGCTTTTTGCTGCCTTGGAGAAAGGGGGCGAGGTTTCGGCGTAATTGTGCAGAGTCGGCATCTCGCTGATACGGAGGCACGGCGCGAAGCGTGGCCAGCATACGCTGCCTGATTTCGCGTTTGGTGTTTGCCCCGTTCATTTAGGCCTCAGGAGTGCGCCCGAACAGCGCAAGCATGCGCCCGGTGTTACCTTTCTCTACTCGGTATGAGTAGAATGTTTCTGTGTCGGCGGCGGTGTCTAAGCCACTGTCGATGATGTTTTCTTCTGCCAACCCGGCTTCTGCTAACTGCGCTTTGATGGCTGTGGGGATGTCAACCTCGTAATGAGGGGGGCGTATGCAGGGAGAAATGACGGCAATGCAATCAGCAGGGGTTACTCCTATGGTTTTGCTCATGGCATGCAGGAGCTTACCTACGATGTTCTGCTGGGTGCCCAGTTTGCCGGAGTGCGCCAAGCCACGGCTTCCGCTCACGGTATCGTATACCCATACGGCAGCGCAATCTGCAACGTATATGCCCAAGCAGCAATCAGCTTTGCCCCCGCAGTACAGGGCATCTACCCCTTCTACCGGATATGAGCAACCGATGTCTCCCACCAATGCAACGTTGTTGCCGTGTACTTGCTGGGCTCGGCGCAGCAGTTTGGGATTGATGCCGGCCTCTTTGAGCACCTGTTCGTGGTGGGGCGTAAGGGCATCAATGACGGCATTGCGGTTGGTGGATACCGGTACTTCGGGGATACGGGCAATGAATCGGGCAAAGTTTTCGGGAACGGCGTTGAGCTTATCCAGATATGCCGGGGCGTGTGTGCTCATGAATATGTGGAGTTTGGTTTTAGTGGAGGGAATCAGCGCTGTTAATGCGGCGCTTGATAAGGCTGCGAGCTTGGCTGATTTGCGAGGCACTGTCCTCTTGGGCCATCATGTTGGCCAGATTTTGGGCAATGTTGCCGCGCATGCGGGCAATAAGCTCTTTGCCTTGGGGGGTGATGCGTACCATAATCTTGCGGCGGTCGGCAGCGGCGGTAAAACGCTTCAGATATCCGAGCTCTTGCAGTTTGTCTACCATGCCTGTGGCGGCTGCTGTAGAGTGACCCATCATCTTGGCAATGCTGCTCATGGAGAGGCATTCCTCTTCGTCCAGATAGGTCAGCAGAAAAAACTGCGGGTATGAGACCTTGTCTTGCGTCAGCTCCGGGGAGAGTCGGAGTATGCAGTTGCGCTGTGAGAACATCACGAAGTCTGCCAAATGAGCTGCTTCATCGGCCGTGAGTGCATTGTTTCTGTTGCTTATGTTGTGTTTCATCAGGTGAGGAGTAAAGTGTTTCGTTAATCCAGATATTACGGTTTTGCTGACATTTTGCAAGCATAAAATTTCAGGTCGCACCGCACGCCTTCGTGCCGAATTTCTGTTTTTCATTCATCTGGCACGGAAAATAAAAAACACCCACAATATATTGTGGGTGTCCTTAAAAAATATTTTTTTAATTTAATTTGTAGTAGGTGGGGGTGCAGAGGCAAAATCGGGAGAAATGCAGAGAATTTCTGCTAATTCGGGGGTAAGAAGCTGCTCATCGATGATGCGTTGAATGTGGGCATCAATGGCTTTTTGAAGCGTCATATAGTTGGAGAGCAACTTGGCTATTTCTTTGTCCTCGGCGGGTGTAAAGTCCGGTAATTTCTCTTGTCTGGCTTTGAGCTCGGCTGCATGGGCAGAGAGCTCTCTCAGCTGCGGAAGTACATCTTGCACACTTTGGGCATCTTGGCAGAGATTCAGGCAGATTTCCGTTTGTGAGAGGAAATCTATAATATCTTCAGCCAAGGAGGCATGCGTGTCTTGAGCTGTAGCTGTATAGCAGCAAATTATCGGCAAAATTGGGGTGATAAAGAGACTTTTCATTCAGCGACGTTTGCGTTTGAACAGTTTTTGAGCCGTGCCACAGGCAGGGCAACGGAACCAAAAGAAAAATATGATATGAAGCGCAGTAGCCACAGAGTACCCGAGTACCGGGAGTTTGTGTGCATACTTATTGCGTGTGTAGTTTTGCAGGGTAAAAAGACTCATATTACACACGGGACACTTCGTTTTGCGCGTATACAGGATATAGGGCAGAACACCCGATAAGAACAATATTATCAAATGATTGAATGTGACCCCTTTTTCCATGCCGAGTATCAATCGGGTGGCAGTGATAACGAAGAGAACCATTGAGCATACAAGCCATACCTGAACCAAGGCACTGAACAGTGTGCGGAACGGGTGAGTATTGCAAATAGCTCCACTCTTATCGGCGCCCTTTTTACCGGAGTTGTCTGGTTTTACTTTCGTTAAATCAATGGTATTGCTGTCCGGTTTGAGCGGGGAGCGGTGGCGGGTGCCATGCTTTCTCTCCAAGGGCGGAAGTGTTCTCTCAAAGTCGGTGTCGACCGTTTCAATTTGCTGCTGAGGTTGAGTTTCCGGTTGCTCCGGCTTTTCTTCCTCAGGGAGCATCCCGGCGTGCTCGCATATCTCAGCCAATCTCTCTTTGCTGATGAGCTTGATATCATCCGGGAAATACTCTGCAGCTTGCAGCATGTCTGAATACAAGGTGGTGAAGTTGATGCTGCGCAGCTGCCGAGCTTTGTAAATACCGCAGACAGACAGAGCTTTCTGTTCTGCCTGCGGTAAGGTTGAAATGTAATCTTCCTTGTCCATGGGTGTTGGCCGGGGGGGGGTTAACCGAGAGCGGTGAGCATAGCTTCAAGCTGGGCTTTTTTGGTTTCCCATTCAGCCAAGCGGGCTCGCTCTTGTTCTACTACGGCAGCGGGAGCGCGGTCTACGAACGAGGCATTGCCCAGCTTAGCTTGGCTCTTGGCAATCTCCTTGGTCATTTTCTCCAGCTCTTTGCTGATGCGGCTGCGCTCCGCCTCCACGTCTACCAATCCGTCAAGCGGCAAGAACAGTTCGCCGAAGGGGGTGAGAGCCGTGGGCGTTCCCTTGGGGGCCTCGTAGGCAGCCTCGATTGTAGCGCTTTGGGCACCGGCAAGCAGCGCCAAACGGGCCATCAGGTCATCTGTAAGCGGCAAGGCTCCGGGCTTGAGTATAAAGCGCACTTTCTTGTTGGTAGCGAGATTGTATTCGGCCTTAAGGTTACGGGCACGGTTTGCCGTATCGTACAGTGCGGTAGAAAGTGCACGAGCCTTGGAAACCTCTGTTTCATCCAAGCCGGCAAGCAGTGCGTCGGCGTTGGGCAGGGGGGTATTCATCAGCGGCTTGCCCTCGTAGCGTGCGGCAAAACCGAGGCTCTGCCAAAGCTCCTCGGCAATGTGCGGCATGATGGGGGAGAGCAG
The DNA here is from genome assembly GCA_017549485.1 of Akkermansia sp. Classification (GTDB taxonomy): domain Bacteria; phylum Verrucomicrobiota; class Verrucomicrobiia; order Verrucomicrobiales; family Akkermansiaceae; genus Akkermansia. The sequence goes on from JAFYUT010000041.1 coordinate 48,058, forward strand.
GGCCAAGTAGTGGCGCAGCACGGTGTCTATGGTGTAGAGCGTTGCATTCTTTACAGCGGGGTCGCCATCGCGCAAGTCGTTCTTCACCGCCTCAAGGAAGAGGCTGCAATATTCATTCCAGAAGAAAGAGTACAGAGCTTGCGTGTAGGTATTGAACTCATACTTGCTCAGTCCTTCTGCCACGGTGGCGTGCAGTTCTTTGAGCTTGGAAAGAATATCGATATGTACAGGTGTGAACTTGGGTGCCGGCTCTGTGCTGGCCTCGCCCTGCATCATGCGGAATCGGGCGGCGTTGTACAGCTTGTTGGCAAAGTTTTTGCCTTCTTCAATCTGTTTCTCGTCAAATTTCACGTCGGTACCCGTGGGGGCTATGCGCATGAGGCCGAAGCGCAGGCCGTCTGCGCCATACTTGGCGATGAGGTCCAGCGGGTCAGGGCTGTTGCCCAAGCTCTTGCTCATTTTGCGGCCTTGCAGGTCACGCACAATGGAGGTGAAGAATACGTTGCTGAAAGGCTTCTTGCCATCGGCAAATCGGTAACCTGCCATAATCATGCGGGCTACCCAGAAGAAGATGATATCCGGACCGGTTACCAAGTCACTGGTGGGGTAGAACTTGGCGCGGCACTCGTCATCCATGGTGGCAAAGGGCCACAGCCAGCTGGAGAACCAAGTGTCCAGCGCGTCTTCATCCTGTACCCAGTTTTCAGGGTCGGCGGGGGGCTCTACACCTACATAAATGTCACCGGCGGCGGCATCTTCGGCGTCAAGCTTGGTTGCTTCCTGTAACTCAGTAGCTTTTTCTTTGCGGTACCATACCGGGATACGGTGGCCCCACCACAGCTGTCGGCTGATGCACCAGTCCTGGATACCCTCCAGCCAGTGGGCGTATGTCTTGGCCCAGTGTGCAGGACGGAACACGATATCGCCATTGGCCACGGCATCTGCTGCCTCTTGTACGCAGGGGTACTTGAGGAACCACTGCATGCTCAAGCGCGGCTCAATAGGCACATCGGAGCGCTGGGAGATACCCACATTGTTCTCGTAATCTTCTACTTTCTCCAACAATCCCTTGGCTTCGATAAGCTCTACGGATTTGTCGCGAGCAACAAAGCGGTCCAAGCCATGCAGCTCGGGGCAGGCCGGGCAGTTGATGTGGCCATCCGCGGTTAATACATCAATGATTTCAAGATTGTTCTTCATGCCCACCTCAAAGTCGGTGCGGTCATGAGCCGGTGTAATCTTAAGGGCACCGGTGCCGAAGTCGATTTCCACATGGTCATCGGCAATGATAGGAATTTCCGTCTCTACCAGCGGGCGGATAACGGTTTTACCGATAAGGTGACCGAAACGCGGGTCTTTCGGGTTCACTGCCACGGCTACGTCTGCCATGATGGTTTCGGGGCGGGTGGTAGATACCAACAACTGCCCGCTGCCGTCTGCCAACTTGTAGCGGATGGTATAAAGCTTGCTCTTGGAGGGTGTCATGATTACCTCCTCGTCAGAAAGGGCAGTGCGCAGCACGGGATCCCAGTTCACCATACGGCGGCCACGGTAAATAAGGCCTTCCTTGAACAGCTCGGTGAATGCGCGGGCTACTTCGGGGGCAAAGACGTCGTCCATGGTGAAACGCTCACGCTCCCAGTCGCAGGAGCACCCCAGCTTCTTGAGCTGCTTGATGATGATGCCGCCATGCTTTTCTTTCCACTCCCATACCATGTTGACGAAATCCTCACGGCCTACATCATAACGGGTACGGGGCGGGGTCTCTTTGGCCAATTCTTTTTCCACACGAGCCTGTGTAGCAATACCGGCGTGGTCAGTACCCGGCAGCCAGAGCACTTCTTTGCCTTCTTGGCGTGCGCGGCGTGCCAGAATATCCTGAATTGTATTGTTGAGTACATGCCCCATGTGCAGCACGCCCGTTACGTTGGGCGGCGGTATCACAATGCTGTAAGCAGGTTTTTCAGATTGCGGGTCTGCATGGAAGCAACCCTCTGACATCCAGCGGGTTTGCCACTTCTCTTCAACAAAATTCGGTTCGTAAGCCTTTGGCAATTCAGTCATGACGCGCGAGACTATACACTATCTGTTTTGATTTGGCAAGCTTTTTATGTTTCATCTGCATGAAAATCAAAGTAACAAAAAGGCCGCAGTATTCAGACTGCGGCCTTTTGAAAAAATTGAGGTAAAGTCTCTCTTTACGAGTAGGCAGACTCTACGCGATGAGCCACATCCTTGTAACCGTAGTCCACCTCGTAAATGGCCTTGAAGCTTTCCAGAGATTTTTCCTTGTTGCCGGCAGTTTCGTAGAGCGTGCCGATCATGTAGAGAATCTCCTTCTTGGTGTCGTCCATGGCAACGAGCTCCTTGTCGGCATCTTCCAGCTGGCGAATGGCCATATCGGTCATGTTCTTGGCTGCGTAGCACTTGCCGAGCATGAGCATAGCCTTGATGCGCAGGTTGGGGTTGGTACGGGCACGCTGCAAGGCCGGGATGGCTTCGCTCTGCATGCCGGCATCGAACAATGCCTGACCATATTTGAACTGCAACTGTGCATCGGTGGGGTTGGCCTCCACACGGGCTTTGGCATCTTCCACCACTGCCATGGCAACTTCCTTCTTGCGGGCATCGTATGCGGCACGTGCTTCCTCGTTGGTGGGGTCGGCTGCCAATACTTGCTCGTAGTAAGCAAGCTCTGCCTCCATGGCTTTGCCGTGCATCTCGGAGGCCTTGTCGTTGATGGAAACATCGGCCTCGCCGCTGAGCTGGAATGCGTAGGCGTAGAAAGAATAGGCATTGGCGTAGTCCTCCATCTGCTCGTAAATGGAGGCGATGTCTTTCACTACCTGTAAGTTGGTGTTGTCTACGGCATATTGCTCGGAGAGCTGGGCAAGTCTCTGCTCCATTTCTGCACGGGTAAGACCCATCTTATCTGCACTTTCCAAGTCAGTTGTGGCAGTGGCGTTCTTCATCTTGGTGCGGAAGTCGCCGCTTCCTTCCCAGTTGCCCTTCTTCATGGTTGCACGGGCGGAGCAGTCTTTCTCACCGCGCTGGGCAATGGCATCCGTACGGTCAATCTGCAACACGCGGCGGTAAGCATCTGCAGCTTCGGCAAACATTTCGTACTTGATGTAGTGGTTTGCCAGCATGTGCAGGTGCTTCTTGGGGTTAGGCTGGCCTTGGCAAATGGTCTCCATGGCGAAAGCTGCCAGTGTGGGCAGGCCCAAGTCGTTGGCTGCATTGAAAAGAGCCTCATTTGCGGTGACCGAGTAGGGGTCTTTCTCCAGCTCATCTTCCACGCTTACGATAACCGTGGCGGGGTCTTTGCGAGAAGTGGTGATGCGC
>JAFYUT010000042.1 GCA_017549485.1 Akkermansia sp.
CAGCACCCGTCAGCGTGTAATCCGCCCCCGCGTGGCCGGCCTCGGAAGAAATACGGCTGCTGCCACCCATGGTAGAAATCCATGCGGCACCCTTACCACCCTCCAACAGCGTGGCGTGGGTACCATGGTTGGCAATGGTATCTCCGAATGCGAGGGAAGCCCCCACCGTACCCCAAGTGCTCTGCACCAGAGTATCTGCGGCTTTCTTCAACTCCGGTGCCATGGCTTCTGCCGTGGTTGCGGGGGCAAAGAGCATATCCTCGGCTTCTTCTTCTGCAGCGGTGGCAAGTTCAGCATTGCGAATGTCCTCGGCCTGTTTGTTCCATTTCTCATAATTTTCCACTTCCAAGGTGATAGACTTACGGCTCTTGTCGAAGTCAAGTATGCAAATTTCCTCACTGAGACCCAGCAGACTATAAAGGTCTGCGGCATTAATATCATCATCAAGCACCTTGAAGGTAAGAATCTTGAATACCTTGTCTTTTTCTACATCTTTCTGGGTGACGGAGAACCCGAAATGCAGGTAGGTGCCGCCGTTCAAGGTCAGCTCATTGCTCACCTTGATGGTTTGCAGCTTGGTGCTCGTCATGTAAATATCACCGCTGCCCAGCGTGAGATTCTTGGCCGAGAGAGCACCGCTGAGGTAGAGTTGAGACATGTCACTAACCCACAAATCTCCCTTAACGGTAAGCCCCAAGGCTTTCGGTTTTGCGGAGTTGGCATCTTTGAGCTGAATGGTGGCATTGCTGAGCATGAGATGAGAGGCCACGCTCATGCTGCCATTAAGTAGGAGAGATGAATTGGTGATGTTATTATAGATAGCTTGTTTGTCTGCATTCGTCTTGCCATTAAGCGCCAGACTTTGAGGTTTGGAATTGCAGATGGTTAATGAGGAGTCACGCAGCATCAGTGAGGCTAAGGCAACCTTGCCGGTGGCGTAGATTTCAGAATTTTCTGTTGCCGTGAGCGCCCCTTTTACCGTTAATCCCAAAGCTTTCGGTTTTGCTCCCGTGTCTTTTAATGACAGGGTGGTATGGTTAAGCTCTAAATGCCCGGCCACACTCATACTGCCATTGAGTTTCAACGTAGAGTCGGTAAGTGTGGCTGCGGCATCTTTGTCTTTGAGTGTGAGAGATTGTGGCTTGGGTTGAAGCTTTTCTGTCACGTCCTCGGGGGCCATATTCAACGTAATGGAACTTTGATTCATTTCCAGCGACGCGGCCGTGAGTTTGCCGTATAGGGAGATATGTGCATTCTCTCGGAGGATTGCTTCGTCGGTGATGGTTAATGCCATGGGCTTCTCATTGCTCATATCAAGATGACCGCCGCTCATGGTGAGGGAGTATGCCGTCAATTTGTTGAGAGATATCAGCTTACCGCCGTTGAAGATAAGGTCTGATGTTTTGGCATTCAACGCTAAGCCTTTTGCCGAAGTTGTCAAAATGCCGTCTTCATGGAGGTGCAGAGTTCCGGTATTGAGTTTGCCGTAGTCGCCTATAGTTACTACGCCGTTGACATGGGTGGTGTCATCACAGGTGAGTGTGCCGTTAATGAGGCCTCCGTTCAGGTTCATATCCCAATAGCTGCTGAGAACGGAGCCCTTTAACAGTTCTCCCCCGAGCATGGTAAATGAACCGCTGTGATTTTTGCCTTTAAGAATAGAGGCTTTGCCGGTAAGCGTAATGTCACACGACTCCCACTTGTTAGCTAAGTCAAGCGTACCGCCTTCCAGTACGATTTGGCTATTGCTGAAATAGGTGTTGTCTGTAAATTTGACAGTGCCGGAGCGTATAATGGTGTCGCCCCTGTGATAAGTTGCGACATCAAAAATAACGGTGGCGTCGGGAGCTGCCTCGATGATGATGTAAGTATCATTGCCTTCAATGTAGCCCCAATCATCCTCGGCTGTCACGGTGAGATTTTCTTGTGGTTTGATGTGGACGGCTCGGGGTGCTAACCAACCGCGTAAAGTAACTGTACCATCACCCAAAATGACGGTGTCACCATCATTGTATACTTTGCCGTCTTCCCACACACCGCCTTGTATACACCATATATCATCCGGGCCACCGGCCCAAGTAAGGGTAGTGCCTACCTCTACAATAGTGACGCTGAGCCCTTGAGAGGTTGCGCTGAAGTTGCAACCGTAACGGTCTCCTAATTGGGTGACTTCTCCTGCTAATTTGCTGAAGTCTATGGACATATTGCCTGACGTCTCAATCAAGGTATAGGTTCGGTCTTCCTCATAATTACCATTGAGTTTGACCACTACCTCACCATTTATAGACAGGTTGCCGAGAACCTCGAGCGTATTACCGAAGTCGAAAATGAGTTGTCCATCATAAACGGACATATCTCCGTCTACTTGGCCTTGGGTGGTTACGTTAATGGTGCCTCCATCAGTTGCTTTCAAGTCGCAGAGCAGGTGCCCTCCGTCAAAGTTCAGGCTTTGTTGAGCGCCGATGTTCAGTGAAGAATCCGTTTGCAGATAGCCGGAGTTCAAAGAAATACTGCTTTCTCCGTTCAAGGCGGAGCCGAGGTTGATGGTTTGATTCGGGGCGTTGACGATGATATTCGTATCAACAATGGATTTGCCGTATAGTTCACCGCTGTTGATTTCAATGCCCTTGCCGGCATGCAAATTTTCTGTTAGATTAACAGACCCAGCAACGTATAATTTGCCGGCGTAGGAAGAGCCCCCGCTGATGGAGCCGGCGCTTGCGTATATGGCGTTGGTGAGTGCTTTATCATTCATATCCAGCGTTCCTCCCAGCAATTCTATTTTGCCGGTGCCGAATGCCTTGGCATGGTTGGCAACCAATTTACCTGCGTAAAGAATTGTACCCCCGGTGTAACTGTTAGCTGTGGATATGCTCAGCGTTCCGGCCCCGCGTTTTTGTAGTTGCATGGAGCCGGTTAATGCACCTGTGCCTGTGAAAGAATAATTGCACCCGCTGCTGTTCTGCATCCACAACAGAGATGGGGCCAAATTACCGCTGAGAGTGATGCTGCCGTAGCCGGAATCATAAAATTCTACTGTTTTGCCGGCTGAGTAGGTTGTAGAGGCGCTGCCGTTGCTCCAGTTTCGGGCAGAGGAATCCCATTTACGGGTACCGGCCGAGTTGCTCCACGTTAGTTTGCTGAAATCGGCCACCAAGGTGTTATTAACCCAACGGATATTCTGTAATCCCAGATGGGTGTTAATGGTCAGATTGTTCCATGTGCCGGGTATGGAGCTTACGGTGAGTAGTTTATAGGTGCCGCTTTCAGGTAAAACGGAATCGCAATCAATGTTGAGAGTTGAACCGCTGTCTGCCGCCAGATAGCCACTGAAACTTAAGAGCGCGTTTGTTGTGTTGACGGATGAAAGAGAGAAGCGGAGAGAGCTGCCTTTTTCTAACGTGAGCGTAGAAGCTGTAATGTTGTTGTTGCAATTGTTGAGCAGCAGTTCGGTGCCGGCTTGGAGGGTTATGTGGCCACTGCTGTAATTCAACGAGCCACCCGATAGCTCTAAGGTGGTGGTGCCACTGTTTGCTCGGAGCAGGGTGAGTGTTGCACCGGAATAAACGGCTCCGTCTTCTATGGTCACTTGCCCACTGTGCAGGTAGGTTGTTTCTGCGTAGGAGGTACGAGAGTTCGTGATTTCTGAAGATGTAGCACTGCGTGATTTGCCGTTCTTTTTCAGCAGTTGATTCAAGTGCTCCTCGGTATATTTACCACTGAAGATGATGTGCCCATTCCCGCTTCGGGTGATGCCGCTATTGTCCGTGTAATCCGGATTCAGGTGAACAACTGCTTTTGTGCCATCTGCCGTTATGGTATCATAGAAGGTGATGGTGTCTGTGGCATCAGTGGCAGATAAGTTAAGAATACCATCCGAACCGATACTTCTCAGACGATAGGTGTCGTTATTAATCTCCAGATTTTTTTCAAAGATGACGGAGTGGTTGCCACCCAGAGTAAAAGAGGACTCGCTATCCACATACAATGCAGCACCATAGGTGAGTATGTATAACTCGGTTCTTGAATCCGCCGTGCTTTGCTTGACCGCAGTGGCTTTGATAGTGTTTTCGCGGAATATCACATCCTCATTATCGAATAAGCTCATGGTTGCGGATTCCAGCGCAATAACGCCTCCTCGAATTCTGGCATTCGTTTCTACCGTTGCATTGATAGGTGTACCGGATATTTTTCCTCCCATGGAGGCTGTGCTCGTAACGATGTTGCCGGAAAATTCTATTAATTCGTTATTGTAAAAATCGCAACTGCCGCCGGTGCAATTTATCACGCCGCCTCGCGCAATACATAGAGATGTTAATTCTACGCGAGAGGATGAGACGTTGGTAACACTCGCCATGTTGCTTGATTGGGAAGTGCATGTATTTTGCGTAAAGCTCAAGTTGCCGTTGTTTTGGAAAACAAGCATACTGTCGGTACCCACATATAGTACACCACCGTATATATCAGCATGTGCATAAGCTATGCGCCAAGAACCGAATGAGGTTTCGTAGGCATCTACAGTATACGCCTCGATTTCGGTTGTGTTTTGAGTATAACTGATGTTGCCGTTTTGGTCGACAATCAGCGTAGAGTAATTGCCCAGTTGCATGACGCCGCCGTAGGTGTATGCCTCGGCGGTATCTGCCGTGGATGAAGCCCAAGCTGTGTTTGATTTAAAGGTGATGGAGTTATTGCCTTTCCAGAGGCTTTCCTGAGAATTATGTCTCAAATAAACGGCGCTGCTATGAGCGCCTGAATGGGCGCTGGCATGGCATTCGAGGTCAGATTCCGAATAATTTGTTGCTACGGATGTAGTTTTAGAATTAACAGAGGAATTGCTGAATGTTATGTTGCCGTTAGAAAGAAAATTCAAGGGCTCAGCCGAATATATCGCACCTCCGTAGGCGCCTAATGTGATGTAGGAATAGACGTCTTTGTATGATGCGTATGCAGAATTGGATGTGGCAGAGCCGTTAACCGTGACATGGTTTTTATCAAATACTAATTGAGTATTGTTGCTGATGGTAAGTGTTGAGGAATTGTTTAATGCGCCACCTCCCAATGAGTTGCTTAATGAGATGCTTGCGCTGTTATTTGAGCGTGTGTAGGTGGCTGTAGTGCAGTTCTCTGAGAAGGTGATGATACCGTTATCTTTGATTTCCGACTCGCCACGTACTCCGGTGATACATATTGCGCCGCCTCCATAATTGGATTCATTACCGGAAAACGTAATAGCGGTATTGTTATTCATTTGCAGCGATTCCCATATATCAATGGCGCCTCCGTAATAATCAGCGGTGTTGTCGGTGAAAAGTAAGGAGTGGTTTTGATTGAGTGCGAGGGTGTAGCAATTGAACACAGCGCCTCCATCAGTATAACCGGTGGCTGTGTTGTCGTGAAAATCGGCCGTAGAACTTCTTGTCAGAGAGACGTTTTTGGCGTAAAAGACACACTCTTTATTGCCATATGCACAGAGTTCTATGTTGCCGGTAAGGTCAATGTATCCTTGCTTTGAGTATAAGGCTTTTTTCTGATTATTTTTTATTTCGAGTTTGCCGTTGTTGATGAGGGTAATATTCCCCCTGTCCGTGTAAATGGCGGCTCCGCCTGAGCCCGCTGCGTTGTTGTCAAACAATACATACCCGTTGTTGCCGATGACTGTATCCCCGTACAGGTTGGCAATGGCACCACCATAGGCATATGCATGGCCACGGGCATCTCCATACAGTTTGGGGTGCGATGCATAAGCTGTATTGTTTTTGAAAACGACTTGTGCGTTGTTTGCTAGGGTTATATTGTAATTGCTGCTGTAAATGGCGCCACCATAAGCATCCGCAGTAGTGTATTGATTCTCGTAATAGCTACTGTTTGTATATGTTGCCTCTGCATAGGCTTCTGCTAAGTTGGCATTGAAGGTTAAAGAGTTGTTATAACTCATGGTTACATGGCCAGAGCAGAGAAAAGCCCCGCCGTATGCGTATGCCTCCGGTTCGCAGTAATAGTTACTGTAATCGGTGGTGATGATTGCGGAGGCGTAGGTTCTGTTGCCACTGAATTCTACTTCGGATTTGTATGAGATGTTGCCGGAGTATGCTGCGTATGCTTTGGCGGTAAGGGTATAATTGGAGGAGTTTGCTGTGCCTGTTTCTACTTCGCGTACGGTTTTGTTTGCAACAATCAAATTACCGGCGGCGTAGAGTGCCGAAGTGCCTAAACTCAGCACGCCGAGTATGGCGAGACGTAAGGAAAGAGGTAAATGCAGTTTCATAGCCTGATGTTGAAAGATGAAGAGTGAAAGAGGTGAGAAGAGCTAAAACCCAATGATATTCTCACATTATACGATGAGGCGTGAGACGTCAAGTAGTTATTGATAAAGTTGAGAGGATTCTTTATGTCAGATGTCCTCATGTACGATAATTGTGGCTATATGGTATAGAATTTGCTTGCAATGGTTCCGTATTGCGGTATAAATGAAAGCATGTCTACGACCATTGAAAATTTAAAGACGGCCATTATCGGTGAGAGTACCGCTTGCGCCATGTATGCTTCCTTTGCCAGCAAGGCTTTGCAGGAGGGCTACCCTCAAATTGCCAAGTTGTTTGAAGCTACCTCTGCCACAGAGCGTATTCATGCCGCTAACCACACCAAGGCTTTGGTGAAAATGGGGGAGCAGCCCATTGAGTATGATATGAGCTGGCATGTGGGTACCACGCTTGAGAACCTGAAAGAGGCTTTCAAGGGTGAAACCTACGAGTACAGCGAGATGTATCCTCCCATGGTGGCTCAAGCCGAGGCTGAGGGCGCCAAAGATGCCCTGCGCAGCTTCAATTGGGCATTGGAAGCCGAGAAAGTGCACGCAGCTATGTATGCCGAGGCTATCCGCCAGCTGGAGGCCGGTGAGCCCCTCAACCTGCCCAAGGGTTATGTGATTTGCCCGCTCTGCGGTGATACCTTCCCGGTAGAGACCGCGCCCGAGAAATGCCCGCTGTGCAACATGCCGCAGGGCAAGTTCATTGCTCTTCCGTAAAATAATTCGGTTCAACCATTCAAACAAAAAGGCGGGTGTTCTACCCGCCTTTTTTCGTGTTTTTTTCACCATTGCCAAGAGTGGATGATGTGCTCAATGGCTGAGGAGCGAGGGGAAGCAGGGCTGCTCTGTTTGCCCATGGCGGTATGCAATACCGGTATAATCAGTAGCACAAGCAGGGTAATAAACGGCACCATCAGCCCGATGCCACGCAACACTCGCTTAGCAGAGCGGTTGCGAATCCACCGCCTTATGCTCAGAATAACGCCGATAAGGCTGATAAGCATGAACGGATAAAACGCCGTGAAATACGGGTGCTTCATCATGCAGAATGACACCACGAAAACAAGGACAAAGGAGATGCCCAAGGTTGTGTTGATGCCCAACTTCCTGCTGCGGCGTATTTTGCGGAAGGGTCGCAACCACATAAACAACAGTAAATGCCCGGGAATGAGTGCCAACAGGGGCGGTACCCAAGATTGGCAGAACCCCGGCAAGGTGCCCACGAATATTTGCAGGGGAGCCGTGCATAAAAGGCTGTTCTGCCACCCGCTGAAATAGCTCCCGAAATGGGCTTGTATGAAACCGGCGGTTGCCGGATTGCAGCCGAAAATGAATGCTACCACTGCCCAAGGTGTGCTTAAGCCCCCTATACAATAGGCGCAGCTTTGTAAGCGTTTGCCGTGGTTTACCCACAGCATGTGCCCGATAACCGGCAGCCAGAACACCACTGCCGTGGGGGTAGTCATCATGGCTACGGTAACACCCAACCCCGCAAGGAAGAGGTGGCGCGGCGGGAAATAATCTTTTTTGCCGCGAGCCCATACCAACAGATGATACATGCTGATGGTTTGCAAGACAAGATTCAGCTCTGCCGGCCCCGCCCATAAATCCGAGCAATAGATAAACATGAGCCCCGTAATGGCCCATGCCGTGCTGCGCCGCACAAAGAGTGAGGCTGTCTTTAAACAATATAACAGCCATATACCGATGACTACACTGTGCAATACCAGTACCCCTGCCGTGTGGCCCCAACTCAACAAAGCCCCCAGCCATATCTCGGTATACCACAATATGCCCCCGCAGGTGTCTGCCGTGCACCCGCATTCCGGGGTGAACCGCATTACCAAATAACTCATGACGGCAAAAAATAACCAGGCACTCATTTGCTCATGCTCGTGCAGCATGGCTTGGATGCCGGGTCGGTAGACGGATGTGTGCTCTTTCGTTGCCATATACGTTTATTCATTCTAAAGAAGCCTGTTTGCCAAGTCAAGCAGCATCTTGGGTTCTACGCTCGTTTTTTTGAGTTTTTTGAGAGCACAGGTTTATGTTCTATTTATTATTCAACCTTTTTTAATGGCTTTTCTTAGTTATGCCCAAAATAAATCCGCATTTTGAACGCCACGCATGTTAATATAGCGAGTTCTCAGAAGTGCCGAGTCTCTGTGCCCCATCTCATATTGTAACTCTTTGTAACTGCGGAAATGTTTCAAGTGATAACCGGCAAAGGTGTGGCGTAAACAATCTTGCTGCCAGGTTGTAAAACCGGCTTGCTGTCTCAACAGCCTCCAATGTTTTTGCCATTGGGGTGGGCATATACGCCCTGTGTTTTTGCAAGTGTAAAGTAAACGGCGCAGCGGAGGGTGTATGGTTACCAATCGGGCACCACCGGTTTTGCTATGTTGTGGCAGTATAGAGATGCTGCCGCCCTCTAAATCTATATGTTCCCAGCTGAGGCGGGCCACCTCGTGGGGGCGAATTCCGGCGTATAGCATCAACCCCACGGCCGCCCGGCATATACCATTCGAATATAACTTTGCTGTTTCTTGCAATTGCTCAAGTTGCTTTGGCGTTAGTACATCGACTCTCTTTTCTACTACATGCGGAGCATCCACTTTCTCCACCGGATTTTCGGTGCACCATCCTTGCTTCTGCGCCGTGCTGAAGATTGCGCTTAACACCAGTCTTGCTTTTTGTCGCTGGCGCGGTGTATCGAAGGCTTGCTTTATGTATGTTGTACACTCTTGAGGACTGATGAAACGTAGGCGTTTTGTTGATAATGACGGGCAGCGCTTCATGAATCTGCGACTCACATACCGAAAATCTGTTTGGGTTCTTGGGCGTCTGTGCTTGCGTGCAGCCAGAGCTGCCTCTACTGCCTTTGCAAAACTGACAGTACGTTCCTGCTTCTTCAATTCTTTTTCACCTAGCTCTATGCATTTGATAGCGCGTCTTTCGCGTCCCCTCCCGGCTTTCAATGCAAGCTTGGCTACCATGGCTGCTTCTATCACTGGTACCCCCGTGCTTTTCAATATCTCTATGGCAGCTATATCTTCCTTGCTTGCATGATATTTGGGTTCTTGAGAAATTCTGTTTGTTTTCATGGCTAATACGAATTTGGAAACCGATAGTCAAGCATCTTTTGTGCCAAATTGCAAAAGCGTTTGGGCATAGGTACGCACTTTTCATCCTTTGACTCTAAAAATACTTTTGCACTTGATAATAAAGATTTGCCTGTGATTGAATACGGTTTCCAAAAGCGTATAAGATAATTCATGTTGAATGATGACTCTCACCACAAAAAACGTACCGGGCGTATTATACTTTTGGGTAACAGTGTCAACCTTGTTGCCGGGAAGAATAGTCATTTGAGATATGAGTCTGTTCTAAAGACTTACGTTAAGAATGATAAGTTGGACAAGGAGTTCTTTAAAGAATGCTTAGCGCTTGAACCCAGCTTTGTACATCATGCCTTGTCTGAGCTGAATAAGAAGGTGGATGCCTATCTTACCACAAACTATGACAGGGCTATGGAGAAAGCTCTTAAACTGAAATTCTCTAAGGTAAAAAACGCGACGCCAAGTGTTCACCATATTCATGGCGTGGCAACTAAAAAAGAAACATGCATTTTCTTTAAGGAAGATTATGAGCGTGCACTGAATCGTCTTCAGCAAGAAGAGTGGTATGACGAATTTCATCATAATGAAATTCATATCGTTGGTTTGACTCTCCGTGAGGAGGAAATTGTGTTATATCACCTGTTAGAAGATCGCCGTCAAAAAATTGCTGCTTTGCCTGATTTTGTGTATGACAACACTATTAAACCGGTTTATGCGTGGCTTACTTATGAAGAACATGAGAAAGCCGATACGGAGATGCTTGCAGAAAAGCTAATGGCTTTGAGTGTTGTTCCGATTCTTATACCCGTGTATGATAAAGATTATATTTCTTCTTGGGAACGAATCTTGGGTAAGTTCATGTTGCATTGCCAAAAAATACATGTTAGCAAAGCAGAATGCAAGGCTCTTAGGTCGGCTAAAACACCGCAACAATCCACAAGAGGAAAGAGCATCAGCTATACCTCCTCTCGCAGCCTGAAATATCCGGAGCGTGTACATATCAAAATAGCTAAGTCTTCATTACGCAAGCATTCAAATAAATCACATTGGTATTTCTATTGCGAAATTGATTTGCGTCCTCGCATATGGTGCGTGCCTGTGGCTGATTTGCTGCAAATTGTATCATCCAGTCCTTTATACGGGTATATACATCTTTATCTTGATTATAGCACCGGTGAGTTATATGCGAAAAAGCAACCAAATGATGCATGTGCGGAAAAGGTGTTATTATGTATGGAAACGCCGAGCATCTAAACCGCCAGCTCTCTTTCTGTTTGGTATAAGGGTAATCTTACAAAACACAATATTATGGCTCAAATAAATTTAACATCGGAAGATTTAACGGAACTCTCAAATCTCATGATGAAATGGAGGGACGAATTGCGCTCTCTTAACGGGAGGTTGTGTAACCAAATAAAATAATGGATGAGGTGTTCGTAGTTTATATTGTTCCTCAATGTTTTAGAAGTCTCCTTCCGACAATTGGAGTGTTACACTAAAAACTTAGAGTAAATGGGGCGTAGCATGAAAATATACGCCAATCAACAAAGAAGATTCACAAATTATAAATTGCAAAGCGTATGAATGCATATGAAATAGAGAAACAAGCGTTATTGGCAAAAAAAGATCCGATTGAGTTTGAAAATTATACAGGGTCAAAGTGGACGAAAGAGAAGGCCGATTATTTGTGGAACCTCTACATAACCGAGGCTAAACCCTGTATAGAGTCTGCTGAAGAAAATGTGGTCCTTCGTAGAAAATTAGATGATGTGAAAAGAAAAATAGCTGTCTTGGAACGAGACTTGTACTTAAAACGAATGGGGGCTTCGAAAACTAAGAAGATGAGGTCTGTTATGAAAGCTCATCTATATATAAACCGCTGCTATTATTTCTTTTGCTTTCTTTTGAGTTTATCTTTTGTGGCTTTATTTTGGTTGTATTTTAAAGACTTACGAGAAGAATTAAATCTGATTATCGGTATTCTTTTTCATCTGGTTTATCTTGCCTTTGCGGCTTCTTTTCTTATAATAATACCCATAGCGGGGTACCCGACCGAAATATGCGGGGATGATAAATATTCGGTACACGATTTTTATCTCAATCAAGTATTGGGTTCAGAGATGAAGCAAGGGTGGCTCGGTGAGGAGCTTGCGGAGTGTGGAGCATGTTTCGCGAGATCATCATTAGCATATGTTTGTGTATATAGTATTTTCCTCCTAATTGAAGCTGCCGCAATATTGATGTTTTTTGTTTACCTTTTTCATTTGTTTTTTGAAGAAAATTATTTGTGGACCCTTATCGTTGTCATCGTAACCTTTTTTGTCACTTGTGGAATTATCGTAGGGACAGGTGAAGCATTAAAATCTCCGATTAAGAGTGTTCTCATTAAAATAGGAACTATTATATTGATTCCTGTTGCTTTGTATGGATGTTCGTTTGATTTTTGGAAATCTTTTCAGTTCTTATTATCACATATAACGCAATAAGTTAGATTTCTTTAGAAAACTTGGTATATAAGTATACTATTTAAAGGTAATGTATTGTGTGTTATGAGTTTTATCCTCTAAATGGAAAGAATGTACTATAATCTATATTTTGTTCACTAAATACGAGAATACTGCATTGGGGGATGCTGCCGCATTGCTGGAGTCTCCGCGTGGTGTCGTGAGCAAGATACGCTTGGTCAAGTAAATAATAATTCATACCTCAACAACAAAAAATCCCGTGGCATAATGCTGCGGGATTTTTTTCATAACGGAGTCATGCTTGGCAATCTCCCCGTTTTTGAGTCCGCCGGGGGCAGGGGAGAATCAAATGCCTTGATGTATGCATTTTTCATAAGACGGCCTGTGGTGGCAATATGTGTGGCGCTCATGCTGGTGCTGGGCGGGTTGATAACGGCATTTTCGTTGCCGGTGGCACAATACCCGAATATTGTACCGGCTGAGGTGAGTATTTCTACCTCGTTTCCCGGTGCAGATTGCCAAACGGTGGTAGACTCGGTAGCGTCTCCCATTGAGCAGCAGATGAGCGGTGTGCAGGGAATGGAGTATATGACCTCTACCTCTACGAATGAGGGGAATATGAGTCTTTCTGTCTTGTTTGATGTTGGGACGGAGGCTAATATGGACCAAGTGTTGGCTTATTTACGTTACGCTCAAGCATCTGCTCAGTTGCCGGCGGAGGTGCAGCAGATGGGGGTAACCATGCGCACGCTGAGTGGACCGCCGATGTTGCTGTATGTGTTGCGAGCCCCGCAGGGAGATTATGATGCCGTGTGGCTGAGCAATTATGCCTACATTAATTTTGTGAATCCGCTGTTGCGAACCCCCGGTGTGGGTAATGTACAGGTGTTCGGGGCAGGGGAGTATGCCATGCGTATTTGGCTGAATCCGCAAAAAATGGCCGCGTTGGGTATTACGGTGCAGCAAGTGCAGAATGCCCTGCAACAGCAAAACCGCGTGAACCCCATCGGCAAAATCGGCGCAGAACCCGCCCTGCCGGGACAGCAAACAACCTATACCGTACGCACGCAGGGGCGCTTGAATAGTGTAGAGGATTTTCAGAATATTATTTTGCGTGCGGATGCGGATTCTCTCGTGTGCCTCAGTGATGTGGCACGGGTAGAGCTGGGGTGTGAGAGCTATAATATGAGTTCTTCATACAATGGTGAGTCTTGTGCCATTATTGCTATATCACAAAGTCCCGGCAGTAATGCACTCAAAACTGTGCAAGCGGTAGAAAAGACCTTGGCCGGTTTATCCCTTGCGCCGGGGCTGGAGCTGCGGCAGGCGCTTAATACAACGGCGGGGGTGAGCTTGGGGATTCGGGATATTTTGGTAACCTTGGGGGTAGCTCTTGTATTGGTGATATTGGTGGTGTTTATCTTTTTGCAGGGGTGGCGCGCTACGCTGATTCCGCTTACGGCTGTTCCGGTGAGTGTGGTGGGGACTTTTGTGTTTTTTCCCCTTTTCGGGATGGAGGTGAACACCATTTGTTTGATGGGGTTGGTGTTGGCGATAGGGCTGGTGGTAGATGATGCCATCGTAGTGGTAGAGGCGGTGCAATCTCACATAGATGCCGGTGATTCGCCCCGCGAGGCCACTCTTTCTGCCATGAGAGAGGTTGCCGGCCCGGTGGTGGCAACGGCTCTGGTGTTGGCCGCCGTGTTTTTTCCGTGCATGTTGTTACCGGGGATTACTGGGCGTTTGTTTGCTCAGTTCTCGGTGACTATCGGGGTGTCTATCTTGATATCGGCATTTACGGCATTGAGCTTGAGTCCGGCGCTGTCTGCCTTGTTGCTGAGGCCTCGCCGTGCGGGCAACAATATGCTGGCGCGCTCGGGGGCTGTTTTTAATGCCTGCTTGGATAAAGTGCGCAAGTTGTTTGCCGGAGTCTCGGGGGCAATGATAAGGCGTGGCGTTTTGACCGGTTTGATATTGCTGGTAGTGGCTGCTTGTATATACCCTGCTATAAAGCGTGTGCCGGGCGGATTTCTGCCGAATGAGGATGAGGGGTATTTTTATGGTTCTTTACAAATGCCCTACGGTTCATCCCTTGCCCTTACAGAGCAGGGGAGTACTCGGATTATTGATATGCTGAAACAAGAATCTGCCATAGATGGTGTGCTGATGGTGAATGGTTTTAATTTGCTTACCGGTGTGCAGAGCCCTAACAATGCCTTCTTTTTCATTGCGCTTAAACCGTGGAATCAACGGGAGCCGGCTTCCCAAGGGGCGGCTGAGCTGTCATCTCGGTTAAGCCGACAGCTCGATTCCCTGAACACGGGGGGGATTGCTTTTACAATGACTCCGCCACCTATCCCCGGTGTGGGCGCTACATCCGATGTTTCTTTTATGCTTGAGGATCGCGCGGGGAGAGGTGCCGGGTATTTGGCTCAACAAACCGCTGCTTTTGTGGCGGCTGCTTCTGCTCGCCCTGAGATTGCTTCCGTACAGAATCTGATGGCGGCAGATACCCCGCAATACTTTTTGCGCTTCAATGTGCCGAAAGCCTTGTCTCAAGGGGTAGACCCTGATGCCGCATTGGCCTCTCTTCAAACTTTTCTCGGCAGTGCTTTCGTGAATTATTTTAATTTGTATGGTTATCAATATCAAGTTTATATGCAAGCAGATGCTGCCAGCCGTATGAATATTCAAGAGCTGGATAAGTTTTATCTGCCGGGGGCGGATGGTTCTCAGGTGCCTCTTAATGCCTTGGTAGATGTGCAGTTTACTTATGGACCGGAGTTTTTGATTAGGCAGAATATGTACAATGCTTCCATGCTGAACGTTGCTGCTGCCCGGGGATACACCGGAGAGCAGGTGATGTCGGCGTTAGAGGAAACATTTGCTGCGACAATGCCCGATGATATGGGGTATTCATACTCCGGTATGAGTTATCAAGAGAAAAAAGCGGCTCAAGGGGTGAGTTTAGGTGGCATGTTTGCAATCTCGGGGGTATTTGCCTTTTTGCTGTTGGCTTCTTTGTACGAGAGTTGGTCTTTGCCGGTATCTATTGTTCTTTCCGTACCCATTGCCATTTTAGGGGCCGTTTGTACACTGTGGGTCGCAGGAATGGAACTTGATTTGTATGCAGAAATCGGGCTTATCATGCTGATTGGACTTGCGGCTAAGAATGCAATTCTGGTGGTTGAGTTTGCGCAAGACCGTCTGGCTGAGGGGATTCCGCTTTTACAAGCTACCCTTGCCGGGGCAGAGGCGCGTTTGCGACCCATTCTCATGACTTCTTTCGCGTTTATTCTCGGCTGCATACCTCTGGCATTAGCTTCGGGGCCGGGGGCAGAAGCACGCCAATCCGTTGGTATTACTGTGATTGGCGGTATGTGCGTGGCCACCTTTATCGGTGTGTTCTTTATTCCGTTTTGCTATTATTGTGTGGCGCGTTGCCGTAAATGCGCTTAATCGTTGCGGATTTCATTTACTTTTCCTGCGCATTTTCTATCTATTTTTAGAAAATGCGCGATTTTGTGTAGAAAAGTGCAAAATTTTTGCCTTGTATTTTCAAGGGTTTACAAAAAATGAGAAAGAAAAGTGAAAATTTTTAGAAAAATTGGCTTGACGTTCGGTGAAGATTCAGGTATACTCATCGGCACACCGTCACGGTGACGCCCGAAAGGCTGAGCGGCTCAAACGAGCAGCGCGAAGCAAGGCCGGGCGAGGCAGTTTTCAAGTTTAC